>DAIUEP010000054.1:0-19879 GCA_036845065.1 Xanthobacteraceae bacterium | reverse complement strand
GTTGCCGATCTCGTGGGCGGCGGTCTGCACGCGGACGCTGCCATCCGACAGCAGGCGCACCCGCGCGGTCGCCGCCCCGACATGGGTCGGGTAGACGGCGCTCGCACATCCCCAGCCAACCATCCAGTCGCCATCACGCATCGATCCGGGCCGCGGGTCGCGCCGCTTCCAGCCGAATGCGTCGGCGGCCTGGTCGTAGCACGTCATCAACGAGCGGCTCGACCATGGCTTGCCGGTGACGGGATCCGTCATGGTGTCATTGATGCGGCGCAGCTCCACCGGATCGATCGCAAGCTTGATCGCCAGCTCGTCCATCGCGCTCTCGAGCGCGAAGATATAAGGCACCACCGGGGGCGAGCGCATGAAGCCCGGCGTGTTGCGGTCGGCCCGCACGATGTTGACCTTGGTCGCCACCTCGCCAAAGGCATAGAGGTGCGCGCTCTCCTTGACGCCCGCCACCACGTAGGGGTCGGGTCTCGAGCTCACCTCCCAGCCTTCGTGACTGTAAGCGACCAATCTTCCGTCGCGCCGGGCGCCGAGCCGCACGCGATGGCGCGTCTCGGCCCGATAGGTCGCGATGGTGAACCCCTGATCGCGCGTGGCAACGAGCTTGACCGGGCGGTTGAGCCTGCGGGCCGCGAACGCAATGAGCGCGGTGCGCGGCGTCATGGTGCCCTTGGACCCGAACGCACCGCCGACAAAATGGCTCATCACATGAACCTTGTCGGCATCGATGCCGAGGCGCTGGGCGACGCCGTTCTTGAGGCCATAGACGAACTGGCTCGGCTCGTGGACGGTGAGCTTGTCGCCTTCCCACACGCAGGTGGTGGAGAACAGCTCAAGCGGATTGTGATGCTGCGTCGGGGTGCCGTATTCCGCGTCGATCGTGACGTCCGCGGCGGCGAGCGCGGCCTCGGCGTCACCCTTGTTCGGCAGCTCGCGATGCTGCGCGGAGGCCTTGGTGGCGTCCTCGATCACCAGGCCGTCTGAGCCAAAGGTTGCGCTCGGCCGCGATGGCGCGTACGTCGCATGGACCTTGTAGGCCGCCTCGCGGGCGGCTTCGTAGCTGTCGGCCAGCACCAGCGCGATAATCTGGCCGTCATGCATGATCTCGGGACCCAGTTGATCGATCGACGTCGCAGCGCCCTCCCCGAACTTGCCGCTCTTGAGCGCTGACGTGTCATCGCGCGTCAGGATATCGATGACGCCTGCGACCGCGCGCGCTTCGGCGAGATCCAGGGCCGTCAGCTCGCCCTTGGCGATGCTGCTGGTCACCAGGAACGCGTAGGCAGGATTGGTCACCGGCATGTCGGACGGATAGCGGGCTTCACCGGTGACCTTCAAGCGCGCGTCGTAACGCGGCACGGGCGCGCCCATATTGTCCTTGGGCTGGGGTGCTGCGGCGTTCATCATCAGATCTCCATCGCGGCGGCCTGCTCGATCGCGCGTCTCAACGTTCGCTTGCCCAGCTCGATCTTGAAGGCGTTGTGCTCGTGCGCCTGCGCGTCCGCGAAGGCGGCCTGCGCGGCGGCATCTTTCGTGACGTCGTCGAGAGCCTTGCCCCTGAGCGCGGCCTCCGCCGCGGTCGCGCGCCAGGGCACGGTGGCCACCCCACCAAGCGCAATCCGCACATCTCGCACAACGCCCTGGTCAAGATCGAGCGCCACAACCGCGGAGGCCAGCGCGAACTCATAAGACTCCCGGTCGCGCACCTTGAGAAACACCGATCGGCGCGCCCAAGCCTTGGCCGGGACGAAGAAGGAGATAAGAAGCTCGCCCGGCCGGATGACCGATTCGATCTCCGGTGTGTCCTCGGGCTCGCGATGCAGGTCTGCGAATGGAATACGATGCACACCGCGCGGCCCGGCAATTTCGACGACCACATCAAGCGCGATCAGCGCTTGCGCCAGATCACCAGGATAGGTAGCGATGCATTGATCGCTGGTTCCGAGAACGGCATGCGAGCGATTGAACCCGTCGAGCGCCGCACATCCGGAGCCGGGGGCGCGCTTGTTGCACTGGCGATAGGACACATCGCGAAAATAGGGGCATCGGGTCCGCTGCAGGACATTGCCGCCAAGCGTTGCCATGTTGCGGATCTGCTGGCTGGCGGCAAGCTGCAGGGACTGCGCAATCGCGGGGAAGTCGCGATTGATGTGCGGGTGCTCGGCAGCCTCCGCCATGCGCACCAGCGCTCCCATCCAAAGGCCGCCTTCGCCGACGGCGATCCGGCCCAAATCGGAGGCTCCGAGTGCGTTGATGTCGATCACGTGCCCCGGACGCATGACGTCAAGCTTCATCAGGTCGATCAGGGTCGTACCACCTGCAAGGAAATGCACGCGGCTCTCCGGCGAGCCGCTCCATCCCTGCGCCGCCTGAATGGCCTCGCCCGGGGTGGTAGCCGCGTCGAACAGGAAGGGACGCATGGGCTTGTCCTTCAGATTGGGGCGCTGGATTTGGCCTGATTCACGGCCGCGACAATGTTGGGATAGGCACCGCATCGACACAAGTTTCCGCTCATATATTCGCGGATCGCGGCATCGCTTTCGGCATGGCCTTCGTTCACACATCCGATTGCCGACATGATCTGCCCGGGCGTGCAATACCCACACTGGAAGGCGTCGTGATCGATGAAGGCCTGCTGCATCGGATGCAGCTCTCCCTGCGCGCCCGACAGCCCCTCGATGGTGGTGACGGAACGACCCTGGACGCTTGCCGCCAACGTCAGGCACGCCAGCACCCGCCGGCCACCCACCAACACGGTGCAGGCGCCGCACTGCCCGTGGTCGCAGCCCTTCTTGCTGCCGGTCAATCCGAGGTGATCGCGGAGCGCATCGAGCAACGTCGTGCGCGCATCAAGCACAACGCGGTGGTCGCGACTGTTGATCTCGAGTGTGAGACCAAGCGGCTCGCGCGGTTCGATGCGGCGGGCGGGCGCTGGCGCCGCCTCGGCCGTCAGGGCGCGCCCGATCGTCGGCGCGACCGCCGTGGATGCTGTGACCATGAGGAAGTTTCTCCGGCTGTGAGCGTGGCGCGAAAGCCCGGACTGACAATCATCGTCGCGCACCTCGTCGCGCACTTCGTCGCGCATGGGCAACCTCCTGACGCTCCGGGCCAAAAGCCAGCGTCCCGTGCTTGTGGGAGCAGGGATGAAACGACCGATTTACTGAATCGTTCCGGCGCCGCTCGCCGCAACGCCGTGGACACAGCGATAGGCAAGCACCGCGGCGGAACCCTTGCCGACAAGCCGCGTTCAACTCATTGGAACATGCGGACCCAGGAGCGAGGCCATGACTGCAAAGCAATTGTGCGATCTCATTGCTGCCGGCGCAGTGGCCCTCACGCTCGCGGGCTGCGGCGAATCCGCCAATATCCCGGAAGAAGCGACCTTTGGCCCAAACCCCACGCTGCCGCCACCGACCAAGACGTTCATCCCGACAGTCAATATTGCGACTGCCAAAGGCTGGCCGGAAGGCGCCAAGCCGAAGGCCGCGCCCGGGTTAGCCGTCAATGCCTTTGCAAGCGGGCTCGATCACCCGCGCTGGCTCTACGTCCTGCCTAATGGCGATGTGCTGGTTGCCGAGACCAACGCGCCCTCACGGCCGGAGGAAGGCAACGGCATCAAGGGATTCTTCGTCGGCATGGCGCTGAAGCGCGCGGGCGCCGCGGTGCCGAGCGCAAACCGGATCACCCTCCTTCGCGACGCGGACGGCGATGGTGTGGCGGAGACGCGGACGGTCTTCCTGCAGGGGCTCAATTCACCGTTCGGCATGACGCTGATCGGAGGCGATCTCTACGTCGCCAATACCGATGCCATCATGCGTTTTCCCTATGTGGACGGTGCCACTCAGATCACCCAGCCCGGAACCAAGGTCACCGACTTGCCCGCCGGTCCCCTCAATCATCATTGGACCAAGACTCTCATCGCGAGCCGCGATGGATCGCGCTTGTACGTGACGGTCGGGTCGAACAGCAACGTCGGCGAAAACGGGCTGGACAAGGAAGAAGGGCGGGCCGCGATCTGGGAGGTTGATCCGACGAGCGGCCAAAAGCGGCTGTTCGCTTCGGGCTTGCGAAATCCCAACGGCATGGCGTGGGAGCCGCAGACGGGAGCGCTTTGGACGGTGGTGAACGAGCGTGATGAGCTCGGCAGCGATCTCGTGCCCGACTATCTCACCTCGGTAAAGGACGGCGGCTTTTACGGCTGGCCGTTTAGCTACTATGGTCAGCATGTTGACGATCGCGTCACGCCGCAACAGCCGGAGCTCGTGGCAAAGGCGCTGGTTCCCGACTATGCGCTCGGCACTCACACGGCTTCGCTCGGGCTGACCTTCGCCCAAGGCGCGCGCATGCCGGAGCGTTACAGCAACGGCGCGTTCGTCGGCCAGCACGGCTCCTGGAACCGGGCACCGCGCAGCGGCTACAAGGTGATCTTTGTTCCCTTCGTCGATGGCCGCCCGACCGGCAAGCCGCTGGACGTTCTGACCGGATTCGTCAGCGCCGACGAGGAGGCGCTCGGCCGCCCGGTTGGGGTGGTGGTTGATCGCAGCGGTGGCCTGTTGGTGGCGGACGACGTCGGCAACAAGGTCTGGCGGACTACGGCAACCGCGCCCAATGCGGCGTCGACGCGATGAGGGCATAAGCGCGGAGCACGCTTCAGTCTTTGCCAGGATAGCCCTGCTCATCGAGGAGACGCGCCAGGTGCGCCGCATTGGACGCCAGCATCGGCGTCCACTCGGCCACCTCCTTCGGAGTGGTCTTCAGATCGATGTAGTTGACCGAGCCCATCGCCTCGCCAACCCAATAGGTGACACCGCCCGCCGGAGCAGTGAAACCGACTTCCAAAAGCGCTTGCAGAATTTCGGCGGCCACGTGATGCGCGCCATCCTCGTTGCCCACGACGGCTACGATGCCGACCTTGCCATATGAGGGCATGCGCCTCCTGTCGTCTGTCTCCCCCAGGAAGGCGTCCATCCGCTCCAGGACGCGCTTTGCGACGCTTGAGGGCTGACCCAGCCAGATCGGCGAGCCGATAATCAGAATATTGCACGTCGTGATGCGCCTGCGTAGCGCCGGCCAGGCGTCCCCCTCGCCTTCGTCCGAGCTGACGCCCGGCTTGATGTCGTAGTCGACCGCACGAACAATATCTCCGGTCACGCCGAGATCGGAGAGCGCGCCGAGGAGCTCGCGCAACAGCTTGTCGGTGGACGAAGGCGCGGGCGATCGCTTGAGCGTACAATTGAAGGCAAGCGCTTTGAGAGCCATGCTCTTGGTCCGTTGAACTGACGATTAGCGCCATCCAGGCGCGACCGCGTTCGGTCTTCCTGCAACCCATTCGCGCGATCGTGGTTCCGCGGGATCTTGCGGTTCGTTGCCGGTGGAGGCTCATTCTAAAGATCGCGAATGACATCCACGCGCAGCCTGCGCAATGGAAAAAATAGGCCGAGTGCCGGCTTCCGCGTAAGACATCAAAAACACTGCTGGAGGCTTGGCGATTCCGCCGGACCTGCCAACAGGATCAACACGACGAACAAGACGAGACGAGGGCCCTCGCTCGAAACCGTGGATGCTACTTGCAGTTCGCATCTCAGACGCGTTTCGCAATGAGAACAAGCCAGCCCCGGCTTTTGTTCCAGAGCCCGAAGAACGATGCAACGGGGTTCCTGCTTAGCCCGGCACCCTGACAGGCTTGGCTGGGTTTGATCTGCCTCAATCCCGGAACGCCGAATTGCAGCAAGCATGCCATCATGGAGAAGAATGCTCATCCGGCACCGCCACGCCGGGCGTTGATCGGCAGGTTCTGGACCGCCGGGCGCGGCTTTTGGCTCAAAGAGACAAGGGTCACGGCTTGGGTCCTCACGACCGCACTGATCGCCATCGTGTTGATCCAGCTTTTCGTCCAATACCGCCTCAATATCTGGAACCGCGACCTCTTCAACGCCATTGAGAAGAAGGACGGTGACGCTGTCCTGGTGCAGGCGTTCGTCTTCATGCCGCTCGCGCTCGCGACCGTCGGGCTGGCCGTCATGGCGGTCTACGGCCGCATGAAAATGCAGCGCGAATGGCGCGCCTTCGTGACCGACCGCATCATGAACCAATGGCTGGCGCACGGGCACTATTACCAGCTCAACCTCTTGAGAGGCGAGCATCACGTTCCGGAAAGCCGTATCACCGACGACGCGCGCATCGCGACCGATCCGCCGGTCGACTTCTCGCTCGGCATTTTCAATTCGATCATCACCGCGATCACATTCATCGGCGTGCTCTGGGCCGTCGGCGGAAGCATAGCCGTGGGCGCGCCCGACGCGGCGATCGTCATTCCGGGCTACCTGGTGGTGGCGGCGATCGGCTATTCGGCCTTGATGACGCTCGGCATGCTGCTGATCGGCCACCGCTTCGTCGCCGTGTCGGAGGCGACCAGCCAGGCCGAGGCCGAGTTTCGCTATGCGCTGACCCGTCTGCGCGAGAACGGCGAGAGCATCGCGCTCCTGGGCGGCGAAGACGAGGAGCGCCGCGGCCTGCGCCAGCGCCTGGGTAAGGTGATCGCGCACTGGCGGCTCTATTCCCATCAGCACATGCGCTCGGCCGTGGTGACGAACGCCAACTATCTGCTGGCGCCGACCATTCCGCTGATCCTCTGCGCACCGAAATATCTCGACGGCACCATGACGCTCGGCGAGGTCACGCAGGCCGCCGCCGCTTTCGTGCAGGTCCAGTCCTCCTTCAATTGGCTGGTCGACAACTATCCCCGCTTCGCCGACTGGATGGCGTCGCTGCGCCGCGTCGCCACCCTGATGGCGGCGCTCGATCACCTCGAAGCGGTCGGCAAACCCGGCGAGGTCGAGGCGATCCGCAGGACCGCGCTTGAAGGTCCGGCGCTACGCCTGCGTGATCTCTCGGTCACGCTGGACGACGGCACGGCCGTCATCAATGACGCCGACGTCTCGATCGAGCCGCGCGAGCGCGTACTGGTCGTCGGCGAATCGGGGACCGGCAAGAGCACGCTGGTGCGCGCGATCGCCGGCCTGTGGCCGTGGGGCCAGGGCGAAATCGCGATCCGCCGCGGCGCCAAGCTGTTCCTCATGCCGCAACGTCCTTACATCCCGCTGGGCTCGCTGCGGCGCGCCGCGACCTATCCGCTATCGTCCGACACAATACCCCACGAGCGCCTGCGCGATCTGATGCAGCACGTTGGCCTGGACTATCTGATCGATCGGCTCGATCAGGACGCGGCATGGGACCACATCCTCTCTGGCGGCGAGAAGCAGCGCTTGGCCTTTGTGCGGCTGCTGCTGCACCAGCCCGACATCGTGATCATGGATGAAGCAACCTCGGCGCTCGATCCCGCCGCCCAGGAGAAGCTGATGCTGCTAGTCGCGGACCATCTTGCGGATGCCGCCATCATCAGCATCGCGCATCGGCCGGAGCTGGAGGCCTTTCACCACCGCAAGCTGGTGTTCCAGCATCGGCCCGACGGCTCGCGCGTCATCAGCGATGACATCATCAATCCGCCATCGAGCGCGCCAGCCCGGCCCCCACACTGGCGCGGCCAGATCGCGGGCGCGACGAACTAGGACGCGGGCGCGACCTCTTCAGGTGAGGCGCAGCAAACCTACTGGAGGCAAGCGACCATGATCCGCAAGCTCCCGTCCGGCAAATACCGTCTCTATTCCCGCAAAAAGAATCTAAAGACCGGCAAGCGCCGCAATCTCGGCACCTTTGCAACGCGCGAAGACGCGCTCAAGCACGAGCGCGCGATCCAGTACTTCAAGCGACACTAATCCGGAGTGCTTCCCCTACCTTGCTGTAAGCTCCTACATCAACCGACAGCCAGCCGATGGATGACGAGCATCATTCCATCGACCGGCTGCGGCATCGCGAGCCCAGGCTCAGATTGCCAGATCACATCTTCGGCATGATAACCGTATCGATGACATGGATGACGCCGTTCGAGGCCTCGATATCGGCCTTGATCACCTTGGCATTATCGACCTTAACGCCATCGGTTGCGTCGACCGAGATTTCATCACCCTGAACCGTCTTCGCCAACGTCTTGCCCGCGAGGTCTTTCGACATCACCTTTCCGGGCACGACGTGATAGGTGAGGATAGCCACCAGCTGGCCCTTGTTCTCGGGCTTGAGCAGGTTTTCCACCGTGCCCTGCGGGAGCTTGGCGAAGGCTTCATCCGACGGCGCAAAGACTGTGAACGGGCCGGGTCCTTGGAGCGTCTTGGCAAGGTCAGCCGCTTTGACTGCTGTGACGAGCGTCTTGAAAGACTCGGCGCCGATGGCCGTCTCAACGATATCCGCCGCCTTCACGACCGACATGGAGAGCGCAAGCGCAACCGCACTGGCTGTAATGGTCTTCATCGGGTTCATTTCCAATCTCCGCTTCTAAGGTTGAATACCGTCTGTTCACCTAAGCCGAACTTATGACGCGCTGCGAGTGATTAAAGAAATGAGTTCTTCAACTGATACCAATTCAACTATTCAATGGAGTCGCCTGCCAACCCCTCGGCGCATCACGACACCATCGGCGTGCCTGAACCTGACGAGCCATATGAGACATCGTCGCCGACTGCCCCGACTATGCACGCCGCACGCTTCGCTCCTTAAACCCGGATCAGATCACGAACATCATGATGAGGATCAGAATCAGGGCAAAAAGCGCGATGGCCTCGGTAAGTGCAAAGCCGAGTAAGCCGGTTTGCTGGACGGCATCGCGCGCGCCGGGATTGCGTGCCACCGAGCTGATCCATTCACTGAAAATCCGGCCGAGCGCAACCGCGACGGCGGCAAGCGGCAACATCGCGATGGCGATCGCCAGATACTTTACGGCCAGATCGGACATGGTCTTCTCCTGGTCAACATTTCTAGTGAGCTTGCATCGCACCGCGGAGGTAGACACTGGTCAGCAGTATGAAGATGTACGACTGGATGAGGACGACCATGACCTCGAATGCGTACAGAACGACCATCATTGCGACCGGCGCCAATGCGGCCAGGACCCCGATCGGCCCGAGGCGATCGACCATCATCGCGGCGAAGTCGCCAAAAAGCTTGATCAGCATGTGCCCGGCGAACATGTTCGCGAACAGCCGCACGGCGAGCGTAATCGGCCGAGCCAGGTAGGAGATCACTTCGACCAGAACGATCATGGGCGCCAACCACATGGGTGTCCCGCCGGGGAGAAATTGCCGGAAGAACAGCGCGCCGTGCTCCCGAAATCCGGCATCGACCACCCGCGCGAACACCATGAAGGCGAGCGCGCCCGTGACCACGAGATGAGTTGTGAATGTTTCTTTCATTGGGGACAGGCCAATCAGCGTCCCAAACAGGATGAAAACGAAAAGTGTGAAGATGAAAGGGATATGGACCTTGGCATTTGCACCCGCGGTGTCGATTACCGTCTTTTCCACGAAGTCGTAAATGATTTCTGCCCCCGCCTGGACCCGGCTGGGGATCGTCGACAATCTCCGTGTCGCGGCCCAAAAGAACAGGCTAACGAGGATGACCGTTGTCAGCATGGCTGAAGAGATGTTCGTGAACGAGACGTCCAGCCCGAAGACTTTCAGCGGGATCCAGACCTCGATCTCAAACTGCCGGATTGCGTATGGCGCCTTCGGCTCATAGGCCATCGCCACACCTCCTCCCGGCTCGCACCGGCCGCACACGCTCCCAGCCACCGTCGTGACGTGCTGCGTGGGTAACTCGCTTCAGCCCTGCGCTCCGCTCCAAAGCCCGCATCGTCCGGCAGGGTAGAAACCACGATGTCTCGACGCGCATAGAACCAATCCCGCATCAACCATTGTCGGACATCACGATGCACCCGGATCGCCGCAGGACCCGGAAGTGAGCGTCTTCGATCTATGATGACGGACAAGCGTTGCAACACCAGCTTCCTTGCCCCGGTCGGCTCAATCGACCTCATTGAGAAACTCAATACATGCCGATTTCGATTGCGGTGCGCCTGAAGCCGCATCATTACTACAAGGCAATGGATCCGGGCCCCTCTGGCAGCAACAACGCCTGCTGCGATGTCGGATCCCTCACGTGCTATTGCGCGAACCGCGCATCTGCATTTGGAGGATCTCTTGGAGCTCACCCCTGTCCTTGCAGTCGACTATTTCGGCAAGCCTCTATGGGCATGGCTGCTGTTCGGCGGCATCGTAACCGCCTTGCTGGCATTTGACCTCGGCATTCTGCATCGCAAGACGCGAGAGATCCCGGTTGGCGAGAGCCTCCTGCTGTCCGCAGGCTATATCGCGGTCGCCCTCGTCTTCGGCGGTTGGGTATGGTGGTCGGCGGGCGCCGAATCCGGAATCGACTATCTCACCGCATTTCTGGTCGAGAAGAGCCTCGCGCTCGACAATGTTTTCGTCATCTCGATGATCTTCACCGCCCTCGCGGTGCCGCGTTACCTACAGCACCGCGTGCTCTTCTACGGCATCCTCGGCGTCATCGTGCTGCGTGCCATCGTCATCGGCTTCGGAACCGCGCTGGTCTCGCAGTTCGCCTGGGTGCTGTTTGTTTTCGGCGGGCTGCTCATTCTGACTGGAGTAAAGATGCTGCTGGTGCGGGACAAGCCCGCCACCATCGCCGACAGCAAGATGCTGCGCTTTCTGCGTCGACATCTGCGTCTCACCGACGGCCTGCGTGGCCAGGCATTCTTCTCGCGCGAGCCGCACCCCGCGACCGGCCGACTCGTGTGGTTCGCGACACCCCTCTTCGTTGCGCTGCTCCTGATCGAGTTTGTCGACGTCATCTTTGCGGTCGACAGCGTTCCGGCGGTGCTGGCGATTACCACCGATCCCTATGTCGTTTACACCTCCAACATCTTCGCCATCCTGGGGCTGCGCGCGCTCTATTTCGCGCTTGCGGCCAGCATGCACCGGTTCCGCTACTTGAAGTACGCGCTCGCGCTGGTGCTCATATTCATCGGAGCGAAAATCTTCTTCAACGTCATCTACGGAAAGATCGACCCGGCGATCTCGCTCGGCGTCACGATTGGCCTGCTGGCAAGCGGCATGCTCGTCTCGATCTGGAAGACGAGACGAGTGGCGCCGCGCCCCCGGGCGGCGATGACGGGTGCGCCGCCAGCTTGAGGAGATTCACTATCAGGCGCTCGCGCATACTTGGCGCGATCGCTTGGGCGACAGACAAGACGAGGAAGGAGAAAGCCATGACGAGCGAAGAGAATCGAGAGGACCACGCCGTCCAGATTGACTACGACACGCGCGATGGCGAGATCGCGCGCCGAAACATTCTGTTCGGATTGTGGGCGGGACGCCGAATAGGACTACGAGGCAACGCGCTCGAGACCTATGCATGGTCTGTCCACTTCGCCGATCAGCAATGTCCCGGCCACGATGACGTGGTTGCCAAGGTGGCAGCCGATCTCAAGGCTTTTGGTAAGCCGATGAGCGATCGGCACTTGCGCGATCATCTGCGCGAGATGGCGATGCGAGGCAATCTGGACTTGGCTCAGGGCGATCGCGACGTCTTTGCCGGCGGGAAGCGCTCGACCAAGAGGCTGCGGCGCAAGTCGATCCGCGACGTCGAACGTGTCGACCGCCCTGAAAACAATGTCCGTGAGACGTCGGAATTGGGGGTAAGGAACAAATGAACGACCTCAGCACGCCTTGGTCGACCATGCCTGCGGACGACGGTGATCCGATTCGCGTTGGCATCAGGCACCCGGAAGAGGGCACGATCGGGCGCAACATGGAGCAGCCCGTCGGCAGGATCATCCTGCCGCGACGGCCGGGAGAATCCCCGCTCGCGCCGCCATCATACTATTACCGCGCGTCGAAGGGCGGCGTCGTTCCAAGTTGGGTCGCCGCTGAACAACATGGCGTGGTAATGCAGCCAAGCGCCGCCGCAACGCGCGAGAGGCCTCACGGGAGCGTGAGCGCGCAATCCTGAATTTCATGCGGCACTGATCATACTCACAATCATGACCACGTCACGCAGCGCTCCAGCTCTCCTGATGGGCTCCGATCTTGGCTATGGCCGGCGCCAAGGACAATGCTGCCCCCGGCACCTTCACAGATGCCCCATCTCGAACTCTTCGCATGAGCAGCCAAACTGGGACAGCCCTTCCTCAAGATGGTCGGCCAGCATCGGCTTGCCGAGCAGATAGGCGGCGGTTCGTGCGTTGTGCAGACGGCTTGCCTCTGCGCGCAGTTGATCCCAATCGGAGAGCTCGGCATCGCCACGGCCGAGCCAGGTCAGAGCGACGAGATCGATCTGCTCGTCCTCGGTCATCGCATTGATGAACGAGGTGATCTCCTGCGATGTCGGGTCGTCCCGATGATCCTCCAGCACCGACATCATCGAGTCGTCACTGGCGTTCGATGCCGGGTCGGGATCGGTCACGACATCCTTCGCGTCAAATTCCCGCGCCTTGACGATGATAAAGCACACCTTCTCCGGCGAGATCGACAGTGTCGGGGTGGTGATCATCGGCGTTCTCTCCGGCCAAGGTGTCAGCGAACCAGCTTCAAAACCTGGAAGAACAACTAAGCGCGACTAGGCCGCCGTGATTTGAGCCAAATCAACCCCACGCCCCTGGTTTCGTATGAAACTGTCCGTCCCAATAGCGGGATCCATTCCGCCTACAATGACCACAGTGGCCGAATTCACAATCTCGTCAACGCGCGTGCTTGACGCCTCGGGCAAGGTTGTCGCGCCGCTTCCGGCCTTTGCCAAAGACGTCGATGCGTTGACGTCGCTCTATCGCGCGATGACGTTGACGCGCACTTTCGATGCCAAAGCCGTCGCGCTGCAAAGAACCGGGCGCCTCGGCACCTACGCGTCGTCGCTCGGCCAGGAAGCTGTTGGCGTCGGTATCGCCGCCGCGATGCGGCCCGATGACGTGCTGTTGCCAAGTTTCCGCGAGCATGGCGCGCAACTTGGCCGCGGTGTCAGCCTGGAAGAGCTGTTCCTCTATTGGGGCGGCGACGAGCGCGGCAACGATTTCTCCAGAGCGACAGCCGACTTTCCGAACTGCGTTCCGGTCGGATCGCATGCGCCGCATGCGGTCGGCGTCGCGCTGGCGTTCCGGCTGCGGAAGGAGCCCCGCGTTGCGGTTTGCGTCTTCGGCGATGGCGCAACCTCGAAAGGAGACGTTGCCGAGGCATTGAACATGGCGGGCGTCTGGACATTGCCTGTGGTCTTCGTGGTGAGCAACAATGGCTGGGCGATCTCCGTGCCGGTCACGAAGCAGACAAGCGCCGCGACCCTGGCGCAGAAGGCGATCGCGGCCGGAATGCCGGGTGAGCAAGTCGACGGCAATGACGTCATCGCGGTCCGGCTGGCCGTCGAAGCCGCGCTTGATCGCGCGCGCAACGGGGACGGGCCAACTCTCATCGAGGCGATGACATACCGCCTCAGTGATCATACCACCGCCGACGACGCCAGCCGCTATCGCGACGACGCCGAGGTCAGCCACCATTGGTCCGAGGAGCCGATCCTGCGGCTGCGCAACTATCTCGTGAGCCTCGGCGCCTGGGGCAAGGAGCAGGAGGAACAGCTGCTACACGCCTGCAGTCAGCAGGTCGAAACGGCGGCAGCCGCATTTCTGCGGACCTCCCCGCTGCCGCCGCGCGCGATGTTCGACCACACCTACGCACGGCTCCCGGCCGACCTTGTCGGGCAGATCGAGGCGGCCGGCTTCCCGGCCGCGGATGCCCATGCCTGAGGTCAACCTGGTGCAGGCGGTGAACCTGGCGTTGCGCCGCGCCATGGCGGACGATACGCGCGTCCTGGTGCTGGGCGAGGATGTGGGAGTTGATGGCGGCGTGTTCCGCGCCACCGACGGCCTCCATCAGCTCTATGGCGCATATCGGGTGCTCGACACGCCGCTCGCTGAGGCCGCGATCGCGGGAGTCTCGGTTGGACTTGCGGCGCAGGGATTTCTTCCGGTCGCCGAGATCCAGTTCACCGGCTTTGCCTATACCTGCATCGATCAGCTGCTCAATCACGCAGCGCGCCTGCGCACGCGCACGCGTGGCCGCCTGACCTGCCCGATGGTGCTGCGCTCTCCGGCGGGCGGCGGCATCCATGCGGTCGAGCATCATTCCGAGAGCCCGGAGGCGATGTTCGCCCACATTCCGGGACTCAAGGTCGTGATCCCGTCGTCGCCGGCGCGGGCCTATGGGCTCCTTCTCTCGGCCATTCGGGATCCCGACCCGGTCGTGTTCCTGGAACCGACCAGGCTCTATCGCACGACCCGCGAGGAGGTCGCCGACGATGGCGCCGGATTGCCGCTCGAACGCTGCGTCGTCCTGCGCGGCGGCCGCGACGTCACGCTCGTCTCCTGGGGCGCCATGCTGAAGGAGACGCTGGAAGCGGCAGAGCGCCTATCGGACGACAATATCGAGGCCGAGGTGATCGACGTCGCGACCCTCAAGCCGCTCGATGACGCGACCATTCTCGATGCCGTGACGCGCACCGGCCGCATGGTCGTCGTGCAGGAGGCGCCGCTGACCTGTGGCTTCGGCGCCGAGATCGCGGCGCGGGTTGCCGAGCATGCGCTCACGAGCCTCCTTGCCCCGATCGAGCGCGTCGCCGGCTACGACACCGTCATGCCCTATCCGCGCACCGAGTCGTTCTACATGCCGAGCGTCGAGCGGATCATGGCGGCGGTCCGCCGGACGGTGGCCTACACATGACCGCGTTCAAGCTCCCCGACCTGGGCGAAGGCTTGCCCGATGCCGAAATCGTGGCCTGGCACGTCGCCGAGGGCGACCATGTCGTGGTCGACCAGCCGCTCCTGTCGGTGGAAACCGCCAAGGCGGTGGTGGAACTCCCCTCGCCGCAAGCCGGGCGCATTGCGCAACTGTTGGCAAAGCCGGGCGAGCGCGTCGCCGTCGGCTCACCGCTGCTGCTGTTCGAGGAGGGCCCGCACCCTGACGCCGGCACTGTCGTGGGCGAGCTCGAAACCCCGAAGCCGTCGACGCCGACACGTCCAGGCGCTGAAGCCCGCGCTCCCACACCGACTGAACGGAGCGCTGGCCCGCGCGCCGCTCCGGCGGTGCGCGCACGCGCCCGCGAGCTTGGCGTCGATCTCGCGCGCACGACCCCGTCCGGACCAGGCGGTTCCGTGACCATGGCCGACGTGGACGCATCAGTTGCCGGCACGGCCCAGGACATCCCTTTGCGCGGCGCCCGCCGAACCATGGCGCTCAACATGGCGCGAGCCTGGCGCGAGGTCGCGCACGCGACCCTGCACGACGAGGCCGATATCGCGACATGGAGCGCGCAGGAGGATGTCACGGTCCGCTTGATTCGGGCGATTGCGGCGGCCTGCGCCGCCGAACCGACGCTCAACGCGAGCTTCATCGGTGCGACCAACGCCTTGCGCAAGAACGATCGTGTTGATCTCGGCCTGGCGATCGACAGCCCGGACGGCCTGTTCGTTCCGGTCCTGCGCGATGTCGCCCAAGCGACCTCGGCCGACTTGCGGCAGCGGATCGACGCGCTCAAGCAGGCGGTGCGCGTTCGCACCCTCACGCCCGCGGATCTGCGCCAACCGACCCTGACGCTGTCGAACTTCGGCACCATCGCTGGCACCCATGCAGCCCTCATCATCGTGCCGCCGCAGGTCGCGATCGTGGGCGCCGGCCGTATCGGGCAGCGCCCGGCTGCGCGCGGAAACGCGATCGAGCTGCGCCGCACGCTTCCGCTGTCGCTGACCTTCGACCATCGTGCCGTCAATGGCGGCGAGGCTGCCCGTTTCATGCGGGCGGCCCTCGCCGATCTTGAACGACCCACCTGACGTCAAGGAGTAGCCATGGCCGACCCCTTTGCTTTTGCCGATGCGCTCGGCCCAGCCCGGATCATTCACATCCACAACGCATCGGCTGGCCTGAAGGCAATCGTGGTCATCGACAACACGGCGTGCGGCGTGGCGGTCGGTGGCGTGCGCATGGCGCCGGACGTGTCGGTCGAGGAGTGCTTTCGGCTCGCCCGCGCCATGACGTTGAAGAACGCCGCCGCTGGATTGCCGCATGGCGGCGGCAAGTCGGTGATCTTCGCGGACCCGCATATGCCGGCCGAGCAGAAGGAGCGTCTCATTCGCGCCTTTGCGGGCGCGATCGGCGACCTCTCCGACTACATCCCCGGGCCCGACATGGGCACCGACGAGCTGTGCATGGCCTTCATCAAGGACGAGACCGGCCGCGCGGTCGGCCTGCCGGAGGCGGTCGGCGGAATTCCTCTTGATACGGTCGGCGCCACCGGATTCGGCCTCGCGGCCTGCGTGGACGTGGCGCGGCGCTTCATCGATCTGGAGCTCAAGGGCGCGCGCGTCGTCATCCAGGGCTTCGGCGCGGTCGGCAAGCATGCGGCGCGCTTCCTGGCAGACAAAGGTGCAATCCTCGTCGGCGCGAGCGACAGCGGCGGCACGCTCGCCGACCCGGCCGGGCTCGACGTGAGCGCGCTGACCGCATTGAAGGATGCTGGCCATCCGCTGCGCGACCATCCGCATGGCCGCAAGCTCGACGGCGACGCGATCCTCGATGTTCCGTGCGATATCTGGATCCCCGCCGCGCGCCCCGACGTCGTGCGCGCCGACAACGTCGGCCGGTTGAACACCCGGATGATCCCGCAGGGCGCCAACATCCCCTGCACGGCCGAGGCCGAGCAGGCCCTGCACGAGCGCGGCGTGCTGGTCATTCCGGACTTCATCGCCAACGCGGGCGGCGTGATCTGCGCGTCGATCGAGTATCGCGGCGGCACCCGGCAGGCGGCGTTTGACTATATCGACGAGCGAATCCGGGCCAACACGCAGGCCGTGCTGGAGGAGGCGCGCCGCAGCAACACGCTTCCGCGCGCCGCCGCGCTCGCGCTCGCGCAATCGCGCGTTCGCGCCGCCGCCGCCACCCGGCGGTGGCGATAGTGCCGCCGATTATGAGCGTTGGTTAAGGCCAGGTCGAAAAAAGCGCTACGATCTTGATCTTCCTCAAGGTCGAAGACGCCGTTCGAACAGAACTTAGAATAAAGGAGCCACCATGATCAGGGATCTTGTCGTCAATCTTTCGGTTGCGGCCGAGCGCGATCCGGCCGCCGACTACGCGCTTTCGGTTGCGAGCGCATTCACGGCCCATGCCGCCGGCATCGCGTTTCAATATGATCCGATCATACCCACCGTCCTCATGGACGGGGTACCGCCCGATGTAATCGAGTCGCAGCGGGAAGAGAACGAGCGTGCCGCCCAAGCGGCGGTCAGCAGGTTCGACGGCGCGGCTCGCCTCGCGACCGTTCTTGCCGAGACCCGCATCGTCGAGTCGACGGTCGCGGGCGCCGCGACGCGGTTTGCGCATATCGCGCGCCGATTCGACCTGTCCGTGGTCGCGCAGGCGGAGCCCGATGCGAACGGCCCCGAAGCGTTGATCGTTGAGCAGGCCCTGTTCGATTCCGGGCGGCCGGTCCTGGTGGTGCCCTACATCCAGACGGCGCCCTTCAAGGCCGATCGGATCATGCTGTGCTGGGACGGCAGCCGGCCCGCCGCCCGCGCCGCCGCTGACGCCTTGCCGATTCTGGCCCGCGCCAAGGTGGTGGAGGTCTTGGTCGTCGAAAGCGGAAAGATGAAGAGCGACGAGATTCCAGGCGCCGATATCGCCGACCATCTTGCGCGCCATAGCCTGAATGTGACCGTCACGCGGACCGTGTCAGGCGACATCGACGTGGCGAGCGTGATCCTGTCACACGCGGCCGACTCCGGCGCGGACCTGCTGGTGATGGGAGGCTATGGCCATTCGCGGCTGCGCGAGCTCATTCTGGGCGGCGTTACGCGCGCGATTCTCAGCAGCATGACTGTGCCGACCCTGATGTCCCATTGAGGCTGGCCACGGCGGCAAGCGTTCACTGCTCGAGCCTGAGGTTGGCGCGCTCGATGACAGCGCGCCAGCGCTCCACGTCGGCATCGTAGACCGCCTGCATCTCCTGCGGCGTGCTCGGCTTGGCCACGAGACCGAGCTCGGCGAAGCGCCTGGCCATGTCGGGCTGTGTGATCGCCCTGGCGATCTCGGCATTGAGCCGCGTAACAATCGCATCGGGCGTGCGCGCCGGGACCACGAACCCGTTCCAGGACGTGACCTCGTAGCCCGCGACGCCGCTTTCGGTGACGGTCGGCACGTCCGGGAACAGCGGGCGCCGCCGCTCGGAGGACAGTGCAAGCGCCCGCAGCTGTCCCGCCTGCACCTGGCCGACGACGCCCGGCACGGTCTCGACCCCAGCCTGAACCTGTCCGGCGAGCAGCGCCGCGACGAGCTCGCCGGTCGTCCGGAACGGCACCGTGGGGACCTTCAGGTCGGCGCGCGCCACGAACAGATGAGACATCAGGTTCTGCAGGCTGCCGGAGCTGATAGTGCCGAAGTTGAACCGCTCGGGCGCAGACTTGGCCCTCGCCACGAGATCATCAATCGAGGTCAGTGGGCTCGACTTGTCGACGACGATGACGAAGTCGAAGTTCGCGACGGTCGAGACCATGCGGAAATCGGTGCTAGGATTGAACGGCAACGACTTGAACACCAGCGGAGCCGTTGCATTCTGTCCACTGACGAGCAGCACGGTGTGGCCGTCCGGCTGCGATCGCGCCGCGGTCGCAGCCGCCGTGATGCCGCCTGCGCCCGGCATGTTTTCGACAACGAACGGCTGGCCCATCTGGGCGGAGAGTTTTTGCGCCACCGCGCGCGTGACGATGTCGCCGAGACCGCCGGGGCCGAACCCGACCAGGATCTTGACCGGCCGCGACGGATAGTCCTGCGCAACGGCAGCGGACATGGCGAGGCCCAACGCAAGCGCCGCTGCCAAGAGGCAACGTGACATCAGTGCGACCATGGTCTCATCCTCCCAGCCGGTGGCGCGGCGAGCCGCGCTCTACCTCACATCGTGCCAAGTCCCAGGTGGGCGCGAAACCGGTTCTTGACGTGAACCGCGTCGCGCGGTGGCAACGAGCGCGGCGGGTTCTCGGCCCTGACCTTGATGGCAAAGAAGCGCGAGCCGGATGCGGGCGCGTGCAGCGCGCGCGCAACCTCCTCCACGCCACTCATGTCGCGCACCGTGCGAGCTTCCGTGAGCCCGCACGACTGCGCCACCGAAGCGAGTTCGAGGCCATGTCCGGTATGGCTTACCTGCATGCCGGTCTCGCCGTAGTGGTCATTGTCGAGGACCACGACGACCAGGTTCTTCGGATTGGTGATGGCAATGGTTGCTAGGCCCCCGAGCCCCATCAACTGCTCGCCATCACCCGTGATCACGACGACGGTGCGGTCCGGCTGCGCCTGCGCCAGACCAAGACCGATCAGCGCAGCCGCGCCCATCGCACCCCAGAGATAGTAATTGCCGTCATGGTCGCCGGCGGCGTGAACGTCGTAGGTCGGCGAGCCAAGGCCGGTGACGACCAGCAGGCCGTCCCGCTTCGCCAGCAAGCGGGCGACGACCTGACGGCGATCGAGCAAGGCGATCGACATGCGCTCACCACTTCTTCCTGCCGAGGAGACGCTGGGACAGCAGCACCGCGATCTGCTGCTCCGCGTCAAACGCAAGAGTCGCGGCGGCCTCGACGGTTTCGATCAGGTCGTCGGGCGTTTCTGCGCGCATGACACGGATCCCCATCGCGGCGAGCACCGGTGCCGTGGCAAGGCCCATCGGCACCTGCCAGGGATTGAACTCCGCCCATTCGCCGCGCATCGTCACCAGCATCAGGAGCGGCGTGCGCGTCATCGTCACCAGCGAGAGCATGTTGACGCAATTGCCGACGCCGCTCGACTGCAACAGCAGGACACTCCGGCTCCCGCCAAGCCACGCGCCGGTCGCAATGGCGATGCCTTCCTCCTCCGTCGTCAACACATTCGAGACGACCTCGGGATCG
>DAIUEP010000053.1:22216-23709 GCA_036845065.1 Xanthobacteraceae bacterium | reverse complement strand
GCGCTGGCGATATCTGCCGACGACCGAACCGGCTGTCCGGACGGAACATAGACCGAGACCGGTTGAAAGGCTGACGAGCGCCCGACGCAGGTATAAGCGAAGCCCAGCCGCTGCATGTCCTCCGGACGATAGATGTTTCGCAGATCCACGATCACCGGGCATGCCATGAGATCTCTGAGTCGATCGAAATCAAGCGCGCGGAACTGCTCCCATTCGGTCACGATGACGGCCGCATCCGCATCCTCCACGCAATCATACGGCCCTTCGCAATAGGTCACATCGGCCAGCACCTGCTTGGCCTGTTGCATGCCTTCCGGATCGTGCACGCGCACTTTGGCGCCCATGTCCTGAAGTGCCATGATCAGCGGGATCGAGGGCGCTTCGCGCATGTCGTCGGTATTCGGCTTGAAGGTCAGCCCCAGGATCGCGACCGTCTTGCCGCGCATGACACCAGCGAACGCTGCCGATACCTTGCGCGCCATCGCGCGTTTGCGGGTGTCATTGACGCTCTCGACCGCTTCGAGGATGCGCATCGGCACATCGTAATCCTGCGCGGTCTTGATGAGCGCACGGACGTCCTTGGGGAAGCACGAGCCGCCAAAGCCCGGTCCCGCATGCAGAAACTTCGCTCCAATGCGATTGTCGAGCCCGATGCCGCGCGCGACTTCCTGCACGTCGGCGCCCACCCGCTCGCACAAGTCGGCAATCTCGTTGATGAACGTGATCTTGGTCGCCAGGAACGCATTGGCGGCGTACTTGATCAGCTCGGCCGTCCTGCGTCCGGTGTAAAGCATCGGGGCCTGGTTGAGAAACAGCGGGCGATAGATCTCGGTCATGACGGCCTTCGCCCGTTCGTCCTCGATGCCAATGACGATCCGGTCCGGATGCTTGAAATCGTAGATCGCGGCGCCTTCGCGGAGAAACTCGGGGTTTGACACGACCGCGATATCAACGTCGGGACGCCGCTCGCGAATGATGCGCTCGACTTCGTCGCCGGTGCCGACCGGGACCGTCGATTTGGTGATGATGATCGTGAAGTTTTTCAGCGCTGCGGCGATCTCGTGCGCCACGCCGTAAACGTAGGACAGATCCGCGTGTCCGTCCCCGCGCCGTGACGGGGTTCCGACCGCAATGAATACGGCGGCCGCGCCGTCCAGCCCGTCAGCCAGGCTCGTGGTAAACGACAGCCGCCCTTGCCGAACATTTGACCCCACCAGCTCCTTGAGGCCCGGCTCGAAGATCGGGATCTCGCCCGCATTGAGCGCGGCAATCTTGCTGGCATCCTTGTCGACGCAGGTCACCTGGTGGCCAAAGTCGGCGATGCATGCCCCGGAAACGAGGCCAACATAGCCCGTCCCGATCATTGCAATCTTCATAGGCGATGCTCCAAGAAAGCGCCGGCCCGGCGCGCTCGTACCGACCCATCGAGAGGGGCCCACTGAGAGCAAGTCTGGGCCGCCCGGTCAATCGCACAGCCAACCGAAGGTGAACGG
>DAIUEP010000053.1:6406-22116 GCA_036845065.1 Xanthobacteraceae bacterium | reverse complement strand
CTCGAAAAGAACGCGACCATCGGCGACTATTTCTTTTGCCATGCCGGTGTCCGCCCCGGCGTGCCGCTTGAATCGCAAACGGACGAAGACTTGCTATCGATTCGCGGCGAGTTCCTGTCCAGCACCGCCGACTTCGGCAAAGTTGTCGTTCACGGCCACACGCCCGTCGCCGAGCCGGAGTTCAAGCCCAATCGGATCAACATTGATACCGGCGCCTACTCGACTGGTCGGTTGACATGTCTGGTGCTCGAAGGGACCGAGCGACGGCTCCTGGCGACTTAAAGCCGGAGGGGCTTGCCTTGGGCACGCGGATCGATGGGCAGGCCGACCGGTCGGTGAGCGGCGGCGACCGATTTCCCTGCATTTCCGTGCAAATTACCCTGCGGCAAGCGTTTGGCGGGGAGAGCCCAAAGGGCCTCCCACCAAAGCAGTGGCTCCTCTGCCACATCGCGGGGCAATTTATCGGCGGTATTTTGATACGGCCTCGCTCTGGACTGAACTGGTACTATGGTTCCGTTCGCTGGAGCCGACTTCCCTGGAGCCGACGATGAGTGGTGAGCGTATCCCCGAATCCTCCAAGAAAGTCATCCCGTTCGCTCCATCCAAAGCGTATCGGGCCGAGGCGCGGGACGAGGGCGACCCCGTCGATCGCTCGGGGCAGGCCATCATTGAGTTGCTGCAGCAGGCCGCCGAGACGGCGAACAGCAATTGCGATCGCGCCATGGAGCTCGCACACAAGCTGTCGATGCAGCTGCGTGCTGCCGAGGAGCGCATCCGGGAACTCGAGGCGGATACCAATCATTATCATGATCGCGCGCAGCGCGCCGAGAAATGGCTGGCGCGCATCTACAAGGATATTGAAGAGAAGTTCTTCAATCCGGAGTCCGGCCGCTTCGAGCAGCGCTGAACGGTCGCCGGCCGCGCAACCGCGGGTTCGGTTGCGCTGCTTGCCGATGTGCTGCTCTCCATTCCGCCAAATCCCTATTCGCCAAATCCCTATTCGCCGAAGCGCCGGCGCGACTGCTTCTGTTTCTCTCCGGTTTCGTAGTGGCGTCCCTGGACCGCGAGCTCGGCTTCCTGTTCCTCTTCCTCGGTCCAGTGGCCCAGCGAATAGCCCCACCACGGCGCTTTGAGGTTGAGGGCAGGGAGCTGCAGGCCCTGCCAGATCTCGATGGCATGCTCCATGAACTCCCGCTTGGGCAACGATAGCGGCGGATAGGGCCAGGGCATGGTGGCGTCGATGAGCAACGCGGTTGACCGCGGTGGCTTGTCGCGGGTGACGAGGCCGCGTGACGCGCCGGGCGCAACCGCGGCCGGGTCGAGCGTGAAGGGCGGCGCTTCCACGACTTCAGTGTCCTTGTAAGGCTGCGCCCGGTAGGCGATCGCCCACAGCACGTTCTCGGCGTCGCGCACGTCGATGTCCTCGTCGACGGCGACCAGCATCTTGCCCATGAATTTCTCGGCGAGCAGCCGCAGCGCCTTCTTGCCGTCGTCGGGATCGCGCTTCTTCAGCTTCACCACCGCGACCGCATTCGAGCCGGCGCACTCGAGATACTCGACCTCGATCACGTTATCCATGCCGGCCGAGCGCAACAGCCGCAGCCCGGCGGCGGCGCGCCCGATATTGCGCATCTTGCTGCTCTCGCTCGGCGGCATCTGGCTCAGGATCGAGAGATAGATGGGCTTCTTGCGCATGGTGATCGCCGTGATGTCCATGAAGAAGCTGTAGTCGCGCTGCGCCATGTAGCCGGGAAACTCACCGAAGGCGCCTTCCATCTCGATCACGTCGGTCGGGACCTCGCCCTCGATGACGATCTCGGCTTCGGCCGGCACCAGCAGATCCTGGGTGACGCAGCGCGCGACCTCGACCGGCCGCCGGATCATGCCGCCCGCGACGTCGTATTCGCACATGTCGTTCGGGATGCGCGTCACCGCGGCGTAGGTGACGTGTGGCGGCGCCCCGATCACGATCGCGGCCGGCACGCGCTTCGCCCCGCGCTCGCGCCAGCGGTCGATGTGGTAGCGCATGCCCCAGTTGAGACGGCCGAGCAGCACGCCGATGCGGTCTTCCGCCTTCGCCATGCCGCGGTAGTTGCCGAGATTATGCATCCCGGTCTCCGGGTCCTTGGTGACCCAGTGGCCGGCCGTCGTATAGGGCGCGTTGTCGAAGCCTGGCGTCGAGATCGGGATCGGAATGCGTCCGAGCCCGCCGCCTGGGCGCTTGAGCTCATCGCCGGTGATGACGACCTCCTGGCAGGCCGCCTTGTCGACTGTCACGGGCGCGACCTGGTTGGCGAGCGCATCGCGCCAGACGGTCTCGATCTCTTCCAGCCGGCATTGCATGCCGAGCGCATAGATTTCCTTCGAGCCGGCGAGCGCTCCGACCAGGACCGGAATGTCGTACTTGCGGCCGTTCGCATCGACCACGTTCTCGAACAGGAAGGCCTTGCGCTGGCTCTCCGGCAAGCCGCGGAATTGCAGCCGGACGAGAGGATGCAGCTCGGTATCCTTGTTGATCGGCACCGTCACGCGCACGAGCTTGCCGGCTTGTTCAAGGCCCTCGACATATTGGCCGAGGGTTGGCCAGTACGATGCCATCACGAGTCTCCGTGGTTTCTTTGGTTAGCGGCCTTCGTCGGTGATGGCTTTCACCTTGCTGACGATGGCGGGCGTGGTGGTCACGATATCATTCACGATCTTTGCGACCGCTTCGCCGGGTTGCGGATCGAGGTCGAGATTGAGGCGCGTGATCTCCTCCCGCAGGCGCGGCGACTTCACCACCTCGTTGAAGGCGCGGCGATAGACCTCGACGAGCTCGGGCGCCATCCCGGGCGGTCCGGCGAACGGTCGTTCGATCGAAGCGGGCGCGCTCACGAAGTGGAACATGCCGCGCTGCTCCTCGTTGCCGGCAAGATCGAGGAGCAGCGGCACATCCGCGATGTCGCCGTCCCGCTTGAAGCCGACCTGCACCAGAGGCCGGATCAGCCGGTCGCGCACCCAGCCGGGCCGGTTCACCTTCCAGGACGTCCATGGCGAGCTGCCGGCGCCGTCGACCTCGCCTTTCTCAATGGCGAGGTAGACGGCGGCGCTGCCGGGGTAGCCGGTCACGATCTTGAAACGTGTGCCAACCGTGGCGTTCAACAGCGCCGGGTAGAGCGTCATTGTGCCGCCGGAGTTGGCGCCCATGACCAGCGGCCTGGTCTTGGCGTCGTCGATGGTCCTGACACCGGTCGCGTGCCACACGCTCACGACGTCAGGGTCCTGGCTCATGCTGCCGATCCAGGTCAGGTCCTCCGCCTTGAAGCGTGCGCCAAGCTGGCCGAGCGCCTGATAGAACGGCATCGACTTGTTGAACGTCGCGATGACGGTCCCGTCCCGGGGCGCCTGGGTGTAGAGCCAAGTGACCGCGTTCATGCCGGAGGCGCCCGCCATGTTGACCACGATCACGGTCGGCTGGCCCGGCAGATGCTCGCCCAGATGGCGCGCCACCAGCCGGCCGTAGGTGTCATAGCCGCCGCCGGGCGGCGTGCCGACGACAAGCCGGACCGTCTTGCCCTTGAAGCTGATCTGGGCAGACGCCGGCAATGCGGCAGATATCGTGAGCGCGAGAAGGACCGCAACGCGCGCTCCGACTGTCCGCCCCATCATTGCGATTGCCCTTCGTTTCCATTCCCCAGCCGTATCCTTGACGGACTGTGATGCGGCCGGCAAGTGCTCAGGTGCCGCCGAACTTCGGAAGCGGGGCGCGGTTGGCCGGCTGGCAAACTTGCGACCCATCCTGTGATAGGGTGCGCTCCCTTGGAGGAGGCACCATGATGAGGTTCCGGAGTCTGCTCGCCGGCCTGCTGGCAGCTGGCGCGGTGGCCGGCGCAGTGACCAGTGCGCGGGCCGCGCCGTCAGGGCGGCTTGTGCTCTATACGTCGCAGCCGAGCGACCAGATGGCCAAGGTGGTTGAAGCCTTCCGGAAAACGTATCCCGACGTCAGGGTCGAGCTGTTCCGCTCCGGCACGACCGAGGTCATGAACAAGCTGCAGGCCGAGTTCACGGCCGGGCGCCCGCAGGCCGACGTCGTTCTCATCGCTGATGCTGTCGCGATGACGCAGCTCAAGCACGACGGCCGGCTGATGAGCTACAAGGACGCGCCGACCGA
The DNA here is from genome assembly GCA_036845065.1 of Xanthobacteraceae bacterium. Lineage (GTDB taxonomy): Bacteria > Pseudomonadota > Alphaproteobacteria > Rhizobiales > Xanthobacteraceae > VAZQ01. The sequence goes on along the minus strand of DAIUEP010000053.1, from coordinate 17,966 downwards.
CAAGGTGCCGGCGGCGCTGGTCGATCCCGACCGGACCTTTTTCGGCACCAAGCTGATCACGACCGGCATCGTTATCAATACCAACCTGGTCAAGGCCGCGCCGAACTCGTGGAAGGACCTGCTGCCCGTGGCGGCCGCCGGCAAGACCATCCTGGCGCATCCGCTCTATTCCGGTGCCGCCGTCATCCATATCGGCTCGATGGTGCAGCAGAGCGAGTTCGGCTGGCGCTACTTTGAGACGCTGGCCCGGAACGGCGCGATCGCGGCTCGCGGCAACGGCGCGGTGATCGAGGCGGTTGCGCGGGGCGAGAAGGCCTACGGGATCATCATTGAATACATGGCCTTCAATGCCAAGGCGAAGGGATCGCCGGTGGATTTCATTTTCCCGGAGGAGGGGGTATCCGCCATCACCCAGCCGGTCGCCATTCTCGGGCAGAGCCGCAATGCCGAGGCGGCGAAGGCCTTCGTGGCGTGGCAGCTGTCGGAAGAAGCACAGCGCCAGTCGGTCACCCAGGGTTATTTCCCGATTTTCGCCGATGTCCCGCCGCCGCAGGGCTACCCGCCGGTCTCGTCGCTGAAGATCATGCCGGGCGACTTCGCAGCCATGCTCGCCAACGACGAGAGCAACAAGCGACGCTTCACGGAGCTCTTCGGTGGTTAATGCCTATTCGGCAGGTTCCCTCTCGACCGTCAGGAAGCGATCGGCGTCATCCGGCGTCTTCCTGATCGCCGCGCTTGCGATCTACGTCGTGGTGCTTGCGGTCTGGCCGCTGGCCCGCCTGTTCTATGAAGCGCTCCTGCCGGGTCGTGGCGGCGAACTGCTCGGTGTCCTGCTGGCACAATGGCGCGCACCGGCGGCGCAGGCTGCGCTGATCAACACCATCGAGGCGAGCGCGCTGGCGACGCTGGTCTCCGTTACGATTGGCGTCATCGTGGCCTTTCTGCTGGCCTTGACCGACATCCGTGGCAAGGCTGCGCTCACCTTTATTGCGCTCTTGCCGCTGCTGGTGCCCTCGCAAATCACCGCGCTCGCCTGGATCGAGCTGACGTCCTCGTCGGTGCTCGCGCCGCTCGGGCTCGCGCCCGCGCCGGGGACGACCAACCCGCTCTATTCCAAGTGGGGCATCGTGCTGGTGATGGGCATCGAGCACTCGACGCTCGTCTTCCTGGCGGTGCGGGCAGGGTTGCGCAATCTCCCGCGCGATCTCATCGAGGCGGCGCGGCTGGGCGGCGCACACCCGCTGCGGGTCGCTCGATCGGTGATCGTGCCGCTGGCGCTGCCGGCAATTCTGGCCGGCGCGGCGCTCGCATTCGTGACGTCGATCGGCAATTTCGGCATCCCGGCGCTGCTCGGAATCCCCGGCCGCTACACGATGCTGACGACGCTGATCTACCAGCACCTGCAGGGCTTCGGGCCGCGCGTGCTGGGCGAGGTTGCGGCGCTCGCTCTCGGGCTCGGCGCCCTGGCGGTGGCCGGGCTCCTGTTGCGGGCGATCGCGGTGCGCGGGTTTGCGATCGAGCCCGGAAGCGCTCCGCTCGAGCCGTTCCGGCTCGGGCGCGCCCGCATGGTGGTGGCGGTGCTGCTCTGGATCATGCTGATCATCATCGCGGTGATGCCGCTCATCGCGCTGCTTGCGGCGTCGCTGTCGCCCGCGTTGGGTGTGCCGCTGCGGTTCGACACCGCAACGCTCGCCAACTATCGATTTGCGTTGCTGGAACAGGACGCAACCATCAGGGCGTTCGCCAACAGCTTCCTGCTCGCATTCACGACCGCGGTCGTCAGCGCTTCGGTCGCCTTGCCGCTCGCGTATCTGGCGACGCTGCGGCAGAACCGGATCGCGCGCGCACTCGATGTCGTCGCCGACGCGCCCTATGCGGTGCCGGGCACTGTGCTCGCCATTGCGATCATTCTGGTGTTCCTGCCGCCTCTGCCGCTCCTGCAGGTCAGTCTCTACGGAACCATCGGGATCATCCTTGTCGCCTATCTGGCGCGCTTTCTGGCGTTGGTGCTGCGGCCGACAATGGCGGCGATGGGCCTCGTCAACAAGAGCCTCGACGAGGCGGCGCAGATCGCCGGCGCCTCGGTTTTGATGCGGCTGCGCGCCGTGATCCTGCCGTCAGTGGCGCCGTCGGTCGTGGCCGGCGCGTTGCTGATTTTCATGACCGCGTTCAACGAGCTTACCGTCTCAGCGCTCCTGTGGTCGACCGGGCGTGAGACGCTGGGCGTGGTCGTCTTCTCCCTGCATTACGAGGGCAATTCGCCGGCGGCGGCCGCGGTGGCGGCAATCTCGGTCGCGGTGACGCTGGCGCTTGCCATGATCGCGACGACGTTCAGGCTGCCGGAAGGAGTGGTGCCGTGGCGAGCGTGAGCCTGGAAGGCGTTTCAAAGCGGTTTGGAGCGACGCGCGCCGTCGAGAACGTCAGTCTCACCGTCGCGGACGGCGAGTTCTTTGCGCTGCTTGGACCGTCCGGCTGTGGCAAGACCACGCTGTTGCGGCTGGTGGCGGGCTTCGAGGCGCCCGATGCCGGCACGGTCAGGCTGGCGAACGAGGTCGTCAGCCTGTCGGGCTGGGCGTTGCCGCCGGAAGAGCGGCGCATCGGCATGGTGTTCCAGTCCTATGCGCTGTGGCCGAATATGAGCGTCGCCGAGAATGTCGCGTTCTCGCTGCGGGTGCGGCGCGTGGCCTCCGATGAGCGCAAGCGCCGCGTCGCGACGGCGCTCGCCATGGTCGGTCTCGAGGCGATGGCCAAGCGGCGGCCGCACGAGTTGTCCGGCGGCCAGCGCCAGCGCGTCGCGCTCGCGCGTTGCCTGGCGATGCGGCCGGCGATCGTGTTGCTCGACGAGCCGCTCGCCAATCTGGACGTTCACCTGCGCGAAGCGATGCAGCAGGAGTTCGCGCGCTTTCATCGCGAGATCGGGGCGACCTTCATCTATGTTACCCATGACCAAGCCGAGGCGATGGCGCTTGCCAACCGCGTGGTGGTGATGAATGACGGCCGGGTCGAGCAGGCGGCGGCGCCGCAGGCGCTCTATCGCGAGCCGGCGACCGAGATGGTGGCGCGCTTCGTCGGTCATGGCATGGTGGTGCCGGTCGAGATCATCGGCCGTGAAGGGCCGCGCATGCTGGTCGATCTGTGGGGCGTGCGGATCGCGGTGCGCGGCGAGGGCGATGCGGGCGAGTGCCGCAGCCTATGCTTGCATGCCGAGAACCTGGTCCTCACCAGTCAGACGACCAGCGCCATCCAAGGCCGCGTGGTCGCATCGGCCTATCAGGGCGCCGCGACGGTGCTGACGATCCAGCCCGATGCCGCCAATGCGCCGCAGCTGCGCGTCGAGCACGCCAGCGCCCCGCCGGCCGTTGGTGCTTCGGTCGCGGTTGCGGTGCGTGACGGCTGGATCATTCGGAACACGGCATGACCGGGAAGGTTGTCGAGTGAAATGAACGCGTGTCTCAACGCTGTCTCCGGATTGGGACCGAAGGAGCCGGCCGCCTTCGTGGTGGAAGCGGACGGACGACGGCTCTTGCTCGATTTCGGCGAGGGCCCCGAGCCCGGCCGCGTGCCGGATGTCGACAAGATCGGACGCATTGATGCGGTGGTGCTGAGCCATGGCCATGGCGATCACGCGGGTGGCCTGCGGCTCCTCGATCGGATCGGGCGACCCGACGTGTTTGCGACCGCGCCCGTGCTGGCGCGGCTGAAAGGCGTCACCGGCCACGCCATCCCGATTCGCGGCCGCTGCGAGATCGCCGGCATCGCGGTCGAAACCGGTGCCAACGGTCACGCGCCCGGCGGCGTCTGGTTGCGCCTCGCCGTCGGTGATGGGCTTCTCTATATGGGCGACCATTCGGTCGAGTCGCGCCTTTATGCCTTTGATCCGCCGCCGCCGACGGCAACCATGATCTTCGACGGCTCCTACGGCGACGCCGAGGAGGGCATCGAGCCCCAGTTCCGGCACATCCTCGAAATCCTGATGCGCGGCCCCGCGCTGCTGCCGGTGCCGCCCGACGGTCGGGGGCCGGAGATCGCCATGGCGCTATTTGAGGCCGGCCTCGACGTGGCGGTCGACGAGCAGGTGCGCTCGGTCGCATCCATGCTGGCGCAAGACGCCTGCGAGTCCGCGCAGCCCGACAGCCTGCCGCGGCTGAAGCGGCTGATCCGGGACACCCGTCGGCTCGATGCCGACGGGCCGCCGCTTGGCGTCATGGTGGCGCATGGCGGGTCTGGCGATGTCGGCGTTGCCGGGGCGCTGATCAAGCGCTGGCAGGACAAGCTTGACCCGACCATCCTGTTCACCGGTCACGTCGCGGCTGGCACCAGCGGTCGCCGTCTCGTCGAGTCGGGCCGCGCCTGCTTCCAGCGCTGGAACGTGCACCCGCGGGCGTCCGACAATCTCCAACTGATCGAGAGCGTCAAGCCGCAACGGGTCATCCCGGCGTTTGGTGACGGCAAATTCGCTGCATTCTGGCGCGTGCAGATGGCGCAGCGCCAAGAGTGTCAGGTGCTGTCCTCGACGCCGATCGCGATATAGTCCGGCCATGCTCGGGAACAGCCATGCAGGATTTTGATCTCGTCATCGTGGGCGCCGGTGTTGCCGGGCTGACGGCCGCCATGGTGGCGGCGCGCCACGGCCTCAAGGTCGTGGCGGTCGACCAGATGGGCGTCGGCGGCCGCATCAGCACCGCCGAGCGGATCGACAACGTTCCGGGCTTTCCGCAAGGCATCGCCGGCCATGAGTTCGGCCCGCTGCTGCACGAGCAGGCCGAGGCCGCCGGCGCGAGCGTCCTGCTCGACACCATTACGGCCATCGAGCCGGGCGACCGGCACATCGTGCGTGGCACCGCCGAGACACTCCGCGCCGGCGCCGTCATCGTTGCGGCAGGCTCGTCGCCGCGGGCGCTCGGAATTCCGGGCGAGGAACGCCTCACCGGCCATGGCGTCTCGCACTGCGCCTCCTGCGACGGGCCGTTCTTCAAGGGCCAGGAGGTTGGCGTCGTCGGCGGCGGCGACGCCGCGCTCGACGAGGCGCTGGTGCTGTCCGAGCATGCCGCGCGGGTCACGGTCTTCCATCGCGGACCCAAGCTGCGCGCCCAACGGACGCTGGTCGAGCGGGCGGGCGGCAAGGTCTCGATCGCGCTTGGCACCGTCGTCGAAGAGATCGTGGGCGAGGATGAGGTCGCCGGCGTGCGGTTGCGCGACGTCACGAACGGCGCGACGCGCACGCAAGGCCTCAAGGGGCTGTTCGTCTATGTGGGGGCGGAGCCCAACACGGCTTTCCTGTGTGGCGTCGTTGCGCTCGATCCCGCCGGCCATATCGAGACCGACGCCATGATGCGCACGTCGGTCGCCGGCATCTACGCCGTGGGCGATATCCGTCAGTCTTCGGTCGCGCAGCTTGCGGCGGTGGCGGGCGATGGCGCGACGGCAGCGGTCGCGGCTTATCGCTATCTGAACGCGCGGGCCTGAATGTGCGGGCGGCTTCTGCCCCCCACGTAAAAAAATCCTAGCGCGTTTGAACCATCATCCGCCCTGCTGCGACCAAGGTCGTCCATGAGCCCCTCGGGCGCCAGCTTCGAGGGCAATTTTTGGGCGTTGATCCGGCGGCAATTTCATCATTGGAACGCCGGCCGCGCCTGGCGCATGGCCAGCATTGGTACCGGCCGTTGGTGTCCGTCATCGTGATTGCCATCGGGGCGGGACTGGCGATGGGATTGCGAATGCCCGCTAGGCGCAGGCCGCCAGCGCAGCAAACCGCGCCGCAGTGGCTTGCCGCACGGGCGTGCTTGCTTCGGCTGGTCTGCGCCGTCGCGGTGACGCGGTGGCGCGGATGATCGCGCATCGAGGAGGATGACGGGAGGATGATATGAAAGTTCTTGTCCTGCTCACGGTCGGATTGTTGCAGTCCACGGCCTGCCTGGCGCAGGAGCATGTCCGGCCGCGCACGCTGTTGCCGCCTGGGGCAGTCTTGAAGCATGCCCTCGCGCCACGGCTGCAGGTCGAGACGCAGGACCCCAACGTCTTCATCGCCGCCGCCGAGGAGGAGGTGGCCAAGGTCGACGAATACGCTGATCGGGCGTCCTGGGTGAAGCACACCAACATCACGTTCGACACCGAATGGCTCGATGCGCGCACGAATGCAGAGCGGTCGCGCGTGCTGTTGGACTTCATCAAGGGCGCCGCGCGCTATGACGGCGTTGCCGTCGAGCCGACCGCGCGCCGCAAGCTCGATCTGCTCAAGCTTTCCACCGCGATGCCGCCGCCGGATCGTGTGGAGGGGCTTGATGAGCTGGCGGCCCTGACGACCCGGCTCGACTCCCTCTATTCGACGCTCACCTTTCCATACAAGGGCCGGATTCTGACGCGCGCCGAGGTGGCCGACCTGATGCACAGCTCGCGCGATCCAGCCGAGCTCAAGGCGTTATGGGAGGCGGTCCGGAGCAGCTTGCCGGCGCTGCGTGCGGACTACGTGCGCAGCGTCGTGCTCGCCAATGAAGGCGCACGCGGGCTTGGCTTCAGCGATGTCGGCGAGATGTGGCGCGCTGGTTACGACATGTCCCCAGACGCCTTTAGCGCCCTCGTCGATCGTCTCTGGACCCAGGTCGAGCCCCTGTACCAGAGCCTGATTTGCTACATGCGCGCCCGCCTCAGCGACGCCTACGGCGCGGCCGAGCAGCCCAGGACCGGGCCGATCCGGCACCATCTCGTGGGGACCGGCTGGGAGAACTCAGCGGATATCTTCCTTCCCAAGACCGAAGGCGGCGACTTCGATCTCACCAAGCTGCTGCTTCAGAAAAGCTATGATCCAATCAAGCTGGTCAAGACCGCCGACAATTTCTTCGCTTCCCTCGGCTTCGATCCCATGCCGCAGACCTTCTGGCAGCGCTCGATGTTTACGCGGCCGAAGGATCGTGACGTGGGCTGCTGGCCCAACACCTGGACCATCGACGGCAAGGAGGATGTGCGGCTGCAAAGCTGTCTCGATGTCAATGCCGAGGATTTCTACACCGTCCATCACGAGCTCGGGCACGCCGTCTATTTCCGCGCCTACCAGCACCAGCCACGATTTTTCCGAGCTGGCGCCAATGACGGTTTCCACGAAGCGCTCGGAGACTTCATCGCGCTCTCGGCTCAAACGCCGACCTATCTGCATCAACTCGGCTTGCTCGATACGATGCCGGGAGCGGAGGCCGACATTCCGTTCCTGATCAAGATGCTGGATCGGCATGCCGGGGCGTTCGTAACCAACCTGGCGATCGATAAATGGCGATGGGACGTGTTTGCAGGCAGGGTCGCGCCGGAGCGCTATAACGAGGCGTGGTGGCAGCTGCAGCGGCAATATCGCGGCTTCACCGCGCCCGTTCCACGGTCTGCCGACGCGTTCGACGCTGCCTTGCTTTGGCATGTGCCGACACACACGCCGACCGTCCGCTACTCGCTCGCTGAGATCTATCAGTTCCAGTTTCACCGTGCGGCCTGCCGGATCGCCGGCTGGACCGGACCGCTGCATCGCTGCTCGATCTATGGCAACAAGGCGGTCGGCGCCCGTTTGAAGACCATGCTCAGCATGGGCGCGTCGCAGCCCTGGCCCGAGGCGCTCGCGGCCTTCACCGGCGAGCGCGAGCTCGATGCGAGCGCGATGATCGAGTATTTCGCGCCGCTGCAGAGCTGGCTTGCCGAAAGGAACAAGGGCGAGCAGTGCGGATGGTGAGTTTGCCGATGGCCTGCCTGCCGTTCCGGTTGTGAGGCTCTCACAATGCCGGTGCTCTACGACGCCTTCATTTCCTACAGCCACGCCCGCGACAAGCCGGTCGCCGCCGCGCTGCAGGCCGTCGTGCAGCGGCTGGGCAAGGCCTGGCACCAGCGCCGGGTGTTGCGGGTGTTTCGCGACGACACCAGCCTGTCGGCGACGCCGAGCCTGTGGCCCGCGATCGAGCAGGCGCTCGAGCGCTCGCGGTTCCTGATCCTCTTGGTTTCGCCGGAGGCCGCCGCATCGCGCTGGGTCAACAAGGAGGTCGCCTACTGGCTCGAGCACAAGGGCGTCGACACGCTGCTGATTGCGTTGACCGACGGCACGCTGGCCTGGGACGAGATCCGTGGCGACTTCGATCGCAGCGCCGTTCTGCCACCGGCGCTGTCCGGGCGGTTTCCGTCCGAGCCCAAATGGGTGGACCTCACCGCCTTCCGCGACACGGCGGCGCTGCGGAGCGCGCGATTCACCGAGCTGGCTGCCGACCTGGCCGCGACCGTCCGCGGGATTCCCAAGGAGGATTTGCTCTCGCAGGAGCTGCGCCAGCAGCGGCGCGCCTTGCGACTGGCGTGGCTCGCGGCGTCGACGCTGCTCGTGCTCGCCGGAGCGGCGGCGTGGCAGTGGAGCGCGGCCGTCGAGCAGCGCAGGATTGCGCAAGAGCAGCGCGATCGCGCGGAGCGAAGCATCGCGGCCGCAACCGATACTGCGAGCACGTTGGTGTTCGATCTTGCGCAGGATTTGCGCGACCGCGCCGGCATGCCGATCGAGCTGGTGCGCAGGATTCTCGATCGCGCCCAGGCGCTGCAGGGGCAGCTGGCCGATGCCAGGGAGACGACACCCGACTTGCGACGCAACGAATCCGCGGCTCTCAACGAGTTGGTGGAAACGTTCGTGATCCAGGGTGATGTCGCGCGCGCGCTCGCCGCGGCCGAGCGCTCTCGCGCGATCATGGCGGAGCTGGTTGGCGCGCGCCCGGACAACACGAAATGGCAAAGGGACCTGTCGGTCAGCCATGACCGGCTCGGCGAGGTGCTGCTCCTGGCGGGCCGGCGGGAGGAGGCGCTCGCCGCTCATCGCAAGAGCCTTGCCATCCGCGAGACGCTGACAGCTTCAGATCCGACCAATACCGCTTGGCAACGCGATCTTGCCATCAGCCACGACAATATCGGCGGAGTCCTGCTGACCACGGGGCAGGGCGAGGAGGCCCTTGCGGCGTACCGCCAGGGCCTTGCGATCAAACAGGCGCTTGCCACCGGCGATCCAGGCAATTCCCAGGGGCAACATGATTTGGCGAAGAGCCACGAGCTCATCGGCGAGGTGCTGGTCACGCTCGGCCGGCGTGACGAAGGGCTGGCGGCCTATCAAGCGAGCCTGGCCATCGGAGAAAGGCTTGTCGGGCTCGATCCCGACAACACGCTTTGGCAGCTGGACTTGTCGATCGCCTACAACCGGATCGCCAGTGTGCTGATCACGGCGGGACGCCGGCCTGAGGCGCTCGATCACTATCGCAAGAGCCTGTTGATCCGCCAAAGGCTGGCTGCGTCGGATCCGGGCAATACCAGGCGGCAGCGCGATCTTGCACTCAGTTTGGAGAAGGTCGGCGATGTGCTGACGCTCGCGGGCGAGCGGGACGAGGCGCTGGAGCATTATCGCCAGAGCCTGGCCATCCGGGAACGATTGGCCGCGATCGACCCCGGCAACACCGAATGGCAGCGCGACCTGTCGGTCGGCTACTACAATCTCGGCGACGGGCTGATGGCGGCCGGGAAGCTCGAAGAGGCCCTGGCTTACTACCGCAAGGACATTGCAATCGCCCAACGGCTCGCACTGAAGGATCCCGGCAGCGCACGCTGGCAGCGCGACCTCTCGGTCAGCTACGACCGACTAGGAAATGCCCTCATGGAGGCGGGCCAGCGAGACGAGGCGCTCAAGGCCTATCGGGCGAGCCTCGCGATCCGTGAAAAGCTCGCCACCACCGATCCGGCCAATGTGCTCTGGCAGCGGGACCTAACGATCGCCTATGACAATGTCGGACGTGTGCTGCTCGCGTCGGGGCTGAAGGAGGAGGCGCTTGAGACCTTTCACAAGAGTCTCTTGATCAGAGAGCGGCTCGTTGCTGCCGATCCCGGCAATACCGAGTGGCAACGGGATGTATCCTATAGCCACGAATATGTCGGCAGGGCGCTCGCTGCGTCGGCCCGACGCGAGGACGCGCTCGTCTCATTCCACAAGTGCTTGGCTATTCGTGAAGCGCTGGCGGCGCTCGATCCCGGGAACGCAGCCTGGCAGATCGACCTGGTCATCGTCTTGTTCAGTTTGGCAGACGCGGGTGACGAGGCGCGATCGCGGCTCGAGCGCGCCCTGCACATCCTGCAGCGGCTCGCCGCCGAGGGGAAGTTGCGGCGCGCCCAGCAGGAGTGGATCGGATTGATCGAGCGGACGATTGCCAATCTGCCGGGGTGACCTGCGGTCGGGGAGGCGCGCGAGGCAAAGGTGGGTCCGCACGAGCGGGAGAATGCCCCATCTTTCGCCCTTGCGGCTTGTCCTGATGGCGAGGCCCGCCTTATAGTGATCGACAACACGACCCAAGGACAGTCATCATGAACAAGATCGTCACGACGCCCACCCCCGGATCGACCGTCACGATTGCCGACGCGAGCGCGGAGAAGATCACGGTCCTCAATCCGGTTGGTTTCCCACCCAAGGTCAGCAGGAAGACCCCGGCGCCGCGGCCCGAAAGCCTCAATGGCAAGACTGTCTATCTGGTGGACTGCCGCTTTGATGATTCGATCGAGCTGCTCAAGCAGGTGCAGAACTGGTTCGCCGAGCATATGCCGGCGGTCAAGACCAAGATCATCTCGCTGTCGGCCACCTATCAGCACGACGATCCCAAGACCTGGGAGGAGGTGAAGGCGAACGGCGACGCCGCGATCGTGGGCGTCGGCCATTGCAGCACCTGCGCGCCGGGCGTTGCCACCCACGCGATCACGCTCGAGACCCGCTATGGCGTGCCGACCGTCGCGATCCACACCGATAAGTTCGACCGCGTGGTGGCGTCGGTCACCAAGATGGCCGGTCTGCCGGAGGCGCGGCGCGCCTTCGTGCCGCAGCCGGTCATGGGCAAGAGCGCGCAAGAGCTCAAGGCCTACGTCTACGGCAAGGATCCGCTCACCGGCGTTCCGGTCATGCAGGAGGTCATCGCGGGGCTCACGACCGCGCTGAATGCATGAGCATGGCGGAGTTTGATCGTACGACGCCGCGTCTGGTCGAGCCGGATACCGAGGAAAATCTTCAGCAACAGTTCCTTGAGAACAAGTGGACCGACGGGCTTCCGATCGTCTTGCCGACCGAGAAGCGCGTCGCCGCCATGCTCGCTGCCACCAGTCGCAAGCCGGACGAGGTGGTGGGCCAGATGCAGGCGACCGAGTTTCGCGGCGCCTGGGAATATACGGTCGAGAAGGTCGCGGTGAATGCCGTGATGGCGGGCGCCAAGCCCGAATATTTTCCCGTGATCCTGGCGCTGGCGGCCTCGCAGGTCAGCGCGCGTGGCTCGACCTCGAGCTCCTCCTCCGCGATGGTGGTCGTGAACGGCCCGATCCGCCATGAGATCAACATGAACTGGGGCACCGGCGCGATGGGGCCCTACAACCATGCCAACGCCACCATCGGGCGCGCCTATGGCCTGCTGTCACAGAATCTCCAGGGCGGCTCGGAGCCGGGCGTCACCTTCATGGGCTCGCAGGGCAACAGCTACACCTACAACAGCGTCACGTTCGCGGAGAACGAGGAGCGCAGCCCCTGGGAGCCGCTGCA
>DAIUEP010000053.1:3378-6306 GCA_036845065.1 Xanthobacteraceae bacterium | reverse complement strand
CGCTGGGTGCATGAAAACGCGCAGATGCCGGCCGGGCGCTACTGGGATCTGCAGCTCGTGCAGAACTACGTCTATCCCTGGGCGACATTCGGCAAGGAGCCGATGGCGACCTGGCTCAAGGCCAAGGACGACGAGCTGATCAACCACTTTCCCGAGAGCGAGATCAACGTGGTCGTGGTCGGCGGCGAGACCAATGGCTACTGGCGGATCATGGGCACCCGGTATCGCAAGACGGTCTCGATCGACGCGTGGCGATAGCAGGCGCTGCGCACGCCGGCACAAAAAAAGCCCCGCCGAGGCGGGGCTAGCCGGACGAAAAGGGGGCTAGTGGGGGAGCCTTCTCATCCAGCAGTCGGTGTGGTGCGTGAAACGTGCAATCTCACGCGATCCGAGTTGAAGCATCATGCCGCTGAGCGGCGTCGGGCGTCGCGAAGCTCCTCCAGCCTCGACTCGAGTCCTTCCCTCAGCTCGCGCAGCTCGCGCAGCCTGCGCGCCTCATGCGGCTCGCGCGGCTCACGATCGAGCTCGGGTGGGCGTTTGGGCAGAACCGGCTTGCGCGGCTCACGATCAGGCTCGGGTTGGCGCTTTGGTAGAACGGGCTTGCGCGGCTCACGATCGAGCTCGGGTTGGCGCTTGGGCAGAACCGGCTTGCGTACGGCGGGCATGCTTGGCAGAGCCAGTGCGTTGGCACTGCTGAGTGGAGGCATCGGCAGGCGCGCCGTACTGGACGCGATGTCCCAGCGGACGCGCTGTGGCTGCCGCCGCCGCCGACCCAACCGGATCGACGCTAGACGATAGACAAGCGCCATGAGGATGCCGGCGATGGCCAAGGCGCCGGCGAGAATGCCGAGCATGTGGCCGTTGCTCATCGTGGGCGTCGCAGCGGCTTGGGTCTCTGCCGCTGTCAGGACCGGCCATACCAGGGGCATGTCATCCTGCGCGTCGGCTTGCTCCGGCTCCTGAGCGAAATTGCTGGCAGCCGACGCAGCGGCAGGACGGCTGGCATCGGCCGCTGCCGCGAGTCGAGGCGGTTCGGCCTGCGCCGCCGTCCGAGGCGGTTCGGCGCCTGTGAAGAGGCTGGTCCAATACTGCGAGAAAAAGCTCGCGGCAGGTTTGGTGTCAGGTGCCGGCGGTACCGGCGGCGGTGCAGCAAAACGGACCGCTGCTGGCTGCTGCGCGGCCGCTTGCGAATTTTGTGAATGTTGTGCCACGCGCCTGCGAGTCTGTTGCGATGTGCGCTCAGACACCGAGCGTACCCTCTGGCCTTCTGCGCCTAGATACCAGCAATGTCGCCCGCTCGAGCGATCGACGCGATAATACCAATGACTGCCTTTCGGTGCCGTGCCGTTTGGCCCGCGCAAGCACTCGTCCGCCGCATCGCCCGACGTCACGCTGGCCGACATGGCGACAACCGATGCGACGAGGATGACCGGCATGGCCAATGTCAAATTTTTTGACATCACGCACCCCTTGTTCACTTCGTGTGCCTTCCAGCGCCGCCCAACACCGGAAGCCGAATACCCCACATCTTTGATTCGTGAATCTCATTGTCAAATCGGGCCTCAATGGGTCATCACTGCGACTGCGCACAACCTTTGCCACTCGATGCATTAGGCTACCGTTCCACGCGCTTATCATGGTTAATTTCGGCGCTATGTTACCAGCATGCATACGCCGGATTGTTTGTGGTGGCGCTGCTCGGTGGACGGGCTGGTACTCCGTGCTGCTTTAACGTAGGTGAACACCACGCGTGATTGCCTCATTCAAGGCAAGATCACGGCAGCAGTTGCAGATCAGCTGGCGACCGGGTTGACGAACAAAGACTGTGATACCCCTGTGCCGCGCGCGCGCGATGATGATTGATGCCTGCCCGACGCACGTCATGCGCTTGTTGGACGCAAGCGGTATCTATGTCGGACGTGACGTGACCTGACGGAGATCTGTGCGATGACGATTCTGCTGCTGTCGCTTCTGGCGGTGCTCCTGGCTGGCGTGCAGCCCGGCGCGGCGCAAGTCTCTGCCACCCAACAAGGCTGGCCCACCAAGCCGGTGCGGATCATCGTTCCGTTCGGCCCGGGCGCGACGCCCGACATCGTGTCGCGGCTGTTGGCCGAGCGTCTGCAGGCGAAGTTGCAGCAGACCTTCGTGGTCGAGAACAAGCCGGGCGCGAGCGGCAACCTCGGCACCGAGGCGGTCGTGCGGGCGGAGCCGGACGGCACCACCATCGGGCTCAGCATCGTCGGGCCGCTGGCGCTCAACACCTTGCTGTTCTCCAAGCTTTCCTACGATCCGTTCACCGAGCTTGCGTTGATCAGCCGCATCGTCGACCAGCCGAGCGTGCTGGCGGTCAACGCCGACGTGCCGGCACGCAACACCAGCGAGTTGATCGCGCTCCTCAAGCGCGAGTCAGCCAAGCTCAACTTCGGCTCGATCGGCAATGGCTCGCTGTCGCATCTCTGCATCGAGGCGATCGCCATGGCGAGCGGCACGACGCTCTTGCACATTCCCTTCGCCGGGTCCCCGCAGGCGATGACCGCGCTCATTCGCGGCGACGTGCACATGGCCTGCCTGCCGGCTGCTGCCGTCGTGTCACAGGTGTCGACCGGCCGGATCAGAATGCTCGCGGTGACCTCGCCGCGGCGCTCAGCCCTGCTGCCCGACCTGCCGACGCTCAAGGAGGCCGGCGTCGATGTCGAGGCCAATGCCTGGAATGGGCTGATTGCGCCGGTCAAGACGCCGGAGCCGATCGTGTCCGCGGTTCAGCGCGAGGTCGCCGAGGCGTTGCGCGACCCGGCGATCGGCGAGAAGCTCAAGGCGCTCTACATGGAGCCGCTCGGCACCTCGCCCGCGGAATTCCGCGCGCATGTCGAAGCCGAGATGAAGCGCTGGACGCCGGTGATCCGCGCGAGAGAGATCAGGATCAATTGA
>DAIUEP010000053.1:0-3278 GCA_036845065.1 Xanthobacteraceae bacterium | reverse complement strand
TCCAACAGCTTCTGCGGCATGACCGGCGTCTGCGCGATCCGCACGTTGAACGGCGAGAGCGCGTCCTCGATCGCGGAGATCACCGCGGCTGCGGTCGGAATGGTGCTCACTTCGCCGGCGCCCTTGGCGCCGAGCGGGTTGAGCGGGGAGGGCGTCTCCTTGAACAGCGTCGCCATATGCGGGACCTCGGTCGAGGTCGGGATCAGGTAGTCCGCGAACGTGGTGGTGATCGGCTGCGCGTCGTCGTCGTAGCCCATCCATTCGTAGAGCGCGTTGCCGATGCCGTGCGCGATGCCGCCCTGCATCTGTCCGCCGACGATCATCGGGTTGATCAGGATGCCGGAGTCCTGCAGCGCATAATATTTCAGAATTCGAACGCCGCCGGTCTCGATGTCGACCTCGACCTCGGCGGCGTGGCAGGCGTTGGCGTAGGCGAGCGAGTCGGTGCGCCAGTTGACGCTGGCGTCGAGGCCGGGCTCGACGCCGGGCGGAAAGCCATAGCCGGGCGCGCCCTTGAGGATGCGTGAGAGCTCGGCGAGCTTGACCGCGAGCTGCGGCGCGCCGACGACGCGGACTTCGCCGTCCTTGAGCTCGAGGTCGTGCTCGGCCGCTTCGAGAATATGGCTCGCGAGCTTCTTGGCCTTGCCGGCGACCGCGCGTGCGGCCAGCAGCACGGAGGAGCCGGCGGTCACCATCTGGCGGCTCGCGAAGGCGCCGAGCCCGAGCGCTACACCCGCCGTATCGCCGGGAACCACGCTGATCTGGTCGGCGCGCAGGCCGAGCTCGTCGGCCGTGATCTGGGCGAGCGCGGTCTGCAGGCCCTGGCCGATCGCGGCCGCGCCTGTGAACACGGTGACGCGCCCGGTGTTCGACACCCGCACGACGCCGGATTCGAACGGGCCGCGGCCGGTGCCCTTGATGCCGTGCGCGAGCCCGATGCCGATGTAGCGCCCCTGGCTGCGCGCGGCCGCCTGGCGCGCGGGAAAGTCGCTCCATTGCGCGGCTTCGAGCACCATCGTCTGGCAGGCCGGATAGTCGCCGCTGTCGTACTGCATGGCGGCGCCGGAGCGCGCCTTGAGCGGCTTGGTGTAGGGCATCTTCTCGGTCGGGATGAGATTGCGGCGGCGCAGCTCGGCGCGGTCGAGGCCGAGCTCGCGCGCCACGCGATCCATCATCCGCTCCATCGCGAAGGCGGCCTGCGGATAGCCGGCGCCGCGGATCGAGGAGACCGGCGTCTTGTTGGTGGCGGCGACCGTCACGTCCATCGACAGTGACGGCACGATGTAGGGGCCGCTCATCATGGAGGCGGAGTTATAGGGAATGTTGACGTCCTGCAGCGCATAGGCGCCGACATCGTGAATCAGCGTGCCGCGCAGGGCCAGCACCTTGCCGTCGGCCGCGACCGCGATGGCGATCGACCAGTACTGGTCGCGCTCCTGCGCCGCGTTGGTGAAGTGCTCGCGCCGGTCCTCGATCCATTTGATCGAGCGCCTCATCAGCTTGGCCGCGGCCACCACCGCGATGTCTTCCGAATAGACGCAGAGCTTGGGACCGAAGCCGCCGCCGATGTCGGGCGCCTTGACGCGCAGCCGTGCCTCGTCGAGACCGAGCAGCGCGGTGAGCGACTGGAACAGGTCGTGCGACTTCTGGGTCGAGGCCCAGACCGTGATGGCGTCGTCGCCGGCGTGGAACTCCGCCAGGATGCCGCGACCTTCGATCGGGTGGCCGGCGCCACGGTGCTGCCAGAGGTTTTCATGGAACACATGCGCGGCCTTCTCGAAGGCGGCCGCGGCGTCGCCGAAGTTGACCTTGTAGGTGGCGACCACATTGGATGTGAGCTCGCGCCGCACGTGCGGGGCGCCCGGCTCGACCGCCTTGCGGCAGTCAGCAACGGTCGGCAGCAGCTCGTAGTCGACCTCGACCAGTGCGGCCGCGTCCTCGGCGAGGTAGCGGCTGTCGGCGATCACGATCGCGACGCACTCGCCCACATAGGAGACCTCGCCGTCGGCGAGCGCAAACGACCACATCCGGTCGAGGGGGGTGCCCGAATTGGAGTGCCGCATCATCCGGCGCTGGGCCATCACCGGCGCCAGGTCATCGAGCGTGAGCACCGCATGTACGCCCGGCAAGGCGAGCGCCACGGACTTGGCGACGCCGCGGATCGCGGCGTGGGGATGCGGGCTGCGCACGAAGGCTGCGTGCAGCAGGCCCGGCACCACGATGTCGTCGATGTAGCGACCCTTGCCGCGCAGGAACGGCTCGTCCTCGATGCGGAGAATGCGCGAGCCGGTCAGCATGCGCGACCTCCACACCGGAAATCCGGATTGATCATCGGTCTTGAATCCTTACCTCGAGGTCGCCTGGGCGGCTTTTTCGAGCACGGCCTTCGGGGTGGCGTAGAGCTCGGCCATGATGCCGTCGACACCTTTGGCGTTGAGCGGGTTGATATCCATGTTCAGCTTCGCGGCTTCGGCCAGGAACTCCGGGTCCTTCATCGTGCTGTCGAAGGCCCTGATCAGCGCCGCCTTGCGGTCGGCCGGCAGATCGGGCGGCGCCGCAAACGGCCGCGCGGTTTCCTGGCTCGCCAGGAACAGCCTGAGGATCTGCTGCTTCTCGCGATCCTGGGTCAACTCGGAGGCGAGCGGCACATCGGCCAGCTCGGGCTGCTTGCGCAGCGCCGCCTGGATGATGATGTTGATCTTCTTCTCGTTCATCCATTGCAAGTGGCGCGCCTTCAGCGTGCTCCATGACAACCCGCACAGCCCGTCGACCTCGCCGCGCTCCATCGCGAGCGTGGTGTCATTGGTGCCGTGATAGCCGGTGACGAGCTTGATCTTGGCGCCGAACACGTTCTTGTAGAGCAGCGCATAGACGTCCGGGTCGGCGCCAGGGCCCTCGCCGCCCAGGGCGACTTCCTTCGCGAGGATGTCGTTCCAGGTCTTGACCGGCGAGGTATGCCAGGTGACGCAGGTCGAGACCTCGTTGGTCACGCTGCCGAGCCAGGTGAACTTGGTGCCGTCGAACTGCGCGGTCGCCGGAGTCAGCAGCGGCGTGGTTGCGATCGTGCGGCCGAAAGTGCCGAACGCGGTGCCGTCCTTCGGCGCCACCGAATAGATGTATTGCGCCGCCCGCAGGCTGCCGGCGCCGGTCATGTTCTGCGGCACGATCGAGGGCCTACCCGGGATATGCTTGCCGATGTGGCGGGAGATGAGCCGGCCGTAGAGGTCGTAGCCGCCGCCGACGCTGTAGCCGATGATCAGGTTGATGGTCTTGCCGCG
>DAIUEP010000052.1:20238-23939 GCA_036845065.1 Xanthobacteraceae bacterium | reverse complement strand
GGGAGCGTTAATGGCGGGAAAATTGAGCCAATTGGGCAATGGTCAGGCGAACGGTACCGCCTAGGCGGTCCTCGAGAAGCTCAAGCCCATGAAGCGCCGGCTGGTGCTGGCCGCCTATGTGCACGGCGAAAGCCGCGTTGAGCTTGCGCGCCGCGGCAGATGCGCCTTCGAGGAGGCGGAATCCTCGCGCGAACGGCTATCGCCTGACTGGACGACTAATGCCCCTGCCCGGGCGCCGGCGTCACCTCGAAGGCGAACCGGAAGCGCGGCAAATCCTCGCCCGGATGATCATCCGCGAAGGTGAGCTGCGGCAGGCGATAGTTGTTGGGGCGCGTCTCGCGGCCCTTGTAGATCGCCGGATAGAGATCGATGAAGTGCCAGCCCGGCTCGCCGGTCGCCTGCATGACAATCTCGATGTCGCCCTGGCTGTTGAAGCCGCAGGCATAGCCCGAGATCGCGTTGTCGTAGACCAGCGTGTAGATGTTTGCGGTCTCGCTCCAGCCCACGCCCTTGAGGTGGACGCGGAACGTGGTGCCGGCCGGCCCGCGCGCGACATCGAGCGGCAGCGCGGTCGGCATGATCCAGAACGTGCCGTTCTTGCGCGTTCCGCCGACATCGGCCCAGAGCCCGTGCGAGCCGCCGAGATCGTCGGGCGCGATAAAGCGGAATTCCACGTTGCCGGCGGCGTCGGCCTTGGCCTCGGCGATCGGGCGGGACCGCTCCTCCCAGCCGCCGCCGCTGATGCGATTGCCGGTCACGGTCGCCCAGTTGAGCACCGCGGTCTTGCCCGGCTCGAAGCCCGAGCCTTTGACCGTCACCGGCTGGTTGATGCCCGCGAATGTCGGGATCACGATCAGCTCGCCCGGCGGCGGCAGCCGGCGCACATCTTTCTGCACCTGCTGGTCGGGCGGCGGCGGCAGCGCGGGCGCGCCCGGCGTGATCGTGAAATTGACCTTGAATTGCGGCCGGTCGGGCGCCGGCGACTGCTGCATGTTGCGATAGGGCGAGCCGAAATCGGTGTGAATGATCTCGAGCACATGCAGGCCGACATGGCCGGTGGCCGGCACGTTGAACCGCGCCGTTCCGTTCGTCGTCACGGCCGACGCAAAGCCGGTGTATTTGTTGTCGTAGACCAGGACCCAGCTGCCTTCGAGCTCGCGCCAGCCGATGCCCTGGACCTCGACCGGGATCTCCGTCCCGAGCGGCCCGTTCTCGCGCAGGAGCTTCATCGTCATGTCGATGCTGAAGCCGGCCTGGGTCAGGACCCGCGTGCCCTGCTGGACCACCACATCGTGCATGAAGCCGAAATCTTCCGGCGCCACGAACCTGGTGGCGATGCGGCCGTCCTTGTCGGTCTTCACCTTGGCGATCTGGTAGGCGACGGGGGTGAATTGCCGGCCGAGATATTCGGCGACCGTCACCTTCCAGCTGCCCGTCACGGTGGTCCAGATGAGCTGCAATTCCTGCTCGGCCGGGAAGCCCTCGCCACTGACCGTCACCGGCGTGCCGACCGGACCATGCGCCGGCGTGACGCTGAGGCGTCCCACATAGCCGCCGGAAGGCTCTCCGAGCGTTACCTCCGGACCGAGATCAGCGGCGCGCGGCGCCGCGAACAGGGCTGATGGGAACGCAAGCGCGAACGCGGCAAGCACGCAGGCGAGCGTAAGCGCTCGCCTGATTCCGACGCAAAACACCATGGCGGGACCCTTAGGTTGCGTTACTGCTTGGCCGCCGGCGGCGGCTGGATCGTGATCGCGCCGTCAACCACCGCGAACTGCGACGACTTGATCTTGAACGGCTCCCAGGTCTGGGTGCGGCCCTGCAGATCCGTGACTGTCGCCTTGTAGGCAAACGTGCCGGTCGGCTGCTCGGTCGGGATGATCCAGGCCGCCGTCCAGAAATAGTCGGCCGCCTCGCCGCGTGGCGGATGCTGGCCGTAGCCGGCTTGCAGCTTCTGGCCACCGGGCAATTCGACGAACAGGCTCTTGATGCCCTTGTCATCGAGAGCCTTGCCATCCGGATCGACCACGCGGAATCGGAAGACGACCTTCTCGAGCCGCTTGAACTGATTGTTCAACACGCAGAACGGCCCGGGCGCGCCCTGCTGGGCGCCACGAATAACGTCGCCTTCGAAGAACAGCTTGGCGCCTTGCTGCTGCGCCTGCGCAGCACTCGCAAAGCCCAGCACAGACAAGGTGACGGCGGTGACGGTCAGGACTTTCATGGTGCCCTCCCTTTGAAAATCGGATGCGTTGTCAATATTGGGTAGCATCCTACATTGCCCCTGGGCGCCTTGAACAGTCTTGGAGACATTTTTTTCATGAGCCTCGGTGGCCTTCAATTCGCTGGTCTTGATGTCGGTGGCCTTCGTTTATGCCCTGGTTATCTCGACCGGGCCGCCCAGGAGGTGACCCTCGCGTCGTTGCGCGACGTCATGCGCGTTGCCCCGACCTACACGCCGCGCATGCCCAAGAGCGGCAAGCCGATGTCGGTGCGCATGACCAATTGCGGTGCACTTGGCTGGGTCACGGACGAGCGCGGCTATCGCTATCAACCGCACCATCCAGTTACCGGTGTGCCGTGGCCACCCATTCCGGACGCTCTGCTTGCGGCATGGCGAGAGCTGGCGCGCTATCCGCATCCGCCGGAGGCCTGCCTGATCAACGTCTACGGGCCCGACGCCCGCATGGGGCTGCACCAGGATCGCGACGAGGAGGATCTTTCAGCGCCGGTGGTCTCGCTCTCGCTTGGCGACACCTGCTTGTTTCGCGTGGGCGGCGACAAGCGCAGCGATCCCACGCGCTCGCTCAAGCTTGCATCGGGTGACGTGGTGATCCTCGGCGGCGACGCGCGGCTCGCCTTCCACGGCGTCGACCGCATCATGCCCGGCACCTCGACGCTATTGCCCGAGGGCGGGCGCATCAACGTGACGCTGCGGCGGGTGACGCGGGCGAGATAGCAAACGACCTACTCCCCCTGACCCGGCCGCCTCTGTGCACCGTGGTAGACCCCGAGAACAACGAGCGCATTGCCGTCAGAGTCCACGCGATAGACGACAATATACGGCAAGCCGGGCACCACCAATTCTCGGGTGCCTCGCAACGAGCCTTCCCGCCCTATCAAGGGAAAGTTGGTGAGGAGTTGTATCGTCTCGTGAATCCGCTGACCGACGGAGCGGGAGGCCGCCGGACTTCGTTCAGCGAGATATTCGGCTATGGCGTCCAGGTGTCGGCGAGCCTGCGGCGTGAACCGCAGTCTCATAGACCGAACTTCTTCCAGACGGCGCCGATATCGCCGTCGCTCGCAAACTCGCCGCGATCGGCCTGGGCGATCGCCGTCTTCAGATCCGCAATCTGCTCGGGCGTGAGCTGGTAGTCCGATTGCACGATCCCAGCGAGACCAAGCAGCAGCTCGCCCGCCATATCCTGCCGATCGGCGGACAATCCCCGCACCGCTTCAATTCCTTCGTCGAGCAATCTGGTCATAGCGAAGTCTTTAACACGTCAGCAATCTTGTTGCACCTGCCTAGAGAACGCGTTGGCGCATTAACGTCACGCTGCGACGGGTGACGCGGATGGGCTGAGGCGAATGCCTCACCAAACGTCGCGGCGATCGCTACCCATCAGCGCCGCCTCACTCCGGCTTGGCGCCGGAGACCTTGACCACCTTGCTCCACTTATCGGTTTCTTCGGCGACGAACT
>DAIUEP010000052.1:0-20138 GCA_036845065.1 Xanthobacteraceae bacterium | reverse complement strand
GCGCCGGAGACCTTGACCACCTTGCTCCACTTATCGGTTTCTTCGGCGACGAACTTTGCGAGATCAGCGGCCGAGCCGGCGAACATGGTGGTGCCGAGATCAGCCAGCCGCGCCTGTATCTTGGCGTCCGCAAGAGCAGCATTGATCTCGGTATTGAGGCGGTTGATGATCTCCGCAGGCGTCGCCTTGCGCAGTCCAATAGCGAACCACTGGCTCGCCTCATAGCCGGGCACAAACTCGGCAATGGTCGGGACATCCGGAAGGGACGGGAATCGTGTCGCGGTCGCCACCGCCAACAGCCGCAGCCGGCCTGCGCGGATATGCTCGATCCCGACACTGTAGCTCCCGAAATAGACCTGCACCTGGCCGCCGAGCAGGTCGGTAATAGCGGGAGCCGCGCCGCGATAAGGCACATGCGTCATGTCGACGTTGGCCATCACCTTGAACAACTCGCCGGCGAGATGAGTCGCATTGCCGCTGCCGGCCGACGCCATGCTGACTTTGCCCGCATTGGCTTTGACGTAGGCAATGAATTCAGGAACCGTCCTGGCTGGCACGGATGGATGCACCATCATTAAAAGCGGGCCGCGAATGAGGCCAACCACCGCGATGTCGCGGACGAAATTGAAAGTCAGGTTGTCATAGAGGCTCGTGTTGATCGCGGCCGCGGCGTCGGTGCCGAGGAGCGTATAGCCGTCCGCGGGCGCACGGATAACCACTTCGGTGGCGATATTGCCGGCGGCGCCCGCCCGGTTCTCGATCACGAACGGCTGACCGAGCCGCTCGGAGAGCGGTGGAGCGACCAGCCGCACGAAGATGTCCGTTCCGCCGCCGGGGGCATATCCAACGATGCAGCGCAGTGGCCGCGATGGATAGGCTTGCGCGCTCGCAACTCGAGAGACGACCGGCAGCGTAGCTGCGCCCGCGGCCAGACGCAGAAAGCTTCGGCGGGCAAGTGTCATGGCGTCCTCCCAGGACAGGCGCATCCGGGTGCTGATGGCCGCGAACGAGCAACCGAAAAAACCACCTGCGCCCCTCAGTATGGAGTACCGCGCCGGGAGAAACCCGGCGCGGAATAGAAATTGCTGAGATGTCCGAAAGAATTTCCCAACGCTTCGGGTCGAACGTCCGCACTGCAAAAAGTCAGGAGAGCCGCAGAGCGGCTCACCAGCGCTATTGCGTGACCGCCTTGACCCAGCGCCGCACGTTCATCTTGCCGGTCCAGCCGCCATAGATGGTGCCGGAGGAGTCGGCCGCGATGCCTTCCGGCATGTTGGCGTCGGGCGCGATCTCGGGGATGAAGGACACCACCTTGCCGTCCTTCGCGCTGCCGATGCGAACGCCTTTCTTGAAGCCGGGATTGACCTTCCCGCCGTCGTCACCCGATTGGTGGTCGGCCGAATAGACGTTGTCGTTCCGGTCGATGTAGAGCCCGCTCGGACGCCCGAACTGCTTCCACTCCGCAAGGTATTTCCCATCCTGATCGAAGATCTGGATGCGGTTGTTGACGCGATCGGCAACAAACAGGCGGCCGGTCGAATCCATGGCCAATTGATGCGGGGTGTTGAACTCGCCCGGGCCGCTGCCGCGCTTGCCCCAGGACTTGATGTAGGTGCCGTCCTTGGAGAACTTGAAAATGCGGTCGTTGGGGCGAGCACCGTGTCCCTGCGACACGAAGATATCGCCATTGGGCGCAACGTAGATGTCGGTCGGCTGATCGAACGCGTCGGTGGAATTCGCGTCGCCGGTGACGCCCGGCTTGCCCAAGGTCATCAGGACCTTGCCGTCCTTGCTGAACTTGATCACCGTCTGGCCTTTGCCGCCCTCCGCGACCGTGTCGGACACCCATACGTTGCCGTCGCGGTCGACATGGAAGCCATGCGGATCGTTCACCGTGCCGGCGCCGAATTTGATCTGCATGACGCCGTTCGGATCGAACTTCATGATCGGATCGAGCGCCGAGCCGCGGCAGTTGTTGGCCGCGCAGCGGTCGAACGTCCACAGGCTCTTGCCGTCGGGATCGATCTCGATGCCGATGGTCGAGCCCCAGGTGCGCCCGGGCGGCAGCTTCGCCCAGTTCTCCTGCAACTGGTATGGGTTGGGATAGGCGTTGGGATCGTTGGCCTGGGCCAATATCCGCTCACCCGAGAAAGCGGTGAGCGCGAAGATTCCCGCTCCTAGCATCAACGTAGCGGCGCGTATGGTCTTCATCATGTCCTCCCCTGTGCTTCTTGGTCGAAACGCTCAAGCCGGGATGTCCGTCGACCGCACCGCTATCATGCGATAGTCGATATCTGGGCGCTTCCCGCTGGCAGTTGTCGGGCAAGGCTACATCAGTTTCACGATCAAGCGGAGGGGCTAAAGCAACTTTTTTGGAGCGCATGAGTGTCTTGAGCCCACTGCCAAATAAGACACAATTGAGGACGCTCCGCGCATGCACTCGCCTCCTTGCTTCCGCAGTTTCGTGTCAGAGGTAGTGCGATGAATCACAAATTTCCGAAGTGGAACACGGGCCGCACTCCCGTGACACGCGAAGCCGTCCTTCTGGTCCATGGGCACGGAGCGCATCCGGTGCTGCTCGAACCGTTGCGGCGCGCCTTGGAGCGACAGGGGTTTCTCGCCGTGAACTGGCGTTATGAGAGTCTGCGGGGATCGATCGAATCGCACGCGGCGCAACTCGCGGCCAAAGCCAAGGAGCTCGACGAGGACAAGAGCGTCGAGCGGCTTCATTTCGTCGGCCACAGCATGGGGGCGATCGTGGTGCGGAGCACACTCGCGATGACCAGGCCGCGTAAGCTTGGTCGTGTCGTGCTGCTCGCGCCGCCCAATCGCGGTGCGCGGCTGGCGGACTTTGCGCTGCGGCTCATCGGCCCGCGCCTCAATGCGGCGAGGGAGCTTTGCTCGCACCCCGACAGCTATGTGAACCGGCTCGCGCCGGCGGCCGACCTCGATTGCGGCATCATCGCAGCTTCGTTCGACCACGCCGTCTCGCTCGCGTCGACGCATCTGCCGGGCCAGCGCGATCACATCGTCCTTCGCGGAACGCACACCCTTCCGCTGCATTGGCGCGCGCCGGCGCAAGTAGGCCACTTCCTGCGCGAAGGTCGCTTCCTGCGCGCGGCCGGCTGAAGCGCCTCGCCGGAAGCTCCCGGCAATCCGGTACGCATTGACGGGCATCGGCGGCCGCCGGTTGCGCAAAAAATTTTGCTCGGCTTTGAACCAAACACCCTCCCTGCCGCGACAAGACATCGGCTTCTACCGCGCTCGGCAAGTCCGCGCGCAGCCTGATCCTTTGACTGAATTTCTTTAAGGCGAGGTCATCAATACCAACCCATTGAGGTCAGACGGGCCTCCCAGTCGGACGGAGTCTATTATTATGTCTGATACTGAGCGGGTCGCTTCCCTGATTGGTGACATCTATGACGCCGCACTCGATCCGTCGCGATGGACCTCCGTTCTGCAACAAATCCGGGATGTTGTCGGAGGCTCGGCGGCAGTCGTGTTTTCGAAAGACGCGCGCAGCAAGCGCCTGGAGATTTACCACCAATGCGGCGGTATGGATCCCCACTATCGGCAGCTCTATTTCGACCGGTACGAGAAGCTCGATCCCACCACGGAAGCCCACGTCCTGAGCGAGATCGGGCAACCCATCGGCACGGTCGATGTCATGGAGATCGAGGATTTCCAGAAGACACGCTTTTATCAAGAGTGGCGCCGACCACAGGGCCTGGTGGACTTTGTGGCGGCCGGGCTCGACAAGACCGCGACGGGGGCCGCCCTCTTCGGTGTCTTTCGCCAGGACCGGCATGGCTTCGTTGACGACGATACGCGCTGGCGCATGCGGCAGATCGTGCCGCACATTCGCCGCGCGATCCTGATCGGCAAGGTCATCGAGCACAAGACCGCGGAGGCTGCCGCCTTCGCTGACACGCTCGACGGCCTGAGTGCCGGCATGTTCCTGGTGGACGCGGAAGGCCGCATCATCCACGCCAACGCGAGTGGCAAAGCCCTTTTGGAAGATGGCACGGCTCTCTACGGCGCCAACGGGAGAATCAGGCCGACCGATGCCGCAGCGGCGCGTGCGCTCAAGGACATCGTCGGGGCGGCGAGCGGAGGCGATCAGGTCATGGGCATCAAGGGCATTGCCGTCCCGCTCACCGGCCGCGACGGCGAACGCTATGCCACCCATGTGCTGCCCCTCACGTCGGGCGCCCGCCGGCGCGCCCGCGCGAGCTATTCCGCCACTGCGGCCGTATTCGTTCGCAAGGCTGCGATCGAGGCTCCGGCGGCGACGAAGGTCATTGCCAAGCTCTACCGGCTGACACCGACCGAATTGCGCGTGCTGCTCGCCATCGTCGAGATCGGCGGCGTGCGGGAGACCGCCGACGCGCTCGGGATCTGCGAGTCCACGGTGAAGACCCATCTGCATCGCGTGTTCAGCAAGACCGGCACCAGCCGCCAGGCCGATCTGGTCAAGCTGGCGGCGAGCTTCTCCAGCCCACTGGCGAGTTGATCTTCTAGCGAGGTACTCTTGGCATTTCGCAACCGAGCGCGGCCCGCTTGGCCGCGCGGCGCAGCTGGCTGCGTCATCACTGCTCGACGTTTCGGGTCATCAGTTCCAATAAAAATGCCCAAGGAACCACATCACGGTTGCTCCTGGTTCGCTGGCGCCCTCCTTTCTGGCAAATCTATGCGCCATAACGGTGACGCGAACTCGGCCTTATTCTCCACCATTGAACGGGGTAGGTTGCTGTCATGACCATCCTGCGCTCCCTGCTCGTCATGCTTGCGCTGCTCTCGCCCGCGCAAGCGCTCGATATTTTGTTTCCGGTTGGCTCGCGCATCGGGCTCGCGCCGCCGCCAGGCGTCAGCCCGAGCCGCAACTTCCAGGGCTTTGAGGACGCAACGCACAACGTCGCGGTGGTGATCGCCGCGCTGCCGCGGGAAGCCCACTGGGACTTGCAGCGATCGACCACGCCCGAGGAGCTCAAGAAGCGGGGCCTGACCTTCGAGAAGCGCGAGGACCAGGCGCTGGCCGCCGGCGACGCGTTCCTGGTGATCGCCCACCAGGAGGTCGACAAGATCAAGCTGCGCAAATGGATCTTCGCGGTCCTGACTTCCGACATGATCGCGCTGGTGACCATCCAAGTTCCGGACGAGGCCGCCAAATTCTATCCCGAGACCGCAATCCGCGCCGCGCTGTCGACGGTCACGATCCGACCCTCGGTTCCGGTCGAGGAGCAACTTGGCCTCCTACCGTTTCGCGTCGGCGACCTTGCGCAGTTCAGGATCGGCGGCGTGATTCCGGGGCGTGCCATCATGCTCACCGATGCGGCGACCGACGAGCCCGGGCCGGACGTCGATTCCCATATCGTGGTGGCGGTCGCGCCCGGCGGTCCTGGCCAGTCCGGCAACCGCGAGTCTTTCGCACGCGACCTGTTCGGCACCATTCCCAACATCAAGGATGTTCGCGTCAACTCGGCGGAGGCGCTGCGGATCGGCGGGCAGCCCGGACATCAAGTGATGGCCGTCGGCAAGGATGTGCGCACCGGCACCGACATCAACATCGTGCAGTGGCTGCGCTTCGGCGGCGGCGCCTATCTGCATATGATCGGAGTTGCGCGCACCAACGCCTGGATCCCGGCCTATGCGCGCTTCCGCCAGGTGCGCGACGGCATCGAGCTGCAGTGACGCCGACATGGCCGCGAAGGCGTCCGCCACGCGCGCAGCGCCATCAGCGCAAAACCTGGATGATGTGAACCTGGATCGTGCCACGACCGCTCGTCGACCTGCATCTCCGGCCAGCCTCCGTCAGGCGGCAAACCGATGACAGCCGAGCGCCCGGACGCTGAATTGGCGATCGCCGCCGTCGCGCCCACCACCCTGCCGTACTCGGTGCGGCAGAGGATCTTTCTCTACCTTGGCGTCCTGGTTTTCCTGTTGGCCTTCGGCTCCCCCTCCGGCGGCCTGATCGATATTCCGATCTCGTTCTTTCTCAAGAACAAGCTGCACTTGACCGCCCATGAGCTCGCGGCCTTCCGGCTCGTGGCTGCGATCCCGCTCTACCTGTCGTTCGTGTTCGGATTCATCCGCGACACCTGGAATCCGTTCGGGATGAGGGACCGGGGCTTCATGCTGCTGTTCGGCGCCACCAGCGCCGTCCTCTATGTCCTGTTTGCGTTCATTCCGATCACCTACGCGACCCTCCTGATCGCGGTGGTGCTGTTGACCACGTCATTCCTGTTCGTGTCGAGCGCCCAGCACGGACTGACATCCGCGATCGGCCAGCAGCATGCGATGTCCGGCCAGGTCAGCGCGGTGTGGAACATCTTCGCGTCGGTTCCCACCATCGGGGCGCTGCTCATCGGCGGCACGCTCAGCGACCTGCTGGAAGGCCGGAGCGCCGACGAAGCCGCCCGCTTCCTGTTTCTGGTCGGCGCCGCCGTCATGACGGCGATCGCCGTCTATGCGGCCTGGAAGCCCAGGAGCGTGTTCGACAACGTGCGCGCCGAGCGCGAACCTGCCATGCGTCCGCGAGCCGACCTCAAGCGCTTGGTGCGCCACTGGCCGATCTATCCGGCGCTGCTGATCTGGCTCCTCTGGAATTTCGCGCCGGGCTCGGCCACGCCGCTTCAGTACTACCTGCAGAACACGCTGCACGCCGCGGACGCCCAGTGGGGCCAGTGGAACGCGATCTTCGCCGCCTCGTTCATCCCGACCTTCATGGTGTTCGGGGTTCTGTGCCAGAGGTTCGCGTTGAGGACCCTGCTGGTGTGGGGGACCGTGGTCGCGGTCCCGCAGATGGTGCCGCTGCTCTTCATCGATTCGGTGACGGGCGCGCTGATCGCGGCGGTGCCGATCGGCCTCATGGGTGGCGTGGCGACCGGCGCCTATCTCGACCTGCTCATTCGGTCGTGCCCGCCTGGCCTGCAGGGCACGACGCTGATGATGTCCGGCAGCCTCTACTTCATCGCCGCGCGCTTCGGCGACATTCTGGGAACCACCCTCTACGACCACTACGGCAGCTTCACCGTATGCGTGATCGCGATCACGGTGGTGTACGCCCTGATCCTGCCGACCATCCTGCTGGTGCCGGCGCGCATCATCGCCACCGCCGACGGCCAGACCAACGGGCCGGAGCCGGCCGCCGTTTAGCCCTTCTTCTGGAAAGGGTTGGCGCTTGACTTGGGCTGCGCTTGGGCAACCGCGGATACGGTAGTGGCGCCTTTGCCCTTCACATTATGCGCGGCCTTCGGTTTCTTCTTCTCCTTGTTGCTTCGCATCTGACCTTTCGCCATGACGTCCTCCCGTTGATCGACTCAATGCAATGCTAGCACAACTGCCCGGCGCGCCAAGCGCTCGCAAGCCCGCCTGGGACTCGCTCGAACCGAGCACGGTGTCGACAAGGTCCACCGGCTCATGGCGATCGCCAGAACTCCCGCGACGCGATGCGCGCGCCTTCCGCCATGGCGGCGAACTTCGCCCACACCACATCGGGATCGACGGCGGCCTGGCCGACCCAGGTGCCGTAGCCGCAATCCGAGCCCGCGATGACGTTCTCGCGGCCGACGAGCCGCGCGTAGCGGCCGATGCGTTGCGCGATCAGCTCCGGGTGCTCGATGAAGTTCGACTTCGATTCGATCACGCCCGGAATGAGCAGCTTGCCGGCGGGCAGCTTCACGCGCTCGAACAGCGTCCATTCGTGGGCGTGGCGCGGATTGGCGGCCTCGAACGAGATCGCGTGCGGACGCGCCTTGAGCACGAGATCGATGATGTCGGCGAGCGGCACGTCGCGATGGTGTGGGCCTTCGT
The DNA here is from genome assembly GCA_036845065.1 of Xanthobacteraceae bacterium. Classification (GTDB taxonomy): domain Bacteria; phylum Pseudomonadota; class Alphaproteobacteria; order Rhizobiales; family Xanthobacteraceae; genus VAZQ01. The sequence goes on along the minus strand of DAIUEP010000052.1, from coordinate 12,326 downwards.
AGTTGCCCCAGCACAGATGCATGCGCACCTGTTCGGGCGCGATGCCGGCGAGCGCGTAATCGAGCACCGCGATATGCATGCCGGCACGCTTGCGGAACTCCGTCAGGTCCAGGTCCGCATACTGGATGTGCCGGCCCATGGCGAGATCGGGACAGTCGATCTGCAGCACGATCCCGGCCTGGGCAATCGCCTCGTACTCATGCCGCATCGCATCCCCGATCGCGAACAGGTAGGTCTCGTGGTCCTTGTAGTGCTCGTTGCGGAAGAACAGCGACACCACGCCCGGCGACGCCGCGCTCATGAACGCATCGGTGCGGCCTAAGGCGGCGAGCGCAGCCTTGAGATCGGCGATGTCGACGACAGCGGCGCCAGGATCGCGCACCGAAATCGGCGCGTTGCAGGCCGGCGTCTTGCGCCGCGAGCGCCCGGGATCGCCGAACACGCGCTTGGCCAACGTCGGAAACTCGGCAAGGTCCTGGTACACGAACGTGTTGCCGCTGCCGCCGAAGCCCGAGAGCCGGTCCTTCACGTAGGTGGCGTAGCTCGGCTTCGACATCTCGCCGTCGTTGACAAGATCGATGCCAGCCTCGACTTGCTTGCCCACCACCTCGGCGACCGCCGCACGCACGCGTGCGGCGAGCGCTACGGGATCGACCGGCACGCCTTCTTCCTTGGCGAACATCGTGCGAATGAGATCGGCGGGCCGCGGCAGGCTGCCGGTGTGGGTGGTGAGGAAGCGCTCGGTGCTGCGTTTCATCCGCCTCTCATCTTGCCCCTCGTCTCAACCTCGTGCCTCAGCCCGGCCGAGACATCGAACAGCCGAAACGGACCGTGCAAGAGGACCGTGCAAGACAAGTCACGTGCAAGACAGGTTAGCGGTCCGCCTGCCGGTGCGGGGGAGCCGCTGACTCATCGGCCTCATCGACCTCATCATGCTTGTCGGGCGTGTCAGGAAACTCAACAGGTTGATTAGGCTCATCAGGCGGAAATTCGCCCGTGTCGGCGCTCGCCGTGTTGGAGGTAGCCGTGTTGGTCGTAGCCGGCACTTCGGCTGGCTCCTCGGCCTTCGCGGCAGCAGCCTCGGCCGGGGGCGCGACCGGCGGCACCTTGGGCTTGCCCTTGGACACCCCCACCAGCGCCGGGCGCAACACCCGCTCGCCGATCATGTAGCCCGCTTGCACCACCTGCGCGACCATCCCGCTCGGCAGCGAGGGATCGGGCACCTCATACATGGCCTGGTGCAGATTGGGATCGAACTTCTCGCCGGTCGGCTCGAACTTCTTGACACCGTGCTTGTCCAGAACCTTGAGCAGCTCGCGCTCGGTGAGCTCAACGCCTTCCAGCAGGGCCTTGAGACCAGGGTCCGCCTGCTCGCGCAGCTGCGGATCGAGCGCCGAAAGCGCGCGGTTCATGTTGTCGGCGACCGCCAGCACGTCGCGCGCGAAAGCCGTGATGCCGTAGTCCCTTGCGTCCGCGACCTGCCGCTCGGTGCGCCGGCGCAGGTTTTCCATCTCGGCGAGCGCCCGCAGAAGCTTGTCCTTGTTCTCGGCCGATTCGCGCGCGAGCGTTTCAACCAGCGCGGCCACCCGTTCGGCTTCTCCGACCGTGCTCTCGGCTCCCGGCAGCGGCTCAGAGGCCATCGCGGTGATATCGTCGGGACGGCGAGGGGTCGAATCCGTCATTGTGTTGTTCCCGCCACAAATTGCATGTCTGCCCGGATATCAGGGCTCGGCGCGCAAAAATCAAGTTCTTATCGCGCCTTGCGCGGCAGCCCAGGGATGATCGCAGTCATTCCGGCTTGATATTGGCTTCCGCGATGACCTTGCTCCAGCGCTCGGTCTCCTGCCTGAGAAAGGCCGCTGTCGCCGCCGGTGTCGTCCCACCAGGCGCGGCACCAAGCCCGCGCAGGCGCCGCTCGACGTCCGGCATGCGCAAGGTCTCGGCAATCGCCTGCCAGAGCTTGTCCGCAATCACGGCTGGCGTCTTCGGTGGCGCCAAGAGCGCGAACCAGCTGGTGGCGACGAAGCCCGGGAAGGTCTCCGCCATGGTCGGGAGGTCGGGAAACTCGGCAAGCCGCTGCTCGTTCGCAACTGCAAGCGCCCGCAGCCGGCCGGCACGAATGTGCTGCAGCGAGTTACCGAGGTTGTCGAACATCAGATCGACATGGCCGGCGACCAGATCGGTCACCGCGGGCGCCGAGCCCTTGTAGGGAACGTAGGTCATCGTCGTTCCGGAGAGGATCTTCAGCCACTCGACCGCGAGCTGGGTCTGGGAGCCGCCGCCGGGCGCCGCAAAGTTGAGCTTGTCCGGGTTGGCCTTGGCGTAGGCCACCAGTTCCGCGACGTTTCTCGCCGGCACCTTCGGATTGACCACCAGCACATAGGGCAGCGAGGCCATCACCGTGATGGGCGCGAAAGCAAAGGGATCGTAGCTGAGGTTCGGAAAGAGGCTCGGGTTGATCACCAGCGGGCCAGCGGCCGACGAGAGCAGGGTATAGCCGTCGGGCTCTGCCCGCGCGACCGCCTCGGTCCCGATATGCTGACCGCCGCCCGAGCGGTTCTCGATCACGACCGGCTGGCCGAAGCGCGCCGACAGCTTCTCGCCGATGATGCGCGGCAGGATGTCGGCGGTCCCGCCCGGCGCCAGCGGCACCACGATCTTGATCGCCCGGTTCGGGAAGTCGGCCTGCGCCAGCGCCGTGGCCGGTGCCGCGACGAGGCACACGGCCGCGAACCACAGCGAGCGGGAAGCGGCGCCAGGCATTCGCCTCACTCCACCTTGATGCCGGCCGCCACGATGACTTGCCGGAATTTCTCGCTCTCCGATCTGATCAGCGCCGCGGTCTCGGCAGGCGACGCGCCGATCGCCATGAAGTTGTTGTCGGTGATCCGCTTGGCGATGTCGGGCATCTTCAGCGTCTCGACAATGGCCTCCGAAAGCTTGGCCGCGATCTCGGGTGGAGTCTTGGGCGGCGCCACCACGGCGAACCAGTCCTCGTGCGAAACGCCCGGATAGGATTCCGAGATCGTGGCCACGTTTGACAATTCAGGCAGCCGCTTGTCGCCCGTGACGGCGAGCAGCTTCACCCGGCCTGCCCCGATATGGCTTTGCGAATTGGCGGGGGTGTCGAACATCGCGTCGACATGGCCACCCAAGAGATCGTTCAAGGCGGGCGCCAGGCCCTGATAGGGCACATGCACGAGCTTGATGCCGGCCGCGCGCGCGAGCTTCTCCATCGTGAGATGGGGCGTGCTGCTCACGCCGGGCGACGCGAAGGTGACCTTGTCGGGATTGGCCTTGGCGTGGGCGACCAGCTCGCGCAGGTTCGTCGCCGGGACCTTCGGATTCACAATGGTGAAGAACGGAAACTTGACCAGCACTGTCACCGGCACGAATTGCATCGGATCAAAGCCGAGCCTGGCGTAGACGTGCTGGCTGACTGCGAGCGGACCGGGCGGCGTGACCAGGAGGGTGTAGCCGTCGGGCTCCGACTTGTAGACCGCCTCGGTACCGAGATTGGAGGCCGCGCCCGGCCGGTTCTCGACGATCACCGGCTGACCCCATTTGGCCTGCAGCTTCTCGCCGATCATGCGCGGCAGCGCGTCGAGCAACGTGCCAGGCGGCACCGGCACGATCATCTTGATCGGACGGTTAGGATAGCTCGCCTGGGCGTATGCGCCAGAGGACACCACAGCCAAGAACGCCGCAGCGAGCACCGATCCGATTAGAACGCTGGTTCTCTCCCTCATCGCCGAATCCTTCCCTACCGTCACCTTGCTATTTGTGGAAATCCAATCTCACCCGCCGATGATCTTGCTCACCACCTTGGCGGTGTAGTCGACCATCGGAATCACCCGCGCATAGTTGAGCCTGGTCGGGCCGATGACGCCGAGCACGCCCACGATGCGGCCGGCCTGATCGCGATAGGGTGCCACGATCGTGGAGGAGCCCGACAGCGAGAACAGCTTGTTCTCCGACCCGATATAGATGCGCGCGCCGTCGGCACCTTCGGCGCGGCCAAGGAGATCGATGACGCCGCGCTTGGTCTCGAGATCGTCGAACAGGAGGCGGACACGCTCGAGGTCTTCGACCGCCTTGAGGTCTTCGAGCAGATGGGCGGCGCCGCGCACGATCAGCTTGCGCTCGTCGCTCTCGCCGCCCGACCAGCTCGCAAGCCCGGCCGCGACGATCTTCTGGGTCAATGCATCGAGCTGCGCCTGCTGGCTTTCCTGCGCCTTTTCGAGCTCGGACTTGGATTCCGCCAGCGTGCGGCCGCGCACATGCGCGTTGAGGAAGTTCGTGGCCTCGGTGAGCGCCGAGCCCGGCAGGCCCGCGGGCAGCTCGATGACGCGGTTCTCGACCTGGCCGTCCTCCGCCACCAGCACCACCAGCGCGCGATCAGGCTCGAGCCGCACGAACTCGATGTGCTTGAGGCGCAGGTTCTGCTTGGCGGTCAAGACGACGCCGGCCGCGCGCGTGAGGCCGGAGAGCATGCCGGAGGCCTCGTTGAGCACCGCGTCCATCGACTTGCCGGCGGCCGCCACCTTGGCCTCCATGGCCTGGCGATCCTCGGCCGAGACATCGCCGATCTCCATCAGGGCATCGATGAAGAAGCGCAGGCCGAGCTCGGTCGGCAGCCGGCCGGCCGAGGTATGCGGCGCATAGACCAGGCCGAGCTGCTCGAGGTCCGACATCACGTTGCGCACGGAGGCCGGCGACAGCGGCGTCGTGATCAGCCGCGACAGGTTGCGCGAGCCCACCGGCTCGCCGGTCGCCAGATAGCTCTCGACGATCTGGCGGAAAATGTCGCGCGAGCGCTCGTTGAGCTGCGCCAGCGAGACGTGGCTTTTGCCGACCGGAACGTCCTGGGACATCGCTGACCTTCTACTCGCCCGTTATTGGCTCTTCATGGTGCGGCGCTCGATTTCCAACAGTCGATCGAGCCCGCAGGTCGCCTGCGCGGCCTTCATCATGGCATCGCCACCGCCCGGCCCGAGGAACGGGTCCGGCTTGTCCTGGGCCAGGCACTCATAGGACTGGCGCACCGCCTTGTACATCGCCGCAAATGCGGTGCCGGACGACGCCGCCAGACGAAAGCCGAGCGCCGCATAGTCGCGTTGCGACAGCGCCGAGGTCGCAAAGCCGTCGACCGGCGCGAATGTCATCAAGGGCGGCGGCACCCGCTCGCCCACCATGCGCACCTCCTCCGGATTGCGGGTGAAGCAGAACACCATGTCGGCGCCCGCCTTGGCGAACGCTTCGCCGCGACGGATCGCCTCCTCGATGCCGCCGGCACGCCGCGCATTGGTGCGCGCGATGATCACGAGGTCCGGATCGGTGCGTGCCGCAATCGCCTCCTTGAGCTTCTTGATGAAGAACTCGGTTGGCACCAGATGATCGATGCCGACGTGATGCTCGACCCGCCGCGGCAGCAGCTGGTCCTCGATCTCGATCGCCGCGAAGCCCGCCGCCTCGGCGAGCGCGATGGTGCGATGGACATGCACTGGATCGCCCCAGCCGCCGCCGGCGTCAAGCACCAGCGGCAGCTTGCAGGCGGCGCGGATGTCGACCGCGACGTCGGCCATCTCGGGCAGCGTCAGGTTCGCCTCGGTGACGCATTTGACCCAGCCAAGAGTTCCGCCGGACAGATAGATCGCCTTGAAGCCCGCGTCCTCCGCCATCCGCGCCATGATCGGGTTGCACACCACCGGCGCCACGATGAGGTCGTTGCCGCGGATCAGGTCCTTGAGCTTGGCCAAGCTGCGCTCTCCTTGTCGTTCGCCTATAGTCCAGGGCATCCTCGCAATTATGCGGCATGGGAGGTGACGTGGCAAAGCTCAAGATCATGTGCGCGCGCTCGATGAACGAGGTCGTGACCGCGCTTGCCTATGATTTCACCAGCACGACCGGGCACGAGGTCGAGCTCAGCTTCGGCACGGTGGGGGCGCTGCAGCAGCGGCTCGATGCCGGTGAAACCGCCGACGTCGTGATCAGCGGGCAGCCCGCGATCGAGGCGCTGGACAAGGCCGGCCGGCTCGCGCCCAAAAGCCGCGCCGATATCGCCACCGTCCGCATCGGTGTCGCGGTGCGCGACGGTGCCCCCGCCCCCGACATCTCCACGCCGGAGGCGTTCCGCCAGGCGCTGGTTAACGCCCGCGCGGTGGCGTTCAGCGACGCCGCAGTGGGTGGCTCGGCCGGCGTCTACCTGGCGCGGATGTTCACGGAGCTCGGCCTCGCCGACGCCATCAAGGCCAAGGGCATGCCGCAGCAGAACGGCGGCGAGGTGGCGAAGCGCGTCGCGGGCGGCGAGGCCGAGATCGGCATGACGCTGATCGCCGAGATCGTACCCGTTCCGGGCGTGCGCGTGATCGGACCGCTGCCAAGGCCGCTCGGCGCCGACACCACCTATTGCGCGGGCGTGATGGCAACCAGCAACGTGCGTGGCGCGGCGCTCGCCTTCATCGCGGCGCTCAAGCAGCCGGACCGGCGCACGGTGTGGAAGGAGGCGGGGTTCGAGGTGGCATGAGGCCTTCCGCTTATTCGAGCGGCACTACCTCTTCGCCGTCATGCCCGCGCTTGTCGCGGGCATCCACGTCTTGAAAGCATCCAAAACATCGAAGGCGTGGATGGCCGGGACAAGCCCGGCCATGACGATGCTGAGAGACATCGTCGAGCACCGTTGGCATCACACCCGCCGGCCGAACAGCGCAATCGCGGCGATCGGCAGGATGAAGCTCAGCGAGAACACCGCCACCATCAGCATGCTGAGCTCGCCATACTCGCCACGCGCGACCGGGAACAGGTCGTTGAGATATTTGGTCTGCAGCGCACCCGCCTGCAGCGCGAGATTCATCAGCGACGCCATCAGGGCAAACCAGGTGGCGCGGTGGCCGGCCGGCGCGTAGTAGGCGGTCAGCGTCAACAGCGGCACCATGCTGAGCTGCACGAACGGCGAGGTGGTCACCGCGTCGACGATCGCGATCGTGCGCGCACCGAAACCGAAGTGCTGCTCGGTCCATTCGTGCAGCCCGAAGACGAGCCCGATCGTCGGCAAGGACAAAGCGGTGCCCGCCACCGTGATCCAGAACAAGGTCCGCACCACCGAATATTCGGTGATCTGCCTGGCGAGGAACCACATCACCAAGACCGAGATGACGGCGCCGGTCTGCCGCAGGTGCCCGTAGAACGCCTCGTCGAACTTGAGCACGTCGAGCGTCCACCAGAAATAGCCGTCCCCCGCCAGCGGCGTCGCGCGAAACGCGAAGATGATGATGGCGGCGAACAGGATCGAGCGCCGCGACTTCAAGTCGAGGTCGCGCGTGACCAGCACCAGCATGGTGCAGATCACCGCCATCGAGATCAGGAACACGACCTCCTCCGCGAACGGAAAGCCGCCCAATCCCATGAGCGTGACGACCACACCGAAAACGATGCCGCCGCCGAGAATGCGCCAATCGATCGGCCGTTGCTCGTGCGCCTCGGTTCGGGTCAGCAAGACCCCCGTGACAGAGACAACCGGCACAATGAGGGCGATCAGAAACACGGTCTGGCGGTCGTAGATGAAGGCGAGCCAGCCCGACAGCCCGGACACCGCCAGGATGCCGGCCGACAGCGCGAGGCGTCCGAGCAGCTGGACCATGCCAAGCTCGGCACGCACCTCGTCCTCCGGCAGCGCCTTGCCGGCCGCGTCGACGCGTTGGACGACCTCGGTCGACATCGCGTCCGCCACCACATCCTGAATCACGGCGCCGACCACCACAATGAGACTGCCGGCGAGATAGAGCTGGTTGGCGGGAAGGATCGCGATCCAGCCGCCGGCGGTCCCTGCGAGCGTGAGCAGCCCGCACATCACCAGGCCGGCGCCCAACAGGATATAGGCCCGGCGCTGCGAGCCAAACAGCGGAACGCAGTCAACGAGCTCGCCGAATACCATTTTCACGGTCCAGGGCACGCCGAGCCAGACCGCATAGCCGGCCAGGTCGGACGGCGAGAGCGTCAGCTTCTCCTTGATCCACATGTCGCGGCTGACGTCGATGATGCCGAGCGCGCCAAAGGCGAAATAGACCATCAGCAGCGGCAAATAGGCGAGCCGGTACGCCTGAATGGGCCGCAGCACGTTGGCGTTGACGGCCTCCTGCCAGGTTTGCTTTGCGCGTTCTGCCTGCGTGGTCATTGGGCTCAAGACCTCGTCTCAATCCCTAAGAGCCGCGCCGCCGTGCCGGCCGCAACCATGCGCAGATCGTCGTTCGACAGCGTCACGGCTTCCTTCACCTCGCCAACTGGATCGGTGCCGCCGACCGGATAGTCGGCGCCGAGCACGATGCGGTCGGCGCCGACGCGCTTGAACAAGGTTTCGAGCGCCAGCGGATCGTACACGCAAGTGTCATAATAGAAGTGGCGCAGATAGTCGCTCGGTTTCTTGTAGCCGATGTTCACGCGCGCCTCGGCCTTCTCGATGTTGCGATCAAGCCGTCCCATGCAGGTGGCGAAGTAGCCGCCGCCATGCGCGATCACGATCTTGAGGTCCGGGATCGCATCGAGCAGCCCTTCGTAAACGATCGAAGAGGCCACCTTGGCCTCCTCGATCTGCTGGCCGATCGAGTTCCACAATGCAAACTTGTGATACCAGGGATCGCGGATGCCTTCGGGATGAATGAACACCGCAATGTCGTGGGCGCGGATCGCCTGCCATAGCGGCCAGAACTTGCGGTCGCCGAGATAGACGCCGTCGACGTTGGTGGGCAGCAGCACGGCCTTGTGGCCGAGCTCCTCCACGCCACGCGCGAGCTCCGCGATCGCGAGATCGACATCCTGCATCGCCAGCGTGACCGTGCCGACGAAGCGCTTCGGATAGCGCGCGACCCAGCCCGCGATGATGTCATTCATGCGGCGCGTGAGCTTGAGCGCGGTCTGCGCATCCGCCCACCAGGTCGACATGTGCACCGGGCCAGTGAACACGACATGCATGTCGATGCCGCGCTCGTCCATATCGGCGATCTGCAATTCCGGATCGAGGAACTTGCGCAAGCCCTCGCTCGGGGGCGCCTGCTTCTTGCCGAAGCCGGTGATGGCGTTGCGGCTGGTGCAGATCTCGCGCAGCTCCTCATCGAGCATGTGGGTATGGAAGTCGATCACGAACGGAACGTCAGGGTGTTTCCGCGCCATGTCTGGTTGCGCTCCTGCGGCAGGGTTTCCGTCAATATCCAGTATACCGCCCCTTGCCGCTTTCGCCTCCTCTGCTTACAAAAGCGGGCTTTCGCCCTGTCGCGTCGCCTACCTGAAGGATGTCGTCATGCGGCCCAGTCGCCGAGCGCCCGATGAGCTGCGCGCCGTTTCGCTCGAGCGCGGCGTCGTGAAATATGCCGAGGGCTCGTGTTTCGTAAAGTTCGGCGACACCCATGTCCTGGTGACGGCCACGCTGGAGGACCGGCTGCCGCCGTGGCTCAAGGGCCAGGGCCGCGGCTGGATCACAGCCGAATACGGCATGCTGCCGCGGGCGACGTCGGAACGCACCCGCCGGGAAGCCTCCGCCGGCAAGCAATCCGGCCGCACCATCGAGATCCAGCGCCTGATCGGCCGCAGCCTGCGCGCCGTGCTCGATCTGCCCGCCCTCGGCGAGCGCCAGATTACCATCGACTGCGACGTGATCCAGGCTGACGGCGGCACCCGCACCGCCGCGATCACCGGCGCCTGGGTGGCGCTGCACGACGCCATCGCCTGGATGAAGACCCGCTCGATGCTCAAGAGCGAGCCGCTGCGTGACCATGTGGCGGCGATCTCCTGCGGCATCTGCAAGGACGCGGCCGTGCTCGATCTCGACTACGCGGAGGATTCCGACGCCGAGACCGACGCCAACTTCGTCATGACCGGCAACGGGCGCATCGTCGAGGTGCAAGGCACGGCGGAGAAGACGCCGTTCAGCGAGGAGCAGTTTCTCAATCTGCTCGCGCTCGCCAAGAAGGGCGTCGCCAAGCTCGTCGACCTGCAAAAGCTTGCGGTGATGTAGGCACACGCTGCTCGATGCCGCATCGCCCAATCTCCGGTCGTCTGGTCATCGCCACCCACAACGCCGGCAAGCTCAGGGAAATGCGTGAGCTGCTCGCGCCCTATGGGGTGTCGGCGGTCTCGGCCGGCGAGCTCGGCCTCGCCGAGCCCGAGGAGACCGGCGCAAGCTTCCGCGACAACGCGCGCATCAAGGCGATCGCGGCCGCGACCGCGGCAAGATTGCCGGCCTTCGCGGACGACTCCGGGCTTGCCGTCGATGCACTTGGCGGCGCCCCCGGCATCCACTCGGCACGCTGGGCGGGCGAGCCCAGGGATTTCGGTCGCGCCATGCAGAAGGTCGAGGACGAATTGCGCGCGCGTGGTGCATCGACGCCGTCGCAGCGCACGGCGCATTTCGTCTCCGCGCTGTGCGTCGCCTGGCCGGACGGGCATCTGGAGGAATTCGAGGCGCGCGTCGACGGCACGCTGATCTGGCCGCCGCGCGGCACCGCCGGCTTCGGCTACGATCCGGTGTTCCTGCCCGATGGCCATGACCGCACCTTCGGCGAGATGACGGCGGAGGAGAAGCACGGCCTGCCGCCGCGCGGGCTTGGCCTCTCACATCGCGCGCGGGCCTTCCTCAAGCTCGCGCAGGCGTGCCTGCAGTCGCAACAATAGCGCTATTCCTGCGCGAGCCGCGCTTTTAGGCGTGGCGCCGCGAAATCCAGAAATGCGCGCAGCTTCTGCGGCAACAGCCCCTGCCCCGCATGCACGAGGCTGACCGGCGCGGGCTCTGGCTCGAAGCGCTGCAGCACTCGCGCAAGCCTACCGTCGCGCAACGCGCTCGCGGCCTGGTAGGAGAGAACGCGCGTCACGCCAACGCCCGCGATGGCGGCATCGATGGCGGCTTCCGCCGTATTGACGATGAGCCGCGAGCGGACGGCGACGGCAGCAAGCGACTTGCCGGCCCCAAACGACCACTCCACCGGCGACGCCAAGCCTTCGAAGGTGATGCAGTCGTGGGCGCGCAGGTCAGCCGGGCGCTTCGGCGTTCCGCGCTTGGCAAAATAGTCCGGGCTGCCGCAGACCACGCGGGAGACTGCGCCCACGCGGGTCGCGACCAGGCTGCTGTCAGGCAATTCGCCGATGCGCACGGCGAGATCGACATGCTCTTCCTGCAGATCGACCACCCGGTCGCCCAGCGCGATCCGAATATTGATGTCCGGATAGGCGCTGAGAAATGCGGTGACGACCGGCAGCACATGCAGGCGGCCGAACACGATCGGCGCCGTGATCGCAAGGTCGCCGCGTGGCGCGCTGTACTCTCCGGCTGCGGCGCGCTCGGCTTCGCCGAGGTCTTCGAGGATGCGCTTGCAGGCCGCAACGTAACCCTGGCCGGCATCGGTGAGCGACAGGCGGCGGCTGGTGCGATGGAGCAGGCGCGTGCGCAGATGCGCTTCAAGCTCGGAGATCTTGCGGCTGACGGTCGCGAGCGGCATCCCGAGCTTGCGCGAGGCCACCGAGAGGCTGCCGCCCTCGACCACGGCCAGGAGCGTCGTCATCGATGCGAGGCGGTCCATTCAAGGTTCCATAAAATGGAATGATATATCCAAATATTACGGGATACTAATGCTTCTTGGAAGGACCTATATGGGGCTGAGCGAGGAGGAACTCCAATGACCGCCAGCCATTCGAGCGACGTCGCGTTCACCGCATCCGTCAAATCGGTGCAGGACCGCAAGGGGTCACGTCCGGCCTATGCGCGCATGGAAGAGCGCGGCGGCTGGCAGACCCGCATCACGCCCGATCTTGCTCAATTCATCGCCGCGCAGACCAGCGTCTTCCTCGCCACCGCCAATGCCAACGGGCAACCCTACATCCAACACCGCGGCGGACCGGCGGGATTCCTGCGGGTTCTTGATGAGAGAACTATCGCGTTTGCGGACTTCGCCGGTAACCGGCAATATATCACGCAGGGCAACCTGACCGACAATCCCAAGGTCCACCTGTTCCTGATCGACTACGCCCATCGTCAGCGCGTGAAGATCTGGGGCGAGGCGCGCGTGGTCGAGGGCGACAGCGCGCTCATGGCGCAGCTGATGCCAGAAGGCTATCGGGCGCGCCCCGAGCAGGTGATTCGGCTGACGGTGTCGGCCTGGGACGCCAATTGCCCGCAGCACATTCCGCAGCGGCTCGAGGCCGCGGATGTGGCGGCAACGCTCGCCGAACGCGACCAGCGGATCGAGGCCCTGGAAGCGGAGATCAGGCGGCTCGGCGGAGCCTCCCCACTCTGATGCCGTCGGCGCACGCGGCAGGCACCAAAGCGTGGGCACGCGGGCGCC
>DAIUEP010000051.1:0-23941 GCA_036845065.1 Xanthobacteraceae bacterium | reverse complement strand
CCGATCTCAATCGCGACTATCTCGCCAGCGAGCGCGGCGCGGCCATCCTCAAGGATATACCGCTCGGCCGCTTCGGCGAGGCGCGCGACCTTGATGGTACGCTCCTGCTGCTGGCTTCCGACGCCGGCCGCTTCATCACCGGCACCACCATGGTGGTCGACGGCGGTCAGCTGGTGGTACTGCGCGGCTGAGGAAGAACAGCCCGCACCACACTTCCGTCAGAGAGCCTTCGAAAAATTGCCTTCTCCAGTCGCATGCTAGATGCGGCGCGCATCCCGGGAGCCGCCGCGCGCGTATAGAACGAGCGCGGCCGGTCGCGCGTGAGGAGGAACAATGACGTCAGAAACGAATCCTGAGTTTGTCGCGCGCTCGCGTCCGCGCATGTGGGCGGTCTATGTCCTCGTCATCGCGGCCGCGTTGCTGATCTATGTGGGGATCGAGGCGCTGGCGCCGGATTTCGGGGTGAGGGGGCGCGGGGCGTTCCTCAACGAGGCTCCGCCCTGGCTGCGAGCGGCGTTCTTTTTCGGCTGTGCGGCCGCGTGCCTTTTGATCGGGGCGCTGCAGTTGTGGCGAAAGCTCAGTCCGCAAATTGAGGTGGAGGCCGATCCGCAGGGCATTACCAGCCATCTCTTCTGGGGCAAGGGGCAACTGCGATGGGCTGACATCATGGCGCTCGAGCGCAAAGGCAACTGGCTGTACGTGCGCGGGAAGGGCGCCGAACCGAACGCCAAGCCGAAGAAGCTGGTGATCGATACGACCGGGATCGATGCGCCGATCGACAATCTCTACGAAATCATCGCGCGGCACCGGCCTGATCTCCTGGCTCGGGCCTGACGTAACTCGCGCCTGAGCGAGGGCCGATCTATGCTTGCGCGTGCCGCAAGCTGCAACGTCGAAAGGCCCCCTCATGGATTTCGCGCTGTCACCCGAGATCGACGACATCCGCCGGCGTACGCGCGCCTTCGTGGAGGGGCACGTGCTGCCGCTCGAGGCCGACCGCGCGAGCTACGACGACCACGAGAACATTCGCCTCGATCTGCTGACACGCGTGCGCGAGCAGGCGAGAGCGCAGGGCCTGTGGGCGCCGCAGGCGCCCAAGGATTTTGGCGGCATGGGGCTGCCGATCGTCGGCTGGGCGGCGATGTACGAGGAGGCGAACCGCTCGATCTTCGGCCCGGTCGTGTTCAACTGCGCGGCGCCCGACGACGGCAACATGAATCTCCTGGCGCTGGTCGGCACGCCTGCCCAGAAGGACAAATGGCTGCGCCCGATCGTCGAAGGCCGTGTGCGCTCGGCCTTTGCGATGACCGAGCCCGCGCCCGGCGGCGGCTCCGATCCCGGCATGATCCGCACCCGCGCCGAGCGGAAGGGCGACCGGTGGGTGATCCACGGCCACAAGTGGTTCATCACCGGCGCCGGCGTCGCCGATCATTTCATCCTGGTGGCGCGCACCTCGGACGACGCGCGGCGCGGGCTCACCGGATTCCTGTTCCATCGCGACCAGCCCGGTTGGGAGATCGTGCGTCGCATTCCGATCATGGGCCCGGAGGAGCACGGCGGGCACTGCGAGCTTGTCTTCGACGGCCTCGAAGTGCCGGACGAGAACGTTCTGATGGGGCTCGGCGACGGGCTGCGCATCACCCAGATCAGGCTCGGGCCGGCTCGGCTCACGCACTGCATGCGCTGGCTCGGCCTCGCCAAGCGCTGCTGCGAGATTGCGCAGGCCTATGTGGCCGAGCGCGAAGGCTTCGGCATCAGGCTCGCCGACCGCGAGAGCGTGCAGATCAAGCTCGGCGATGTCGCGCACCGCATCCAGATCGGGCGCCTCCTGGTGATGCACGCGGCCTGGCTGCTCGACCAGGGCGACCGCGCCCGCAAGGAGGTGTCGATGGCCAAGGTGCATGTCGCCGACACGCTGCACCACGCTGCCGACGTGGCGATCCAGCTCAACGGCGCGCGCGGCTATTCCAAGGACACCGTGCTCGAATGGATCTATCGCTACGCGCGGCAGGCGAGATTGGTCGACGGCGCCGACGAGGTCCACAAGATGGTGCTGGCGCGGCACATGCGCGAGGAAGGGCGCGATTTCTGGCGGTGGGGCAAGGGGTGAGCAGGGCGTGTACAGGTCGCCACCTGAGGCGAAGGAGCACCGCAATGCGGCCCTGCTCTTGCGTGTCCATCAATCCAAAAAGCAGACTCCGGCCGGGGTCCTCGAGCGCCGGTCGGGGGGGACAGGTAGCGCCCGGTGTTGACGAGCCTTGGCGAATCAAACGTCAGCGTCTGTATAGAATTGCTCACTCAAGCGAACGGGACCCGTTATCCCCGCTATTCACACCTGCAGTCGGGCCGCTTGCAAAGATAATCGGTGCCACGAAGTCGCGCGCGAGCATGTTCATGAACAAAGTTCCGCAAGCTCCGTTTCGTCTCGTACAACAGGGCATTGGCTGTTCACAATTTCTTGCTGAACGTGGTGCTGCAAGACAATCCCACCCTAGGAGGCGCTCCGGCAAGGCAGAGTGAATTGCGATGTGCCCAATATTGACCAGTCGGGCTTCTCCCTCCCGTGCCTAATCTTCACGCTGAACTCTGCATGGAGAGACGTGTGATGTTGCATTTAGTTCAACGTGACCGCACTTACAGTCCCGAGATTGTTGCCGCAATGGGCGCGGCGTTTGACAGGGTCTGCCAATCAATCTCACGCGAAATGAATCGAAACGACGCCGCCAAGCGGACGTTGGCCCTGATAATCCTCCGCCTCGTCGACGGTGGCGAGCGTGATTCCGCGCGACTCGCCGAGATTGCCTTCCACGAATGGACAGGCACTCACCGTTCGGCAATCGGAGATCGTTGGGCCGCCGGATAGCTCTTTAGCCCAACAGCCCACCGCCGCCTCATAAGGCTGACGCTCCGAGAACGGCTTGTTCAAAAGTAATTTGGCCCTCGTAAACTGCCGGGCGGCAGCTGAGCGGGTGGTGTCGCTCTGATGTCCCGTCCTAGGCCCTGAGCGAACCTGCCGACATTTCCGCTCTTCGGCTGCTTTCGGGGAAGGCAGATAGCGGCCGATTCATAAGTAGTGCACGCCCGAGCGTGACCAGCCTTCACGCGCTTCCCTTGCAGACGAAAGTCCGCTGCACGATCACAGCCCGAAGACATAAAGCACGGTCGCGTGCCGCTGTTCCCTCAGCTCCGGCGTGTTGACGAGCTTGCGCTGCGCGGTCTGGCTCGGCCCCGACGCGATCGCGAGATACTGCTTGCCGTTGACCTCGAACGTCATCGGTGGCGCCGAAAAGCCTGATCCGACATTCACCCGCCACAGCTCCTCGATCGTGGTGTCGTCATAGGCGATGATGGTGCCGTCGAGCAGCGCGAGGAACACGAGCCCGCCGCCGGTCACGAGCGTGCCGCTGTAGTTCGGAAAGCTTAAGTGCACGTTCTTCCTGATCTCGCCGGTGGTCGGATCGACGACAGTGAGGTTGCTCTCATAGCGGTCTGCCGTCTTGTAGGAGCCGCCGGTCCAGTTCACGCCCGGCCGCCGCGGGCCGGTGTCGATCGTCACATCGGAACAGGCGGTCAGCGCCGGGATGTAGAGGAGCTTGGTCCTGGGGCTGTAGGAGGAAGGCCAATAGTTGTTGCCGCCCGCGATCGACGGGCAGAGCGTCTTGGTCGGCTCGTTCGGGTTCTGGTTGGCGATCCCCGAATAAGTCTGCACGTCCTTGTTGGGATCGTAGTCGAGCGGCTTGCCGGTCTTCTGGTCGATGCCGCGAGTCCAGTTGATCTTGTCCATGTAGGGCTTGGCCAGCACGATCTGGCCGTTGGCGCGCTCCATGGTGTAGACGAAGCCATTGCGCGCGGAGTGTGTCACCAGCTTGCGCGTCTCGCCGTTGATCTGTCCGTCGATCAGGATGTGGGTGCCGACCTCGTCGTAGTCCCACATGTCGTTGGGCGTGTACTGGAAGTACCAGTTCATGTTGCCGGTGTCGGGGTTGTAGGAGATCGCGCTGTTGGTGAACAGGTTGTCGCCTGGCCGGTAGGTCGGATCGAATTCCGGGACCGGATTGCCGGTGCCCCAGATCGTCTGGTTGGTTTGCGGGTCGTAGGTGCCGGTCACCCAGATCGGACCGCCACCGGTCTGCCAGGCGTTGTTCTTGTCCTTCCAGGTCTCGCTGCCGGGCTCGCCGGGCGCCGGGATGGTGTACTTGCGCCAGAGGAGCTTTCCCGTCTTGGCGTCGAGCGCGGCGAGCCAGTCGCGGATGCCGGAGCCGCTTGCGGCCGCGCCCATCAGGATCTTGTCCTTGATCGCGAGCGGCGCGCCGGTGATGCGCAGCGCCGGATGGTCGGAGACATTTGTCTCCCAGACCACCTTGCCGGTTTCCTTGTCGGTCGCGATCACGCGCGCGGGCTGGTTGGCGATCGAGATGACGTAGTTGCCCCAGAGCGCGACGCCGCGGTTGGCTTCCTGCCGCTCCTGCTTGGGGTCCATGCGCCAGACGATGCGGCCGACGTCGCCCGAGCGGCCGTCGATCTTGTAGACGATGCCTGAGGAGTCCGGGATGTAGATGAAGCCATCCTCAGCGAGCGGCGTCGCCTCGTTGAAACCGTTGCCGACCGCCCCGCCGAGCGGAACCGCGTAGGCGAGCTTGAGGCCCTTGACGTTGCCCTTGTTGATGCGCGCGAGCGGCGAGAAGCGCTGGCCGTCATAGCTGCGATGGTTCATCAGCCAGTTGTGCGGCTCCTTGTCGGCATTGATCAGCCGCTCCGGCGTGACCTCGGCCGCCAGCGCCGGCAGTGCCGCAAGCATGGTGCTGGCGAGGAGCGTTGTCCTTATGGCTCGGCGTGTTGCACGCATGGCGTTTCTCCCTCGTCCGATATTGTCGTTATGGCTTCTAAGTTGGTGTGAACGTGCATCCGCTCAGCCCGGCTCCAGGCCTTTCGCTTTGAGCACCGTGATGGCCGCCGGCGTGGCCAGGAACTCCAGCAGCGCCTTGGCGGCGCCGGGATTCGCCGCGCCTGCTCCGACGGCGGCGGGCAGCACCGTGTAGACCTGCAGCTGCGACGGCAGTGGGCCGACCAGGTCGACGCCCGGATAGGCGGCGACTTCGCTGATCTGCGGGATCAAGATGTCGATCTCGCCATTGGCGAGCGCCTGCAGGCTGGTTTCATTGGGCCGCGCCAGCTTCAATTTCGGCTTCACCTCCGTCGCAATCCCCAAGCGTTCGAACATGCCCATGAGAAACTGGCTGGCCGCGCCGGTCTCGCTGTAGCCGATCGATTTGGCATCCTGCAGCGCGCGCTTGACGCCGTCGACCGTGCTGATATCGGGCCGCGGCGTCCCCTTGCGGACAGCCACGCCTGCGCCCGAGCGCGCGATGTCGACGCGCGTCGCTGCAACGAGCTTGCCTTGCTTGATCAAGGCATCGGTGACCGCGGTGGACAGGATGGCGAGGTCGAAGGCTGTGCCCTTCTCGATCGCCGGCTGCAGGCGGGCCGATGCTCCATAGCTGATGGTGAGCTTGTTGCCGGTCGCTTGCTCGAACTGCGGCGCCAGCTCCTCCAGGGCGCTCTTGATCGCCGTGGATGCCAAGACCTTGACGTCCGCGGCTGTGGCTGCGCTCCCGGCGTTGACTGCGAATGCGACGATGGCGGTCGCGATGACCAGAGCAATCTTCACGGGCGTCCTCCCCAATTGCGGTCGCGGTTAGCGCAAACCGATGTTTCCGGAATACTGCGCGAACCGCGGAGCCAAGGCTAGCAGGTGCCGTAGGGCAAGGACGTCGGCGCTCGGCCGATCTGCGATTCATTCGCAAAGCCCCTGGACTTCGCCTCTGCCCTGCGCGAGACTTTCGCAAAATACTCAGCCTAGGGAGGGCTCAATGATCATGCTTCGTTTGCTATCGGCCGCTGTGGCCGCCGCTGCCGTATTTGCCGCCGCCCCGGCATCGGCCGAAATGAAGACCGAATGGGTCGAATACAGCCACGGCGGCATGAAGCTCAAAGCCTACATGGCCTATGACGACAAGATCACCGGCAAGCGCCCTGCGGTACTGGTCGCGCATGCGCGCGAGGGCATGACGCCGAAGACGCAGCAGATGACCGAGCTCTGGGCCAAGCTCGGCTATGTGTCGTTCGCGGCCGACATCTTCGGCTACGGCCAGGGCATCCTGCCCAAGAACGTCGAGGAAATGACCGCGCAGACCCAGATCTACTCCAAGGACCGGCCGCTGATGCGGGCCCGCACCCAGGCGGGCTACGATGCGCTGATCAAGAACCCGATGGTCGACGCATCCAAGGTGGCGCTGGTCGGCTATTGCTTCGGTGGCGCGGTCGGCGTCGAGTTCGGCTCGACCGGCGCGCCACTCACGCTCAACGTCTCGATCCACGGCTCGTTCCGCGATCACCACGCGGGTTGGGCGAAGACCACCAAAGGCATGTTCCTGATCCTGCACGGCGCCGAGGACGAGGGCTATCCGCTCCCGGTGGTCGACAAGGTGATCCAGGAGCTGCGTGGCGCCAAGGTTCCGTTCCAATACGAGGTCTACAGCGGTACCGGCCACGGCTTCTCGAGCCCGAAGGGCAAGGACGAGGAGCGCGCCAACGCGCAGTCGATCGCCACGACCTCGCGGACCATGAAGGAGCTGTTCGGCATCTGATCGGATCAGCGCCAAGGCGCGGCAATCAGCCGCGAAGCGACCGGGGTAGGTTGAGCTTCTGGCGAGGCCCACCCTTCGCGTATCGTCCCACGCGTGACGTCATGCAGGACGCGTAGGCGGCAAAGCCCGGATATGTCGGTCCGGCTCATAGCACTCAACGATCAACAGTCAGAGTTTCAGGGAGGTTTCGATGCGCCAAGTGAGTAAGCAAGTGAGTAGTTTCCTTCTCGCCACTACTGTAGGCATGTTGATCGCCGGCTCTGCCAGCGCGCAGGTGACGGTGTTCGAAGGAGCCCGCATGATCGTGGGCGACGGCCGCGTGGTCGACAACGCGACGCTGGTGGTGGACGGCAGCAGGATCGTGCAGGCGGGCGCCGGCGTTCAGGCCCCGGCCGGCGCCACGCGCGTGAGCCTTGCCGGCAAGACCGTGATGCCGATGATCATCGACACGCATGTGCATCTCAGCGCGACCCGCGAGAAGCTTCTCAATGACCTCAAGCGGCGCGCCTATTTCGGTGTCAGCGCCGCCCTCAGCATGGGCACGGACAACATCGAGCTCTTGTCGATGCGCAACGAAAATATTCCCGGCGCCGCGCGCTTCTTCAGCGCCGGACGCGGCATCACGAGGCCCGAGCCGCTGCGTCCGACCTACCAGATCAACAGCGAGGAGGAAGCCCGCAAGGCGGTGCAGGAGAATGCGGCCCGCAAGGTCGACATCATCAAGTTCTGGGTCGATGACCGGGACGGCAAGGTCCAGAAGATCACGCCGTCGCAATATGCCGCCATCATCGACGAGTCGAAGAAGCACGGGATCCTCGCCTCCGCGCACATCTTCAACATGGACGACGCGAAGGGGCTCATGAAGGCCGGGCTTGACGTGTTCGCGCACGGCGTGCGTGACAAGGACGTCGACCAGGAAACCGTCGACATGTTCAAGGCGCGCCCGAATATCCAGCTGATCCCGAACCTGCCCGACCGCGGCGTGAAGGTTGATCGCAGCTGGCTGCGGCCGGGCCTCCCGGCGGAAGAGTTCGCGAAGCTCGAGGAGGAAAACACCGACCGGCCGAAGGTGCAGGAATTCCATGGCATCCAGGCGCGCAACCTGGCGAAGATGAATGCGGCGGGCGTGCGCATCACCATGGGCACCGACGGCAACCGGGCGTGGGGTCCGCATGAGGAGATGGAGGACATGGTGCTGGCCGGGATGACGCCCGCCCAGGTCCTCGTGTCGGCGACCCGCAACGGCGCCACGCTCCTGAAGATCGCCGACGCCGGGACGCTGGAAGCCGGCAAGAGCGCCGACTTCATCGTGCTCGACGCCAATCCGCTCGACGACATCAAGAATACGCGCAAGATCTCTGCGGTTTATCTGCGCGGCGCCGCGGTCGACCGCTCGAAGCCGATCCCGTAGCGCCGGGCACGGGCGTCGCTAAAGTCACGCCGGTACGGGCCGGCCGCATCCGCCTTCGGGCTAGTGCCGCCGATTTGAAGGTCCTACACCACCTGCAGCAAGCTCGGTTAGGAACTTCAAATCGAAAAGCGGCACTAGCACGATAGAGTTGCTGGTGCCCCTTTGTTTCCGAAGTTAGTGTCAGTAGTTGCTGCGACGTATAACGAACTTTGGAAACGGGGCACCACCTTGCGGCCGGCCTTTTCGCCGGAGAGTGACGCGTGACGCTTTATCTGGATGTTGCCGGGATCTGGACGTTGCCAGAAATCGCCACAGCCACCCCTCGATCAGGCAGATCGAGCGGGCGGTTGGCGCCGCGCGGGCGCGCGCTCCAGGGTCGCTCAGGATTCGTTTCTGCGATTGGTCAGGCCTTCGGTGAGGATCTTGGTTGACTGCATGGCCGCCTGGCTCAGGCTTGCGTAGCCCACGATCTCGCGCGCCATGCGCTCGCCGTCATGCTGGAGCTGTTCGCGCAGCATCTTGAGCTCACTGATCAAGTCGTCAATCTCATTCACCGAATTCAGCGAAACACGCTGCAGCAGCAGGCCGAGATTGTTGATCACTGTCTCGCTGTCGGTGTTGGCGATTTGCCGCCGAGGCTCGGCGACGTCGCGGCTGACCAGGTCGCGAATGCCGCCCTCGACCTCCTCGCCGATCCTTTCCAGGCCGGTCGGTTTACGCCCAAAAATGCCCATGTTTGATCGTCCCCAATTTGATCGTCTTTGATCGTCCCCAGGATTCTAATCGTCCCAAGCCACCGCCTGTTCTTCAGGCCCGTGATTTTAGAAGCTGGCGCGCATAATGTGACGACTTCGCGGCTGAAAAGGGCCGCATAATATAATATAATACCGTTAATTGGTGAATCCCGGGGGTAGCGGACGGTATCTGACACCCTGCGGCTTGCGAGCCACTATTTCTCGTCTTCGGCGCCCGCCCGCAGCGGCCTCTCCTCGATCAATACCATCGCCACGAAAGCGATCGCGAGGCAGCCCGCGACCACCAGGAATACGCGACGGAACGCCTGTGCGGCCTCGGCGGCGGCCGGCGCCAGCGCGCCGCCGAACTCGCCCGTTCCGCCGGGCGCGAGCGAGGACGTTACCGCCAGCACGATGACGCCCAGGAGCGCGATCAGCATGGTGGCGAACAGGTTGCGCGAGAACGCCAAGGTGCCGATCGCAATGCCCAGCTGGTGGCGCGCGACGGTGTTCTGGATCGCGACCGTGCAGAGCGATGGCAGCGGCCCGAAGCCCGCGCCAATCAGGAACAGCAGCACCTCGAACGACAGCATGGTCATGCGGTCGGCCCACAGCGCCAGTATCACCACCGCGGCGAATGCGAGCACCAGCATGACCATCGGCAGGATCTTGTAGTGCGTGACGCGGCCGAGCACCTGGCCGCACAGCCCGGCGCTCGAGTTGAGGCTCATCATCAGCACCATCAGGCTCAGGCCGGCGTTGGTGGGGGAGAGCCCGATCACGCTCTGCAGGTACATCGGCAGAAAGATGTTGAGCCCGATGATCGAGGACCAGCCGAACGAGTTGGCGATCACCGACCAGCGCACGATCGGATCGGTCAGGATCGCGATCGGGATGAGCGGCTCGGGCGCGGTCAGCACTCGCCACACAAAGCCTGCGCCGATCACGAGCGCGGCCGCGAACAAGGCGAGCACCGGCACCGACAGCCACGGATAGCTGCGGTCGCCGAGATTGAGCCCGAGCATGAAGGCGACGCTCGCGGTCACGATCAGGATCGCGCCGATCACGTCGAGGCGGTGGGGCCGCTCGTTGCGCGGCAGCCTTCGCAGCACGGTCGAGGTGATCCAGAGCGCGAGCAGGCCGAGCGGAATGTTGATCCAGAAGATCAGCGACCAGTGCGACGCGTCGGCGATGAAGCCGCCGAGCGCGGGCCCGCAGGCGCCGGCCGTGGTGTAGACGATCGAGAAATAGGCGTAATAGCGGCCGCGATCCTTCGGCGCCGCGGCGTCACCCAGCACGATCACCGAGACTGCCGAGAGGCCCGAGCCGCCGAGCCCCTGCAGCGCGCGGCCGAGGATCAGCACGAACATCGTGGGTGCGAGCGCGCAGACCAGCGAGCCTGCCATGTGCAGCGCGATCGCGACGTAGAGGCCGAAGCGGCGGCCGTGGATGTCGGCGATCTTGCCGTAGAGCGGCATCGCGGCGGTGGCGGCGAGCAGGTAGATGGTGATCAGCCAGGGCAGCCCGTGCACGTCGCCGAAGTCGTGCCCGATGGTCGGCAGCGCGCTCGCCAGGATGGTGTTGTCGATCGAGCCCATGAACAGGGGCAACAGCACGCCCCAGACGATGACGCGCGTCTCCCGGTGGCTGAGATAGGTCGCTGTGATTGGCGCGTCCATCCCCGGCTGCCTCACTCATCCTCGGGCGCGACGCCGGTCTGCAGTGGCTTTTGCTCGAGCAGCACGACCGCGATCAGCGCGATCGCCAGCGTGCCGGTGACGCCGAAGAACACGCGGCGGAACGCCTCGACGGCGGCGTGGTCGAGGACGTCGCCAAGCGCACCGCCCGCAGCGCCTGTGCCGGCAGCGACCGATGACGCCACGATCGCCCCGAAACCCGCCACCAGCATGGTGGCCAGCAGGTTGCGCGTGAAGTTCATGGTGCCGACTGAAATGCCGAGCTGATGGCGCGCGACGTTGTTCTGCACCGCGACCTGGGTGAGGCCCGGCAGCGGCCCGAAGCCGGTTCCGATCAGGGTCAGGAGCACCTCGAACCAGAACAGGTTCAGGCTTTCGACGAAGGTGGCGAGCGCGGCGGTCGAGGCAATCGAGAGCACGAGGCCTACGATCGGAACCGCCTTGTAGTGGCGCATGCGTCCGAGCATGACGCCGCTTAGGCCCGCGCTCACGTTGAGCGCGATCATCAGCATCATCAGGCTGAGACCTGCGTCGGTTGCCGAAAGCCCGACGACACTCTGCAGGTAGGTCGGCAGAAAGATGTTGAGCCCGATGATCGCGCCCCAGCCGAACGAATGCGCGACCACGCAGCAGAGCACGCTTGCGTTGTGCAGAATCGCGATCGGAATGAGCGGCTCGGGCGCCGTGAGGAGGCGCCACACGAAGGCAAGCCCGAGCACCAGCGCGGCCGTGAACAAGGCGAGGATCGCGGGCGAGCCCCAGAGATAGCTGCGGCCGCCGAGGTTGAGGGCGAGCATGAACGACACGCTGGCGCAGACGATCAGCACCGCGCCGATCACGTCGAGCCGGTGCGGACGCTCGTGCCGCGGCAGCCGCCGCAGCAGAACGGTGGTCACGACCGCGGCCGCGACGCCAAGGGCGACATCGAGCCAGAAGATCGCCGACCAGTGCACATGGTCGGAGAGAAAGCCGCCGAGCGCCGGCCCGGACGCGCCGGCGGTGGTGTAGACCACCGCGAAATAGGCGTAGTAGCGCCCGCGCTCCTTGGGCGCAGTGACATCGCCGAGTACGACCGCCCCCATCGAGGCGAGCCCGCCGCCGCCGAGACCATGCAGCGCGCGCCCGAGGATGAGCGCCAGCATCGAGGGCGCGAGCGCGCACACCAGCGTGCCCAGCATGTAGAGCGCGAGCGCGATGCGCAGCGCGAACCGCCGCCCATGGATGTCCGAGACCTTGCCATAGAGCGGCACGACCGCGGTCGAGGCAAGGAGATAGATCGTGATCAGCCAGGGCAGGTTGTGGATGTCGCCGAACTCACGGCCGATGGTCGGCAGCGCGCTCGCCAGGATGGTGTTGTCGAGCGAGCCCATGAACACCGGCAGCAGCATGCCGAGGACGATCGGGCGCGCCTCTTGATGGCTCAGCGACTTCACCTGACCGGGGTCGATGCGGGCGTCCATTGGGTCAGGGCGGTTCCGTGCTCTCCCGGTTTTCGGCCGGCCTCGCCTTGTAGATCAGCGGCGGCCGTTGGGCCAGCGGCCAGGGGCATCCGCCCGATGCGGGCTGTGCATGTTGGGTGCCTTGACGCCGGCCGCCGATCCGGCCTCACTGGCGGCAGTTTCCGGGTGAAGGAGCAGGAATCATGGTCCGTCATCGCTCGGCGCTCGTGCTCGCTCTAGCGTGCGTCGGCGCGCTCTGTGCCCTTGGCGCGCTGGCGCAGGACGTGCGCTATCCGAGCCGCACCATCTCGATCGTGGTCGCCAATGCGGCCGGCGGCGGCACCGACTATCTGGCGCGCCTCGTCGGCCAGAAGCTGCAGGAGCGCCTGGGGCAGTCGGTGATCATCGAGAACAAGCCGGGCGCGAACGCGATGCTCGCCGCCCAGCAGCTCATCCGCTCGGCGCCCGATGGCCACACGCTCCTGATGGGCTCGATCGGCATGCTCACCGTCAACCCGGCGGTGGTGGCGAATCTCTCCTACGACACCCAGCGCGACTTCGCGCCGATCTCGAACATCGCCCAGTTCCCGCTAATCCTGGGCGTCAACGCCTCGGCGCCGATCCGCAGCGTGGCCGAGCTTGTCGCCTACGCCAAGGCCAACCCCGACAAGGCCAATGCGGGCGCGTCGGGCCCGATTTTCCAGGTGGTGCAGAAGCTGTTCGAGCTTCGCACCGGAACGAATTTCCAGTACATCGCCTATCGGGCAAACTCGGAAGCCATGATCGCGCTGATGCGCGGCGACATCCTGATGTCGCTCTCCGATTCAGGCCCCGCCACCGGCCCGATCCAGGACGGCCGCGTGCGCCCGCTCGCGGTGACGTCGTCGCGTCGCCTGCCGTCCTATCCCGACGTGCCCACCATGGCGGAGGCTGGCATCAAGGACATGGTGGTCGAGTTCTGGCAGGGCCTGGTCGCGCCGGCGGCGACGCCGAAGCCGATCATCAAGAAGCTCGAGGGCGAATTGATCGAGATCGTGAAGCTGCCCGACGTGCGCGAGAAGATGATCGCGCACGAGCTGTTTCCGGTCGGCAGCACCGCGGAGGACTACGCTGCCCTGATCGCGCGCGAGCTCAAGCAGTGGCAGGACGTCGCCACCGCTGGGAACATCAAGATTCAATAGTGGGGGCTATGCAGCGACACCACCTGGATTCCGCGCATGCCGGTATGCACGAGAGCTTGCTGCACCAAGCCGGATGCCTTGGATTCGGTGATGAACTCGCTGACATAGCTGAGCCATCCGGTCCGGCCCTTCTGAACGGCCATCGCCAGGACATTGGTTCCGTAGGCGTCATCCAGGACCCGCGAGCCCGCAAGCTCGGTGGAGTACATCAGGAGCCCCGGGCGGATTCCCGCCAGCACCGTCACGCGTCCCGCTCGCAGCAACGCGAAAGCAGCGTCCGGGCTTTCGGCGTATACCGGTTCGGCATGCTTCAATTTGCCTCTCAACGCGAAATCCATGCTGTGATTGCGAACGACCGCGATGCGAGCTCCGGGCTGATCGGCGTCCGCGATCCGGCGAATGGAGGAGCCTGACGGCACCAGATAGGTGAAATCTCCCTGCAGATAAGGGGGCGAAAAGTCGAGTTCCTCGGCCCGATCCTTGCTGATCCCGAGAAACGCCACGTCGCACACGCCCAACTTGAGGCATTCCACCGTCTCGGCGGGACCGGATTGTTCGACGAGCAGAAGCTCGACGCCGAGGCGTACGGCCAGTGCGCGCGCGATCTCTATTCCGACCCCTTGTAGCTCACCGGTTGCCGGGTTCTTGGCGTAAAAGAAAGAGGGGAACAGTCCGACCCGAACTTTGCCGGCCCGCACAAAATCCGAAATTCGCGGGTCGGCAGTCTGTTGCGGTTTGGCGGCGGTCGCGCCTCCCAGCAGGGCGAGCAGCATGAGAGAAACGCAATGACGCATCAACCGTCTTGCCGGTGCGCCCGAAGGAGCAACGGCGAGTTGATGCTTGAGCGAGTCTTGCTGCGCGCTGGTCGATTGAATTTCCATTGTCACGCTCGTTGCTATTTTGGCGGTAGGCGCGGCTTCAGCCGCGCAGCCTCGATCTGCAACGTGAGCGTAGCTAATCCGGATTGTGGATGTGTTTTAAGGTCGAGATAAAGTGTTGGGATGGAGTTAATCATATATTCACCAGCGCAGGGAGGCGCCGGTTCGCGTGTGAGCTCGAGCAGAAGGCCGAGGTGGCGAACGCGGGGACTATCCGTAACCGTGGTCGGTAGGAGGCGACCATTCCCGCATGCGCCACGACAGAGCCAGCAAAGACCGCTGCCGAGAGCCTTTACTTGCGGGTGCGCACCAGCATGGGTGGGCGGTATGAGCACGCCGCGCACGGCACCTTCGTGACGGCCGCATCCTTGAGCGGCGTCGGATGCGCGGTTCGCGTTCCGACCTTCATGGCGTTGCCAAGGTTGTTGACGGCCAATTCCCGCGTCGAAGGCTGTGCCGGTGGCGGATTGTTGCCCCAGTAGGGAGGGCGGGGATCGGCGCTGGCGGCGCCAGCAGACAGGACGAGCGCTGCCAGGATGGTGGCAAGCCACGCGGTGGCCAGGAACGAGGATGACTTTATCCGATCGGTTTTCATGGCTAGCTCCCTTCGCTTGCGGGGCTTCCCCCGTGTGTCCGACAGAAAGGAGCCTAGCCAGTCGCGGCATTGAAACATGTGATGCCCAACACAGATTGGTCGATTGGGCGAAGGGGCCACGGATTGCAGGTCGATCGGATTTCGTCTGCGCAGGGAGGATGGCGTAGAACGCTAGCCTACCCCAGTTCCACGATCTCCTGCGGAAACGTGTGCAGCCGCTCGGCTCCGGCCTCGCCCACGAGAAAATTGTCGCAGATCCATGTATAGGTGTCCTTGGAGTGATACATCGGATGGACCGCGATGTTCATGCTTGCCGCGATCGGCATGGTTTCGTCGAAGCGCACCAGCGGCCGCTCGACCAGGTGATAGCCCTGGCCGTGGCAATAGAGCCGGTTCTCCTTCGGCCGGCCGTTCTTGGCCATGAACTCGTTGTAGGCGTTCCAGATGTCCGCGCACGAGGCGCCGGGCTTCAGCATCGACGCGGTGAATGCTTGAGCCTCGAACGCGAAGGCGAACTCCTCCTTCATGCTCTGCGTGGCCTTGCCCAGCACGCAGGTGCGGCCGAGCTCGCAGAAGAAGCCGCCGGGGCCGGTGGTCTCGACCAGCAGCACGAACTGGTCGCCCTCCTGGATCACCCGGTTCTGCAGATGGCGCGGCTGGATCATCACCGCCTGGCCGATCGGCGATGACGCGCCCATCAGCAGGCCATATTCGGCGCCGGCGACGCGCGTGCAGTATTCCGCGACCGCGGTGACCTCGATGTCGCGCATGCCGGGCCTGATTGCCTCGAAGGCGGCCCGCATGGCGCGGTCCTGCAGGTGCGCGGTTGCGCGGATCGCCGCGATCTCCTCGTCGCTCTTTATCACCATAATGGTGTCAACCAGCTCGGTCGCGTCCACATAGGTGGCGTTGCCCAGCTTGCCGCGCTTCAAGTGGTCGGCGAGCGCGTGCCCGATCGAGCCCTGCGCCACCAGCCCGATGGTGGCGCCGGAATAGTCGGTGAGCGCCTTCTCCACGTTGGCATTGTCGAGCGCGGTGGTAAACGAGGCGCCCATGAAGTTGGGCGAGGCCAGGAAGCGCTTGACTCCGCGTCGCACCGGATCGCCCGCGGGCGGCGTCACGTCGACGCCGAACGGCCCTGGCGCCACCACGGTCATGAGATCGTCCTTGGGCACGATCACCGTCGTCATGGTGCCGTTGCCGGAGGGCAGGTCGGTGAACCATTTGACATAGCCGCCGGAGAACTCGTTCGAGCTCTGCATGACCAGGACGTCGATGCCGCGCTCCGCCATGGCGGCGCGCACGGCGCTCCAGCGGCGCTCGAGCTCGGTCGTCGAGATCGGGCTGATCAGCCGCTCAGCCATGTCGTTCATGCCCCGCTCCTTTTTGTCGCACGCATTCTGGTCGATCGCACCAGGTCCGCACAGGTACTGCATTGCGCCAAAATGTGGCGGCGCTCACCCCCCGCGACATTTCCTTGCTGCCCGTGGCGCTCCCGCGCAACCTCCAGTCTTGTCAATGCATTTGTATTGTTGATCCACCATCACGCATATATCTGTCACGCACTCCCAATTGCCTCTGGCGGCAGCGGCGCCGCGAGGGCAAACTAGACGGGGGAGGCCCGATGACGCTGGCCAACGTCTCGCTCGACGACAAATATGACCTGAACAAGCGCCGGATCTTCGCGACCGGCTATCAGGCGCTGGTGCGGCTCACGCTGATGCAGAAGGAGCTCGACCGCCGCGCCGGGCTCAACACGGCTGGCTACGTCTCGGGCTACCGCGGCTCGCCGCTCGGCGGGCTCGATCAGCAGTTCATGCGTGCCAAGCGCTGGCTCGAGCGCTCGGACGTGGTGTTCCATCCTGGCCTGAACGAGGATCTCGCCGCTACCGCGCTCTGGGGCACCCAGCAGGCTGAGCTGCGCGGCGAGGGCAAGTACGACGGCGTGTTCGGCATGTGGTACGGCAAGGGGCCGGGCGTCGACCGCTGCGGCGACGTGTTCCGCCACGCCAATTTCGCGGGTTCCTCGAAGCACGGCGGCGTGCTCGCCCTGATGGGCGACGACCACACCGCAGAGTCCTCCACCACCGCCCACCAGTCGGAATATCACTTCGTCGACGTGATGATCCCGATCCTCAATCCGGCGGGCGTGCAGGAGTTCCTCGACTACGGCCTGATCGGCTGGGCGATGTCGCGCTATTGCGGCACCTGGGTGGCGCTCAAGTGCATGCACGAGACGGTCGAGTCGACCGCGGTGGTCGACGGCAGCCTCGACCGGGTGAAGATCGTGATCCCGGACGACTTCCCGATGCCGCCGGGCGGGCTGAACATCCGCCTCAACGATTCGATCCTGGGCCAGGAGGCGCGCCTCTACGATTACAAGCGCGACGCCATGCTGGCTTTCGTGCACGCCAACAAGCTCAACCGCTACATCACCTCGGGTGGGCGCGATCCCAAGATCGGCATCATCACGGTCGGCAAGAGCTATCTCGACGTGCGCCAGGCGCTCGACGAGCTCTCGATCGACGAGGTGATGTGCAACGATCTCGGCGTGCGGCTGTTCAAGGTGGCGTGCCCTTGGCCGCTCTCGCAGCGCGAGCTCAAGGAGTTCTCGCAAGGGCTCGAGCTGATCATCGTGGTCGAGGAGAAGCGCTCGCTCTTGGAAGTGCAGGTGCGCGAGGAGCTTTACGGCACCTCGAACCAGCCGATCTGCATCGGCAAGAAGGACGAGCAGGGCAACTGGCTGTTCCCGGTCAAGGGCGCGCTCGATCCCAATGACGTTGCGATCTGCATCGGCGAGCGCATCCTGGCGCGCCGGCACAACGACCGGGTCGCGGCCGAGGTGGCTCGCCTCAAGAAAGCGCAGCGCGCGCTGGCCGAGATCCAGGAGGTCGGGCAGCGCACGCCCTATTTCTGCTCCGGCTGTCCGCACAACACCTCGACCGTGGTGCCGGACGGCATGCGCGCCTATGCGGGCATCGGCTGCCATTACATGGTGCAGTGGATGGACCGCTCGACGTCTGGCTTCACCCAGATGGGCGCGGAGGGCGCCAACTGGATCGGGGAAGCGCCGTTCTCCAAGCGCGGTCACGTGTTCCAGAATCTCGGCGACGGCACCTACAACCACTCGGGCTATCTTGCGATCCGCGCCGCGATCGCGGCCGGCGTCAACATCACCTACAAGATCCTGTTCAACGACGCGGTGGCGATGACCGGCGGCCAGGCCAACGACGGCGGCCTCACGGTGCCGCAGGTCGCCCGCCAGGTCGCGGCCGAAGGCGCCAAGCGTGTCGTGGTGGTCACCGACGAGCCGCACAAATACGCCTCCGGCGAGGAGTGGCCCTCGGGCCTCACAGTGCATCACCGTGACGAGCTCAATCGTTTGCAGGTGGAGCTTGCCGCGGTTCCGGGCTGCACGGTGCTGATCTACGACCAGACCTGCGCGGCGGAGAAACGGCGACGGCGCAAGCGCGGCACGTTCCCCGATCCCGACAAGCGCGTGATCATCAACGAGCTGGTGTGCGAGGGCTGCGGCGATTGCGGCCTGGTCTCGAACTGCGTGTCGGTGCAGCCGCTGGAGACCGAGTTCGGGCGCAAGCGCACCATCGACCAGACCAGCTGCAACAAGGACTTCTCCTGCGTCAACGGCTTCTGCCCGTCCTTCGTGACCGTGCACGGCGCCAAGCTGCCGATCCGCAAGACGCCAGCCAACTCCGCCGTGCCGGCGCTGCCCGCGCCGACGCTGCCCGCGATCAACGGCACCTATGACATCATCGTCACTGGCATCGGCGGCACCGGCGTCGTCACCATCGGGGGCGTGCTCGGCATGGCGGCGCACCTCGAAGGCAAGGGCGTCGGCGTCATCGACATGGCCGGCCTCGCCCAGAAGGGCGGCGCCGTCTACAGCCACATGCGCATCGCCAGCGATCCCGATGACATCCACGCCATTCGGGTGGCGGCCGGCTCGGCCGAGCTCGTCATCGGCGGCGACATCCTGGTGGCCGGCAGCAAGAAGGTGCTCGCCGCCGTCAAGCCTGGCCAGACCGACATGGTGGTCAACCTGGCCGAGTTCCTGCCCGGCGATTTCACCCGCAACGTCAACTACACGCTGCCGAGCGAGCGGCTGAAGCGCGCGATCGCCAGCGCCGCCGGATCCGAGAAGTGCCAGTTCGTCGACGCCACCCGCATCGCGGGCGCGCTTCTCGGTAACTCGGTGTCCGCCAACATTTTCCTCGTTGGCTATGCGTTCCAAATCGGCGCGCTGCCGCTGTCGGCGGAGGCGATCGAGCGCGCGATCGAGCTCAACGGCGAGGCGGTCGAGATGAACAAGGCGGCATTCCGCTTCGGCCGCTATGCCGCCATTGACCGTGCCGCGGTCGAGAAACTCGCCGCGCCCAAGGAGGTCGACGAGGTCCGCCGTCTCTCGCAGTCGCTTGACGAGACGATCGAGCGCCGCGTCGCGTTCCTCACCGGTTATCAGAACGCCGCCTATGCGGCGCGCTACCGCGCGCTGGTCGAGAAGGTGAAAGCCGCGGAATTGGCGCGTGCCCCCGGCAAGCGCGGCCTGGCGGAAGCAGTCGCGCGCTATCTGTTCAAGCTGATGGCCTACAAGGACGAGTACGAGGTCGCCCGCCTGTTCACCGGCGAGGATTTCGCCCGCCAGGTTCGCGCGACCTTTGCGGGCGCGGACCTGCGCTTCGAATTCCACCTCGCGCCGCCCATCATCGCGCCCAAGGACGAGCGCACCGGCGCGCCCAAGAAGCTCTCCTTCGGGCCCTGGATGATGACCGCGTTCCGCCTCCTGACGAAGCTGAAAGGCCTGCGCGGCACCGCCTTCGATCCGTTCGGCTACACCGCCGAGCGTCGCATCGAGCGCGCGCTCATCGCCGAATACGAGGCGATGCTGAGCGAGATCCTGGAGCGGCTGTCGCCCGACAATCATCATCTCGCGGTCGGGCTTGCGGCGATCCCGGAGAAGATTCGCGGCTTCGGTCACGTCAAGGCGCGTTCGCTCACGGCCGCCAAGGCCGATGAGGCGGCGCTGATGGCGCAGTTCCGCTCGGGCTCCCCGGCGCTGCTGAAGGCGGCGGAATAGACTGGAACGCCTTGCTCTGCAGTCGCGTTGCTATGATGGGCAGGGCTCCGCAAGCGGCGGCCGGTGGTAGCCAAACGCGTGCGTGAGCCGCAAAGGAATAGAGATTGCCGGACATCGTGACCTTCACCATCAATCCCGCGGTCGACATTTCGACCTCGGTCGATCGTGTGACGCCCGAGCATAAGCTGCGCTGCGCGTCGGCGCGCCGCGATCCCGGCGGCGGCGGCATCAACGTGGCGCGCGTCGCGACGCGCTTCGGGGCCGATGTTCTGGCGGTCTATACCGTGGGTGGTCCGATCGGGGAGCATCTCAAGCAGCTGGTCGCCCGCGAAGGCATTCGCAGCCTGACCGTTCCGATCGCCGGGGACACGCGCGAAGACCTGGCCGTCGTCGAGGACGAGACCGGCGAGCAATTTCGTTTTGTCTTCCCGGGCCCCTTGCTGGCGGAGCCGGAATGGCGCGCCGGCCTTGACGCGCTCGCTTCGCTCGCGCCCAAGCCGCGCTTTCTGGTGGCGAGCGGAAGCCTTGCGCCCGGCGTGCCGGACGACTTCTACGGACGTGTTGTTCACGCGATGCAGGAGAGCGGCGCCAAGATCATCATCGACACCTCCGGCCTGCCGTTGCGCTGCGCGCTCGACGCCGGCGTCTATCTGGTCAAGCCGAACCTGCGCGAGCTGCGGGAGCTCGTCGGCGAGCCGCTGGCGCACGAGGACGACTGCATCGGCGCGTCGCGCCGGCTGGTGGACGAGGGGCGTGCCGCGGTGGTGGCGCTTACGCTCGGGCACGACGGCGCCATGCTGGTGACGCGCGAATTGGTGCTGCGCGCCGACGCGGTCGCGATCAAGCCGGTGAGCACGGTCGGCGCCGGCGACAGCTTCCTGGCCGCGCTGGTGGCGCGGCTCGCGGCCGGTCATGGCATGGAGGATGCGTTTCGCCATGCCGTGGCGGCCGGCTCCGCCGCATTGCTGGCGCCGGGCACCGAGCTTGCCCGCCGCGAGGACGTCGAGCGTCTGCTTGGCGCGGTGGCGGTGCGGGCTGTGGACCACGTGTAAGGACAGCACGTAGGGTGGGTTGCGCACCGCACAGGAACCCACACCCCATGCCGTCCGACATCGATCCGCAATCAGGCTTTCGGCTGCCGCTGCTCACGCGCGAGGAGCTGGACCAAGCCGGCCAGGCCACCTACGACCGCGCCGCGCGCGGCGGCAACGTCGCGGGGCTGCGCGGCCCCGCCGGCATCAGCCTCTACAGCCGCGGCGCGCATGCGCATCTGCGCGCGATCATCGACTATCTGCGCACCGGTGCCGACATTGCCCCGCGCGTGCGCGAGATCGCGCTGCTCTCGACCGAGCGCGAGTTCGACTGCCAGTTTCAGTGGTCCTTGCACGAGCTCGAGGCGCGCAAGGCCGGCGTGCCGCAGGACACGATCGACGTCATCAAGCATCGGCGCGGCACCGACGGCCTCGACGCGACCGACGCGCTGGTGATCACGCTCGCGCGTCAGCTCTGGCGCGACCACAAGGTGACGTCGGAGATTTTTGCGCAAGCCAAGGCCTTGTTCGGCCCGCACAAGCTGATCGATCTTGTGGTCCTGATGGGCAACCACGCCGCCACCGCTGCGCTGCTGACGGCCGTCGACATGCAGTTGCCGGACGGCACCGAGCCGCCGTTGCCGACCAGGTGAAGCCCGCGCTACTGCACGACGTCGAGCTTCACCTTGGTGACGCCGCGCCCGACCATGCCGAGCTCCTCGGCGGCCGCCTGCGAGACGTCGATCACGCGCCCCGGAATGAACGGGCCGCGGTCATTGATGCGCACCGTCACGGTTCGCCCGCTCGCCACGTTGGTGACGCGCACCCGCGTGCCGAATGGCAACGTCCGGTGCGCGGCGGTCATTGCGCGTGGATTGAAGCGTTCGCCGCTCGCGGTCTCCGTGCCGGTGCCGTAGAAGCTCGCCAGCCCGTCAGCGGCGCGCGCGATGGACGCTGGCCGGCTGGTTGCAGGCAGGGGCTCCGATCGCGCGGCCAGCTGCGGGCCCTTGTCCTGGTATCTGTCCGGGCTCTTGTCCTGACTTGGGTCCCGGGCGGTAATGGATGCGGTCCATGCGGGCACCGGCCACCACCGGTCCGAAAATGAGGCGGGGGTCTCGGCCAGGGCCGGCCATGGCGCAAATGTCATGAGCGTCGTGACGGTCAGGGCGACGGCGGCGATGCGCCAGCCTTGAGCCGGAACGGGCGCAGCCGCGCGCGGAAGCCCATCGCTTCCGTCACGACCAACGGACGACAATCCGCCGCGCGCACCAATCGACATGTCCCACCCCACCGACACATGTTCAGTGACGGGCGAACCGGGGCTCGAAAATGGCGATAAACAGGCTAAGTCACAGATTTCTCTTGGATGTGACTATTTTGCAACATGCGCGGGTTGGGAGCCGGCGGGCCCCGCCTGGCCCTCCCGCCGCTCAGCGACGTCGAGCGCCGCACGCACATGCTTTTCGCTGATGGCGCGAGCGCTCTCGGTCAGGCGGCCGTAGACGTCGCGGATGAACGACAGCCGCTCCGCGGCGCTGGCAAAGGCCTTGTCGGGAACGAGAAACACCATGGTGCCGTGCGAGAGCACGATACCGTCGCGCTCCAGCAACATCTGATGCACCCCGTGCCACTTCAGATAGTGCTCGATGTCATCGCTGATCAGATGCAGGCCGCTGTCATCCTGTTTCAGCCGCACGAACTCGGTGGCGTTGCCGCGGCCCTTCATCAGGCGGATCTGATATCGCCGCACCAGCCACAGGCCCGCAACGAAGATCAGGCCCACGATCAGAAACGCCAGCTCCGTGCCGAAGGGGATGCCCTCGTCCTCGGCGATATCGCGCAGTTCGTCGCCGAAGGCGACCAGAAAGGCGACGACCGGGATCAGGAGCGCCACCAGAAGCCAGGTCAGCCACCGCACCGCCGGATAGGCCTTGCGGCGCGTTGAGCGGCTGAGCTTGATCATCCGCTCGAACGGGATTTGGTAGCTCAACTCGCGCTGCATGATCCGCCTCCGCCGCCAATCCAAGGAATGAGAGCGTATGTGAGCCCTCAAGCTAGAATTAGACAACGCTTCGCCAACAACATTGCGCCACGTCAAGAGTCGAGAGCAAGTGATGCCGCCAGCTTATTGGGGCATGACCGTTAGGCGCTGATTGGCACAATATTTCGACAAGGTGGGGACTGCGGCCGATTGATTCCGCCGCCAGTGCGGTTGGCTGCCTTCCGTCGTCCGATGCAGGCTGCTAGGCTCGATCGGTCAATCAATCAAATCGCTCAACCAAGCAAGAAGCGTCAAGGGAGGGAATATGCGCGGAGTTGCTCTGCTTTCCATCGTGCTGGTGTGTCTCGGTCTGGCGCCGGCGCTGGCCTTGTCGGACAAGCCCTATCTCAGTGCGAGCGATGCGGACTTCGGCAATCTGCTGCCGCCTCCGCCGGCCGATGGCTCCGAGCTCGACAAGCGTGACCTGCAGGGCGTGCTCGATCTGCAGAAGGTGGTGACTCCGGCGCGCATGGAGAAGATCCAGGCCGACGTCGAGCAGACGGTCTACCGCGTGGCCGGCGAGGTCCTCGGGCCGACCTTTACCAAGGAGCGCTTTCCGCTCGCCGGGGAGTTCTTCGCCAAGATCAATCGCGATTCGAGCGTGGGCGTTCGCGACATCAAGCAGAAGTACAAGCGGCTGCGTCCGTTCCAGGCCAGCAAGGACATCAAGACGCCGGAGAACATTGCGAAGGCGTCACAAGGGCCGACCTACCCGAGCGGCCACGCGACCTTTGGTGCGCAGGTCGCGCTCCTTCTGTCCGTGATTGTGCCGGAAAAGACCGCCGCGCTGCATGCCCGCGGGCGGGAATATGGCGAGCAGCGCGTTGCCAGCGGCGTGGCCTACCCGTCCGATTTCGAGACCGCGCAGATCGGCGCCACCTTGATGCTGGCGCTCATGATGCAGAAGCCGGAGTTCAAGACCGATTTTGAGGCGGTCAAGACAGAAGTCCGCAAGGGCCTGGGACTGGCGCCGTAATCTCGACGCTCCACGTGACTGAATGATCTCACCGTCCCGGCACCAGCGCGGGCGGGCGCAGCGCCGATGTGTTCGTCGCTGCGCTCTTGGTCGCCGCTGGCGGTGACTTGGCCGGCTGCGCCTTTGCGCGCGGCGTATCGACCGATTGTAGATATGCGGTGAGCGTCTGCGCGGAGCTGAAGCTGCTGGTGTAGTGCTGGCGCAGGTAAAGCGACA
>DAIUEP010000050.1:0-24053 GCA_036845065.1 Xanthobacteraceae bacterium | reverse complement strand
AAGCTCTCGGCAACGGTGACGAAATCGGGTTCGGTGAAGTCGAGCGGCTTGAGATGGCACGCCGGGACGAAGCCATTGGAGTCCGTCACCGCCAGCGGCCCATCGATGCGCATGATCGCAAGCCGGCAGCCCAACGAAAGCCCTTCGAGCGGCGGCAGCTTGATCGACGGTCCCGGAAACACCAGCGTCCGCGGGACCGCGACGCGGTGGGTCGGTGGCGGCCCCGGATCGCGCAGCGCCGCCGTCGGCAGCCAGCCGACATAGCTGTCGGCTGCAAGCTGGCCCCAGGACCAGCCCTCCTCGTTGTTGTCGTAGACCATGACGCGCTCGCCCTTGAGCGCCTCGGTCTCCAGAGCCGCATCCGGCGAAGGCGAGCGCCGCAGCGGTGCCTGCGCCTCCGCAACTTCGCGCAGGTGCCCGTCGACGAAGCGCGCAGCATCGACCGTGCCCGCGAGATGGCTTGTCGCGAGGTCTGGCCGTGCCGGCGTGATGCGCGGATCGTGCGGGGTCATGGGTAGACTCGGGCGCCTAGCCGTAGCGGGCGGTCAGCAATGCATAGAGCGCGCGTGCGGCCTGGCACTCGGCGCCTTCCGGGCGGCCCGGCCGCGTGGTCTGGTTCCAGGCGTAGATGTCGCAATGCAGCCACGCCTTGGCGGCGGTCACGA
This sequence comes from Xanthobacteraceae bacterium, assembly GCA_036845065.1. GTDB lineage: Bacteria > Pseudomonadota > Alphaproteobacteria > Rhizobiales > Xanthobacteraceae > VAZQ01. The sequence goes on along the minus strand of DAIUEP010000050.1, from coordinate 23,388 downwards.
AGCGGCGCAGGAACATCGCGGCGGTGATCGATCCGGCAAAGCCGCCGCTCGAGACGTTATTGACGTCGGCAACCTTCGACTCGAGCAGCTGGTCATAGGGCCGCCAGAGCGGCATCCGCCACAGCGGGTCGCACTGCGCCTGCGCGTGCTGGGCGAGCTCGCCGGCCAGCGCGTCGTCGTCGGTATAAAACGGCACCACTTCGGTACCGAGCGCGACGCGAGCGGCTCCGGTCAGTGTTGCCATGTCGGCGATCAGCTCAGGCTGCTCCTCGTCAGCCAGCGCAAAGGCGTCGGCGAGGATGAGCCGGCCCTCGGCATCGGTGTTGCCGATCTCGACCGTGATGCCCTTGCGGGAGCGATAGATGTCGCGCGGGCGAAAGGCGGAGCCGGAAATCGAGTTCTCGACGGCTGGGATCAGAACGCGCAATCGGATCTTGACCCGGCGCGACATCAGCATGTGAGCGAGCGCCAGCATCGAGGCGGCGCCCCCCATGTCCTTCTTCATGTTGAGCATGCCGCTTTCGGGCTTGATGTCGAGGCCGCCGGTGTCGAAACAGACGCCCTTGCCGACCAGCGTGATCTTGGGATGCGAAGGATCGCCCCAGGTCATGTCGACCAAGCGCGGCGCCCGATCGGCGGCGCGGCCCACGGCATGGATCAGCGGAAAATTCTGCGTCAGCAGGTCTTCGCCCACGATCGCGTTCAGGGTCGCGCCGTGGCGATTGGCGAGCGTGCGGGCTGCCTGCTCGAGCTCTGCCGGCCCCATGTCGTTCGCCGGCGTGTTGATGAGGTCGCGGGCGAGAAAAACGCCCTCGACAATCCGGGTGAGGTCTTCGATATCCACCCCCTCGGGGACCTCGAGCCGCGCCGACTGCTCATCCGACTTTCGATAGCGCCCGAAGCGATACGTGCCGAGCGCAAACGCCAGCGCCGCGAGCCGCGCATCGGGTGGCGCCTCGGCGAAGCGATAGGTGCGTGCCGGCAGCAGGCTCGGCAGGGCGCCCGCCCGAAACGGGTCTGGGTGCGGCCCGTTGGCGCTCTCGATCGCAAACAGTACGCCGGCAAGCGTACCGTCGGGGCCCGGCAGGAGGAGGTGGCGACCGGCGCGCGGCTCGAAGCCGGCCGAATCGGCGAACGCCCGCGCGCGGGCGTCGAGACGTGCTCGCACCTCTGCCCAGTTGGCGGCGGTCACGAACGTGACCGGGACGCCGGAGCCGTCGCGCGGGGCAAATGCTGGATGGATTGCGGTATTGGCCATGGGTTCCTGCACGACGTGCCATGGGGGGAGGCGAGTGCCATCGATTTGAGGTTCCTACACCAGTTGCGGCCAACTCGGCTAGGACCTTCAAATCGAAAAGCGGCACTAGAATCAGAGACTTGGTGGAGTCCTCTTGGTTCCGAAGGTCGGCTCAGATGGCCGCGGAGTATCACGAGCCTTCCAAGCAGGGCGCCCGTTAACCTCCCGTTAGGGTTAACATTTTATTGCTGGTGGTATCGGGTGGGGCCTGGAGTCAATCCCAAAGCCATGGACGCATTACCGCCGTATCGCGCCAGACCCGCGCAACTCTTCGCCTCGACAGCCCTCGTCGTTGCATTGGGGCTGGCGATTGCTGGCTGCAAGACCACCCAATCCTCGGAGCCCGCCGCCACGTCCGCGATGGCTGCCGCGCCCCGCGACGAGGCCGATGCGCGCAGCGCGGCCTCGGCCTGGGGGGAGCGTCACAAGGCCAATCCCAACGACCCGGTGGCGGCGATCAACTATGCGCAGGCGCTGCGCGCCTCCGGTCAGCGTTCGCAGGCGGTCGCGGTGCTGGAGCAAGCGGCGCTCAAGAATTCCAAGAACACGGACGTGCTCGGGGCCTATGGCCGTGCGCTGGCGGATGCCGGAAACTATCAGCAGGCGCTCGACGTGCTCAACCAGGCGCACACGCCCGACCGACCGGACTGGCGCATCCTGTCGGTGCAGGGCGCCGTGCTCGACCAGACGGGACGCCACGACGAAGCGCAGCGCTACTACGCGACCGCGCTCAAGATCGTGCCGGACGAGCCCTCCGTGCTCTCCAATCTCGGCCTGTCCTATGCCTTGTCCAAGGACCTGGTGCGGGCCGAAATGACGTTGCGGCGGGCGGTCTCGCGCGCCGGCGCGGAGCCGCGCGTGCGGCAAAATCTAGCGCTGGTCGTAGGGCTGCAGGGCCGCTTCGCCGAAGCGGAAACGATCGCGCGCGCCGATCTGCCGCCGGACTTGGCGGCTGCCAATGTCGCCTATCTGCGCCAGATGCTGGCCCAGCAGAACCAGCTTCAGGTTCCGGCGTCGAAGTCGTCCAAGACCGGGCGAAGCTGAGGCCGCCGGCCAGGCGCGTTCGGCTCTTGCGGTCACGACCATATCGACGCCTCCCAAGCTCCCGCGGCCGGCGCCAGTTCAGTCGCGGAAGAGGCGCTCGCCGGTGCGGCCCTGGATCAGCGCAGCTCCATGATCCGAATGGCGGCCGGGCCAAGGATGACAATGAAGAGGACGGGCAGGAAGAACAGAATCATCGGCACAGTCAGCTTGGGCGGCAGGCCGGCGGCCTTCTTCTCGGCTTCCGACATACGCATGTCGCGGTTTTCCTGCGCCATCACCCGCAGCGTTTGCCCCAGCGGCGTGCCGTAGCGCTCGGCCTGCTGTAGGGCCATGCACACCGCCTTGACGCCCTCGAGATTGGTGCGCTTGGCGAGGTTCTCATAGGCTTGGCGGCGCTCCTGCAGGTAGGACAGCTCCGCGGTGGTGAGCGTGAGCTCCTCGGCGAGGGCAATCGACTGCGTGCCGACTTCGACCGAAACCTTGCGGAAGGCGGCCTCGATCGACATGCCGGATTCCACGCAGATCAGAAGAAGGTCGAGCGCGTCCGGAAATGCCCGCTTGATCGAAACCTGGCGTTTCTGGATCTGGTTCTTCACGATCAGGATTGGCATATACATGCCGAGATAGGTGGCCGCGATACAGATGCCGACCTTGATCGAGGTTGGCTGGCTGAGCTTCGCCATAAAGAATACGTAGAAGGCCGAGCCGGCCAGCATCAAGATCGGCGTGACGAGTCGGAAAAACAAAAAGGTGATGTAAGGTGCCTGCCCCCGATGGCCAGCCTGAACGAGCAGCGCGCGGGCGTCCTCCTGGCCCACCCATTTGCCGAGATTGAGCTCGTTGACGATCGTCAGCATGTACTGCTTCGGCGATCGTCGCAGCGCGACCTTCTCGCCACGCGCCATGCGCTCGCGCTCGCGCTGGCGGATCTTCTCGCGCTCGAGCGCGACGGCTTTCATGCGCCTTGACAGCGAGTCGGATGCCAACAACGGCATGGCCAGAGTCAACACGGTGGCGATTGCCGCGACCGCGGCGAAAAGCATGGCCATGCTGCGCGGGTTCGATATGTGCTGGATCAGTAATTCGATCATGGTGTGCCGATCAGAAATCGAAGTTGATCATCTTGCGCATGACGAAGACGCCTGCACTCATCCAGAACGCGCTTGCCGCCAGCATTGCGCGCCCGGTCGGATGCGTCCACAAGAGCTCGATGTAGTGAGGGCTGGTGAGATAGACGAGGATCATCACGGCAACCGGGAGACATGCGATGATCGCACCCGATGCCTTCGCTTCCATTGACATGGCTTGGATCTTCGCCTTCATCTTCTTGCGCTCGCGCAGCACTTTCGACAGGTTGCCGAGCGCTTCCGACAGATTTCCGCCGGCCTTCTGCTGGATGGCAATGACGATGCCGAAGAAATTCGCTTCGGGAAGCGGCATCCGGTCATAGAGCTTGGTACAGGCCTCACCGAGCGGGACCCCGATCGCCTGGATATCGAGAATGGTCCGGAATTCGCTGCGCAGCGGTTCGGGTGAGTCGGCGCTGATCACCTTCAGGCTGTCGAGCAGGGGCAGTCCGGATTTGATACCGCGGACGATGACGTCGACGGCATCCGGAAGGGCGGCAAGGAACTTCGCCTCGCGACGCCGCTTGAGAAATCTGAGAATCCAGTGCGGAAGGCCGAACCCCGCCGCAAAGCCCACCGCCAACGCTGCCCATAGGCCAGCTTCGATCGAGAAAAAGACCAGGAACGCGACAATGCCGAGCACCGCGCTGATGAGTATGAACTGGTTTTTGGACCAGCTCAGCCCGGCCTGACTGATCCGCATGCCGAGCGGCACCGACTTGGTCTGTTTGGCTTCGAGATCCTTCAGCGACCCTTCCACCTGTTCGCGGCGCGACCGTTGCGGATTGCGAGTGGCGGCGGCGGCCGCAGCCCGGACGGCGGGCGCGGAGCGTGCGACCGTTTCCTTGCGCTTCTCGACCTTTTTTTCGCCCGAGATCAGCGGATAGACGAATACCCAGACGATGCCGCCAATGGCGACGCTCACCAGGAAGAATAGAGAGATCGCATTCATGCCGGCATTTGCCCCGGGTTCAGGTATTCAACGCGTCGACGGCTTCCGAGGCGTCGAGCGCCGCCGCGAGGCGCTTCTCCTCGCCGTAGTAGCGGGCGCGATCCCAGAATTTCGGGCGTCCGATTCCAGTCGAACGATGGCGGCCGATGATATTGCCGTTGGCATCCTCGCCGATCATGTCGTAGAGAAAGATGTCCTGCGTGATGATGACGTCACCCTCCATTCCCATCACTTCCGTGATGTGGGTGATGCGTCGGGAGCCGTCGCGCAGACGCGCGGCCTGCACGATGATGTCGACCGATCCGCAGACCATTTCTCGGATGGTGCGCGAGGGCAATGAATAACCGCCCATGGTGATCATCGATTCGATACGCGACAGGGCCTCGCGCGGGCTGTTGGCGTGGAGCGTGCCCATTGATCCGTCGTGACCGGTGTTCATGGCCTGCAGCAAATCGAATGCCTCCGGTCCGCGCACCTCGCCGACGATGATCCGCTCGGGTCGCATACGCAGGCAGTTCTTCACCAGGTCGCGCATGGTGATCTGCCCTTCGCCCTCGAGGTTGGGCGGCCGGGTTTCGAGCCGGACCGTGTGTGGCTGTTGCAGCTGGAGCTCGGCCGCGTCCTCGCAGGTGATGATGCGCTCGTCGTGATCGATGAATTGCGTCAGGCAGTTGAGCAGCGTGGTCTTGCCGGAGCCGGTTCCTCCCGACACGATGGTGTTCACGCGGCAGCGGCCGATGATCTGAAGGATGTCCGAGCCTTCCTTCGTGATACTGCCGAAGTTCACAAGCTGGGCGAGCGTGAGCTTGTCTTTCTTGAATTTTCGGATGGTGAGGGCCGGGCCGTCGATGGCGAGCGGCGGCACGATGACGTTGACGCGCGAGCCGTCGGGCAGGCGCGCGTCGCAGATTGGCGACGATTCATCGACACGCCGGCCGATCTGGCTGACGATGCGCTGACAGATGTTCAGAAGCTGCTGGTTGTCGCGGAAGCGAATTCCGGTCCGTTGGATCTTGCCCTTGACTTCGATGTAGGTCGTGCCGGCGCCGTTGACCATGATGTCGGCGATGTCGTCACGGGCGAGCAGGGGCTCCAGCGGACCGTAACCGAGGACGTCATTGCAGATGTCGTCGAGCAGCTCTTCCTGCTCGGAGATCGACATCACGATCGCCTTGATGGCGATGATCTCGTTGATGATGTCGCGGATTTCCTCGCGTGCGGACTCGGCGTCAAGTTTGGCGAGTTGCGCGAGATCGATCGCCTCGATCAGGGCGCCGAAGATCGTCCCCTTGGTCTCGTAGTAGGCCTCGGAATTCCGCGAGTCGGTTGCGGTTGGGACAAGGGGGGGCGAGGACTCATTGGGCAGGCCGCCGTGCCGCTTGCCGGCGGGCGGCGTGGGCACCAGCTGGGCTCCCAGGCCGGTCGATGGAATCGGAGCGCGGCCGGCTTCGATGACACCCGGGCTGGGCGCTGGGCGCGGTGCGGCCTGCGGCGCGGACGACTGCGGTTGCGCGGCGGCAGGCGCCGGCTGCGGGCTCGGCGCCGCCACCGTGGTCGCGGGATGATTGTCGGCTGTGCTACGCTTTCCAAACACGCAACTAACCCTCCGGGGCTGCTCAAGCCCGCTTGCGCAGTTTCTCGAGTATCGGGGATAGCAATCCCGCCTTGGCCTTCTTCAACTCCGTGCGTCCGGTCAGAACCTGGGCAAGCTGCCGGAACGTCAGGGACGCGCGGTGACCGGGTGAGAATTCGGCGATCATCTGACCGTTGTTGGCGGCCGTGCCGAAGACCTGCGGCTCGAACGGAATGATCGCGATCGGATCGAAATCCAATGCCTTGGCGAAATCCGCAGCAGTGATCTCCGGTCGTTTGGGAACGCCGACCTGGTTGAGGCAGTAGTAAGGCCGGCGGTCGTTCGGACGCGATGCCTTCAGCAGATCGAGCAGATTCTTCGCATTCCGCAAGTTGGCGAGGTCGGGACCGGCGACGATGAGGATGTCGTCGGCGCTGGTCATGAGACGCTTCGTCCAGGCGCTCCATTGGTGCGGGACGTCGAGCACAATGCAGGGCATGTTCGAGCGCAACGAGTCGAGGATGGGGTCGAATGCCTCTTCACCGAAGTCATAGACCCGATCGAGCGTCGCGGGCGCCGCCAGAAGGCTTAGGTGATCGGCGCACTTCGACAACAACCGGTCGATAAAGCCGGTATCGATGCGATCCGGCGAGAACACAGCGTCTGCGATGCCCTGCGGCGGATCCTGATTGTAGTTGAGCCCGGCGGTCCCGAAGGCGAGATCAAGATCCGTCACGACCGTGTCAAGCTTGATGTCGCGGGCCATCGCCCAAGCGATATTGTGCGCGACAGTCGACGCCCCGACGCCACCCTTCGAGCCGACGACCGCAACGACGCGCCCGACCGGCTTGGCATCAGGCGAGGAGAACAGCCCGCAGATCGATCGGACGATGTCGATCGGCCCCACCGGGCCTATCAGGTAGTCGCTGACGCCCCGGCGGATCAATTCGCGATAGAGGAGCACGTCGTTGAGCCGGCCGATCACAAGGACCCGGGTGCCGGCGTCGCACACGTTGGCGAGTTGATCGAGCCCGGCCAGGATGTCGTTGCCCCGGCCCTCGGTCTCGATCACAATCACATTGGGCGTGGGCGAGGCGCTATACGCCTCGTTGGCGGCGACAATGCCGCCCATCTGGACCTTGAGATGGGCCCTGCCCAGCCTGCGGTCCTCGCCAGCCGCCTGAACGGCAGCCGCGGTCTCGACGGTTTCGCAGAAGGCCTGGACCGACACCCGTGGTGCGGGTGCGATGTGTTCGGCCGAAGTGGATTCTGCGGCTTCAGGCGGAGGCATCGGGGAGTTGCTCATGACTACTGACCAATCGTGCTGATCTTGCCCTTGTTCTCGTCGGGATATTGGGTCGCCGTGCTTTCACCGCGGTGATACTTGTCGAGCACCGTGGTGCGGCGACCGGTATAGGCCGGCACCTCGCTGCGCGGCTGCACCAAATCGGCCGGATTCTCGACCATGGCGGCGAGATTGCGCTGCTGGGCGCATCCGAAGTTCCAGTACTGCCGGTTCTCGAAATGCTCGCGCTCGTGGGTTGGGCCGAGATCGTTCGGCCACATCCCGCAGGGGCCGGCTTCAGCCATCATGCGCGGATAGTGGAGCCGCAGGGTGGCAAGCTTGGCCGGATTTTGTGGCCGATTTTCGCGAAGCTCCACGGCATTCGGCGGCACGCCGGCGGCCGACAGGATGGCGCGAACCTCGTGTGCTGCGTTGGCGGCGGCGGCTGCGTTGCCGGTGCCCGACGGCACGTCGATCAGAATTCCGCCGGTCGCCTCTCGTCGCCACTCGTGCACGAACGACAGTACCTCGGCACGTTGTGAGCCGGTCAGGGTGCCACGCTTGTCGCCGATGAAGAGGTTGACCGTGCGTGGCCCTTCCTTGATTGCGATCGGGTGGCGCTGGCGGACATCGCTGGCGACGCTGCCGATGACTTCCTGGGGCGTATAACAGCCGCCGAGGAGGAGCGCGCAAGTCGTGATCAGCGCGAGCCGAAGGCCGTGTGCGCGCCGCCGTCCTGCGACCATCGTGTGTTTCAAGATCATGGATCGTCTCCGTTGCGCGCGTCTAATCGAGAATGAAGCCGTAGTGGCCGTTGTACGTGCGCTTCGGATCGACCTTGCCGGCAACGCCATAGATCCGATTGAGCCGGCCGAGCAGCACGGTGGAAGGGTCGCTCGGATCGGCAAAGCCGTCGTCCGGACGCGACAATTGCTTCTGCGCCACCGCGCGCACCACATAGGGAGTGACGATCACGGCAAGCTCGGTCGTGCGATTGACATAGTCGCGGCTCTTGAACAGCGCACCGAGAACCGGCACCTGCATCAGCCCGGGGATGCCGTTGATCTGCTGCTTGGTCTGATCCTGAATGAGGCCCGCCATCGCCAGCGAGCCGCCAGACGGAATCTCCAGCGTTGTTTCCGCACGGCGCGTGCGGATCGACGGGATGGTCAGGGTCTGCGTCTGTCCGTTGCCGATCGACTGCGTCAGCGTCAACGAGTTCTCATTCGAGAGCTCGGAGACTTCGCTCATGACCTTGAGGCTGATGCGACCTTCCGCCAGGACCACCGGCGTGAAATTGAGACCGACGCCGAACTTCTTGAACTGGACCGAAATCTGACAGCTGCGGGTCTGCGGGTCGCAAGTATAGTTTCCAGGGATCGGAAATTCGCCGCCGGCGAGGAAGTAGGCGCTTTCGCCCGAGATGGCGGTCAGCGTCGGTTCGGCCAGCGTGCGGATGATGCCGGCGCGCTCCATCGCGCGCAGCGTCGCGTTCACCGATTTCCAGGTGCCCGTGAAGTTGCTTGGGGCGAGTGCCTGGCCGAAGGCCGTGAACGTGTTGGTGGTATTGAAGTTGACAACCGTCGCACCGGCACCGATGCTGCCGCTCAAGTCGATGCCGAGCTGCTTGATGATGTCGCGCTGCATTTCCGCGACCGTCACCTTCAGCATGACCTGATCGCGGCTGTGGATGTTGATGCTGTTGACCACTCGCTTGCCGTCCTCAACGAGGCGCGACGCGATGTCGAATGCGGTCTGTGACTCAAGCGGGCTCGAGACGTTGCCGGTGAGCACGAGTCCGTCGCCAAGTCCTTCCACCTGAATGTCGGCGTGCGGCAGCGCCTGTTTGATTGCGGCGCGCAGGCCGTTGAGGTTGCGGGTCACCGCGATGTCGAGACCGCCGATCTGCTGGCCGTCGGCATCGAAGAAAAAGACGTTGGTCTGGCCGATCTTGACGCCAATGATGTAGGCGCGCCGCGCGGTGCGGACGACCGCATTTGCAATCGTGGGATCGGCGACCAGCACATCCTTGACGTCGCGCGGCAGGTCGATCACGACCGATTTGCCGACGCCGAGCGGGACGAAGCGGGAGTTGCTGTCTCCCGCGACCAGTTGGATGGTCGGCGTGCCTTGTTCGGCCGCGGGCACGTGCCCGGGCGCGATGAACCCGACCGCGAAGATTACGGCAGCAATCTGGGTGGTTCGGATCAGCGGCACATTCGCCATGATGGTCCCCTTGTTGTCCCGGCCTATTTCGACGTCGTTGCACCGACGCCGAAACGAACGACATTGATGCTGCGGCGCGCTTCCAAATCTTCGTCACTGACCACGTCGAAATCGACGATGCTGCGCAGCGTGAGTGTGAGCACGCCCATCATCTTGGCGCGGGCGAGCAGCTCGGATTGATGCGGCGCGAGCTCGAGCGTCGCGGTCTTGCCTACGACAACGCGCTGCCCGTTCTTGTCCTCGACGGTCTGGTCGATCGCCAGAACCCGTATGTTGGCCAGGATGATCTCGCCGGAATGGAGGTCGGCTCCAGGTCCCTTGTCAGATTCCTTGTTGTCGCGGCGCGACAGAATGACGTCGACGTGATCGTTCGGGAGAATGAAGCCGGCGACGCTGGTGTCGGGTGAAATGTCGATCGCAATCGCCCGCTTGCCCTTGGGCAGGATCGCGGCCATGTAGCCGGAGCCCTTGGCCTTGATCAGCTTGGCCTCGCGGATCGGCTCGCCGGTGGCGAAGGGCTGGCGCGCGATCGAGCCGCCGAGTTGATTGATGGCGTCCGGATTGTCGCTCCGGCGGATGAAATGCGAGCTGGCAGATGCTGCCGGCCACGTCTGCCAGCGCAAGTCTTGGCTCGACACCGTGCTGCCAAGCCCGATGTCGCCACCGGCGATGAGGACGTCGATCGTCTCGAGTGGGGCAACCGGCGCGAGGGCCGGCTGGGGAGCATCCGATCGCCCAGCCAGCAAGGCCGCGATGCCGCCAGCGGCGAGGGCGATGATGAGGACAACGATACGCGCGGGTTTCATGACGCTTCACTTTCCACAAATCACGCTGCGACCAAGACGGTGCGCAACTCTCACAGAATGCCCCAACCGGAAACGTGGCCGTGCATGCGTGATTTGAGCAGCTAAACGTCAAAGCATGGTTAATGGCGGGTATCTAAATCCAGTTAACGGTTAGTCACTGGGGGAATGCTCTTGCGCGCATGTCGTCACGCAGCAATGGCGTGCATCCAAAGCGTATTCGGGTAAACGAAGAGAGCGGCGGCCGCGAGCGCGATGCCGTAGGGCACACCGCCGCTCTTGTGATGCAGGCGCTGTACCCATTGCTGGGTCGCGAGAAATGGCGGCAGCGGCATCGTGCGGAACGCAAGCAGCAATAGTGTCAGCGCTCCGCCGAACAAGGAGGCGTACAACAGATAGGGCAGCAAGTGATCGAAGCCAAACCAGAGAGCAGTCGCTGCGGCGAGCTTGGCATCGCCGCCGCCGATCCAGCCCATCGCAAAGCAGCCAAAGGCTACGGCCAAAACGATGCACCCTGCGCCGATGTGCCAGAGCATCGTGCTGCCACTCATTCCGATGATGAGCGCGAGGACAAAGAAGCCGACAACCAAGACCAGCGACACGCGGTTCGAGATGGTCATGGTCAGAAGATCGCTCGACGCCGCAAAGGCCATCATCGCGGGAAACAGCATCAGTCCGAGTGCGTTGGCAACCATGCTTGAGACCTCCCCACGACGCTCGCCCACGACGCTCGCCGTGGCCCGACGAATTCTGGCCGCTGTATCTTGCTGTTCAGTTAGCGTTCACAAAATGGAAGCGCCCGCCAACGCGATCGCGGCGGGCGCACCAATGCTCGTTGGCGGAGTGAGCCGCCTGCGGGATGACTTTACTTCACCGCGCCCGCGATCGACGTGAAGGTCGTGGTGAGGGCGGTACCCACCGAGTTCACCGCCACGATGATGACGACCGAAATGCCCGCGGCGATCAGGCCATACTCGATGGCGGTGGCGCCGCTTTCGTCACGCAGGAACGCGAAGATCTTCGACATGGACGAACTCCTTGACTTGTGGTCCAAAGTTTAGGTTGCCCTGCACAACGCGGTTTGTACTGGAGAAATCTGAAAAAAAGGTACTTCGAAACCATCGACTTTGTGCGGACTTGTTAAGCAATGGGTCGCGGGAGGCGCGATCGAAGGAGTAAGCAAAAAGCCCCGGCGAATGACCGGAGCCCCGTCCAACGCCTGCTGGCGCAACGCCCCTATTTGGTCCCGGTCGACACCGACGTGAACGTCGTGGCCAACTTGGTGCCGAGGCCATGCACGACCGCGATGATGGACACGGAAATGCCCGCGGCAATGAGGCCATATTCGACGGCGGTTGCGCCGGACTCGTCTTTGAAAAAGTTTACGAGGGTCGTCATCTACAGCGCCTCCAGGTCCGCGCTTTGCTTTCTGAGAGATGGCCCCGGAACTGTTATGGCTCAGCCGGTGGGACTGAGGCCGACCGTATCCAGGCGCGCTTGCGCGGTGGTTAATCGGGACGTTGGCGGGAAAAGTTTCAAAATCGAATAGTCAATGCAGTTAACAAGATGTGTCGCTCAGAATTCTGTGGTTAACGGCATATTATTCTGGATTACGCCAACGTTGTACGCCTCGATTAGGAAATAATACGGATATGTAGATAAATTATACTTGAGCATAGCGCTCAGTCTGTGGCGACGAGCGGCCGCCTAGACGCACCGCCCGCGTGGCGATCGCCGGCAACAACACGCTGAGGGGCGGCCGGGTATCGCCCCGAGTGGCGCGATTACGGTCTGCGCTGGCGATTTGGCCAACCTTCACGGCATCTTAACTGCGTTGCCGCGATATCAGATGAGGTCGGCAGTCAGTGTAGGTTGCGTATCATGTTCGAGGGGCTCGTCGCGGTCATCCATAGCTTTGGCGCGACCTTCATGCGGCTTCTTCCCATTTCAATCGTGCTTGGGATTGTGTTTGCGGTTCTGACCTTCTTCTGGGCCTGCAATCCGGGGCGGCCGTGGTGGCGCAAGCGCGAGCTTGCGACCGATATTTGCTATTGGTTCATCATACCGCTGATGTCGCGCTATCTGCGCATCGGGCTTTTGGTCATTGGCGCGGCGCTTCTATTCGGCATCACCGGCGAGGATGGACTGATTGCGTTCTATGAAAATGGACACGGCCCGCTTGCCGCCCTGCCGTTGTGGCTTCAGTCGATCATTTTCCTGATTGGGGCTGACCTGATCATGTACTGGAGCCATCGGATCTTTCATGGTCCGACAATGTGGAAGTATCACGCGGTCCACCATTCGTCGACGGATCTCGATTGGATCTCGGCGGCCCGGTTCCATCCCGTCAACATCGCGCTTGGCGGCGTCGCTGCCGACGTCCTCATGTTGCTGGCGGGAATTTCACCCCATGCCCTCGTGATCCTTGGCCCATTCACGATTGCGCATTCGGCGTTTGTCCATGCCAATCTCAACTGGTCGCTTGGGCCGCTGCGTTATGTGATCGCCGGCCCGGTCTTTCACCGCTGGCACCACACATCCGCCGATCAGGGCGGGGAGAAGAACTTCGCTCCGACTTTCCCGGTTCTCGACCTGATCTTCGGCACCTTCTACATGCCGAAGGACACGCTGCCGGCCTCCTATGGCGTGGCCGATCAGGCCTTTCCGGCCGATTTCGGCGCTCAAATGATTCATCCGTTCAAACAATGAGGTCGCAGCCGGTTCGTTTGCGGTTCATTCACCTATTTCGGGTGAACTCGACAGCAGTGACCTGCCCATTCGGCGGCCGGGGTGTGTTGGCTGATCGAGGCGTAAGGCGCGGGGGAGTATGATGGCGTTCTTCATCAGAGGTCGCGGGCCGGCGCTTGGTCCCGCGCGTTTCATTCTGGCATTCGCGTGTACGCTCGTCCTCACGCCGTATGCGGTGTCGACGACAGCGGCTGCCGCTGACATCGGAGTCCTACTTGACCAGGCGCGGCTCGTGAAGCTGCCGGAAAGGGTAGCGACGATCGTGATCGGCAATCCGTTGATCGCCGACGCTGCGATACAGGCCGGTGGCCTGATGGTGATTACCGGCAAGGGCTATGGCATCACCAACATCATCGCGCTCGACCGCGGTGGCGTGGTGTTGATGGAGAAGACGATCGAGGTCGTCGCACCGCGCGCTGACGTGGTGGTGGTGTATCGCGGTGTGAACCGCGAGACCTACAGCTGTGCGCCGGTGTGCGAGCCGCGGATCATGCTGGGCGACGGCGAAAAGTACTTCGACGGCGTCATCGGCCAAACGGTCAGCCGCAGCGGTATGGCCCAGGGCAACGCCCCGTCGAAGTCCGACAAATAGCTGTTGCGTGCTCGCCAAACCCCGGCCAATGCGAGCATCGCACGGGTGCTCGTTGTTGGCACCGCAAATCCAGGGCCATTTTTTTGGTCAATGGATTCTTACCCGGCCCTCCGCTGTTGTCGGCGATTGCCACAACACTTCGACAACGCCTGTTCGGTATTGCTTGAATGTTGCGGTGCCGTTGCCGCCAAACATCGGGTACGTGGTAGCCAGGGTTAGTGACATGTGGGCCAAACTGTCAACAAGCGTGCGTCGGCTCAAATGCGTTCGCCTCGCGCGCCGTTTTGTCCAACAGCAGTCCGGCATAGCCGCGGTCGAATTCGGCATGGTTGCAGCGCCTTTCCTCGCGCTGATCTTTGCCATCTTGGAGACCTCGGTCATCTTCTTTGCGGGCCAGGCGCTGGAAACGGCCGTCGCCGATTCCGGGCGGCTCATCATGACCGGCCAGGCGCAGCAGCAGGGCTTCGATCAGAACGCATTCAAGAATGCGGTGTGTGCCAAGATCTACGGTCTGTTCGACTGCACCAACGGCATCTTCATCGAAGTAAAATCCTTCCCGACATTTGCCGCTATCACCATGCCGACGCCGCTCGATGCGAATGGCAACTTCGTCAATAACTTCGGTTACCAGCCAGGCGGCCCATGCTCCATCGTGCTGGTGCGCCTGTTCTACAGGTGGCCGGTCTACGTCTCGATTCTGGGACTTGATAACATGGCAGGCGGCAAGCGGCTGCTGGTTGCGACGTCTGCTTTCCGCAATGAGCCCTACGGTTCCTCCGGTTGTTGAGTGTTGTGTCATGAGATCAGCCGCTCTACTCGTCGTGCTCGTCCAGCGTATCGCGTCCTTTGCGCGGGATCGCCGCGGCATTTCGGCGGTCGAGTTCGCGATGCTGCTGCCCCTGATGGTCACGCTCTATCTGGGGGTGGTCGAGGTTTCGCAAGGGGTGGCGATCGACCGCAAGGTCACGCTCACCACGCGCACCATGGCCGATCTGGCGTCGCGGGTGTCGAGCATCAACAATTCCGACATGACCGCCCTGCTGAGTGCTTCGGCGGCGGTTATGGCACCTTACCAGACATCCCCGCTCAAGATCGTGCTCTCGGCAGTGACCATTGACGCCAATGGAGTGGCCAAGATCGCCTGGAGCGACACGCTTGGTGGCACCAAGCACACCGTCGGGTCGACGGTGACGCTGCCGACGGTGCTCAACGTGCCAAATACGACGCTGATCTGGAGCGAGGTCGGCTACACCTACAATCCAACGTTCGGCTATGTGTTGACCGGAAACCTCAATCTGTCCGATCAGATCTACATGCGGCCGCGATTGTCGGACACCGTGACCCGCGTCAATTCCTGACCACGAAGGCCTGTCGCGACGAGTGGCTCAAGTCCTGAGTGGCTCAAGCCCTGACTGGCTCAAGTCCTGACTGGCTCAAGTCCTGGCTGGGGCCTGGGCTCCGCGCTCCGGAATCGGCAGTGCCGTGGTCGACTTGATCCGCTCCATGGCGAAGCGCGAGGTGACATTCTTGAGCGGCACCGAGGCGATCAGGCGCTTGTAGAAGGCGTCGTAGCCCGCAATGTCGGTCACGACCACACGCAGCATGTAGTCGACGTCGCCGGCCATCCGGTAGAACTCCATCACCTCCGGCATGGCGCCGACCCGCTCGGCAAACTGGGCGAGCCAATCCTGCGAGTGGTCGCCGGTCTCGATCGATACGAACACGGTCACCCCGAGGCCGAGCTTGTCCTGGTCGACAAGTGCCACACGTTTTTGGATCACCCCGTCGGCTTCAAGTCGTTGGATGCGTTTCCAGCAGGGCGTCGAGGACAAGCCCACCCGGTTGCCGATCTCGGCGACGGAGAGCGACGCATTGTCCTGCAGGAGCGCGAGGATCTTGCGGTCTATCGAGTCCATGGCGGCTGCCGTTGGCGAACTATTTCGTCAGGAATTTGGGGTCTCTTAGAAATATCTTCTGTGTGGTGGCCTTCGGCTATCTTTATGTGGAAAACAATTCTATATCAAGCCCTTATCGGCTCGCCAGAAGAGCGTCGACCTCGCGCCGGACCGGGGCCCCTGCAATCCCGCCAAAGCGGGTGCACTTGAGGGCCGCGGCGGCGGCTGCGAAGCGCATCGCCGGCTCCGGATCGTGCCCCTCCGCCAACGCGAGCGCGAAGGCGCCGTGAAACACGTCGCCTGCGCCGAGGGTGTCAACCGCCTCGATCGGGAAGGCCGCCATTCGCCGCAACTTCCCTTCCTCGAGCCACAGCATCTCCTCCGGTCCATTGGTGACGGCCAGAAAGCCTGGCGCGGTCCGGGCGATGAACATCAGCGCGTCCGCAAGGTCAGCCAGGCCAGTGGTGGTGCGCAGCGCCTCGGACGAGAAGATGACATGGGAGGCGATGGTGAACAGCGGGTCGTCGGGCGCCGTCGCCCGATCGCCGTCGAGCACCGCCGGAATGCCGCGGCGGACCGCAGCTTGCAGAATGGGCCGGACGAAATCAGGAAAGCGGTTGTCAGCCATCACGATGTCGACATCGGCGACCAGTGCGGCGGCGTCGCGCGGGCGCGCGTCGGCGAGCTTCTCGCCGCGGCGCGTCGCGACCAGCTTTTCGCCGGTCCTGTCGATGAATATCCCGGAGACCGAGATTGAAGCGCCTTCGACGCGCTCGACCTTGCTCGCATCGACGCCGTCGCGGCCAATTCCAGCGAGGAAGCGGGCGCTTGCCTCGTCGCTGCCGACCGGGCCGGTGAAGCGTGACAAGCCGCCAAGCCGTGCGACCGCGATTGCGGCATTGGCGGCGCAGCCGCCTGGCGTCGCGATCATCGTGGCGGCTTGGACCTTCTCGCCCGGCTGGGGAAATCGCTCGACCTTGAAGATGAAGTCCTCGACCGCGATGCCGGCGCACAGCACCACCGGACGCCGCCCCTGCGCGCTACCCGAACTCAACGCCATCCTCCACCCAGGCGCGGATGATGTGATACGCGATCGCGACCGGCGCGGGCGCGGTGAACCCGTCCGGATGCCGCCGCAGGATCATCTGCGCGACTTCTTCACGGTCAAACCAGCGGGCGTCGGCCAATTCGGCGCGGTCGATCACGATGTCATGCGAGATCGCCTCGGCATGACAGCCGATCATCAGCGAGGTCGGGAACGGCCACGGCTGCGAGGCGAAATAGGCGACGCGCCCGCAGACAATGCCGGCCTCCTCGTGCGTCTCCCGCCGCACCGCGTCCTCGATCGCCTCGCCCGGCTCGATATAGCCGGCGAGGCACGACCACATGCCGGGCTGGAATCGGTGCGAGCGGCCGAGCACGCAACGATCGCCCGCGACCGGCAGCATGATCGCGACCGGATCGGTGCGCGGGAAGTGCTGGGTCTTGCAGGCCGGGCAGTCGCGCCGCCAGCCGGCCTCGACCAGATGCGTGGTAGCCCCGCAGTTCGGACAGAACCGGTGCCGTGCATGCCAATTGAGCAGCGCCTTGCCCTCCGCGAGGGCAGGCAGGTGCTCGGCGTCGACGAGACCGCGCACCGCAATCGAGCGCAGGTCGGTGACCTCGAAGGCGTCGTTGGTCTTGAGCGCGGCGGCTGCGGCCGGCTCGATCGCGACCGCGAAACGCGCGGCGCCTTCGATGAGGCCCAGAAAAGCGGCTTCCGCCGCCCCCTCAAAGGCGCGCGCGGCGGCGCAGGGAAACAGCGGATCGAGCGCTCCGTCAGTTATCCGCAGCACGACCAACTCGCCACTGATCAGGTAGGCGCGGGCGCGGCCTTCGCTCTCCAGTGCGCGCAGTGCGTCGGCGTCGGAGCGCCGCTCGGCGGCGCGATCGACGCGGCTTGCCGCATAGCCGAGATGCGGGCGCGGGCCGAGGTCGGGACGCATCACTCCGCCGCTTCGCGCGATGGGCGCGGATGGATCGCGTCGTACAGCTCCGGGCGCTGCCATTGCGGGCCCAGCAGCCCCTGCTTGGTGGCGCAATGGTCGGACGAGCCGACCACATCGCGGGTCGCGCGCAGGAAACGCACGCGATCAAGGCTTACTTCCACCACGCTGAGCCCGGCGGCGGTGCTCTCGAACAGGATCTCCTCCGGCGCCGCCACCATGGCGAGCCCGCGTTCGGCATGCGTGAACAGGTTCTGCGTGGTCACCACGAGCGCCAGATTTTCAATCGCGCGCGCGAAGATCAGCGTGCGCCAGGTCGCCCACAGCGTCCCCTTGTCCTTGCCGGCCGGCATGAAGATCAGCTCGGCGCCGCGCAGCGCCAGCGCGCGCGTGACTTCCGGCATGTAGACCTCGCTGCACATGGCGAGGCCGACCTTGCCGTGTACGGTGTCGAACACCGGGAACTCGTTGCCGGGGACATATTGGAATTCCCAGGCGGTGCCGCCGGTATAGATCCAGGGGCCGTTGGGGTGCGTTCGCCGATAGCGCGCCGGGGTGCGGCCGTCCGGATAGGCCATGCAGATGAGATTGTAGGCGGTTGCGGCTTTCTCATCGATCGGCTCGATCGTCCCGAACACCACATGCACGCCATGCCGGGCCGCCGCCTCGACCATCGCGGCGGTCGGATCGAAGGTTGCCGGCATCCGCCACGGGCCCGGATAGGTCTCCGGCAGGCACACGAAATGCGCGCCTTGCGCGCCCGCGCGCTCGATATAGGCCAATGCGTCGGCGACGTTCGCTTCATCCTCGCCCGGCCGATGCGCGATCGGCTGCACAACTGCGATGCGGAAGGTCATGTTGCGGCTCCTTCGTTTCGCGTGTTCTCAATTCCGCGTTACCGATGGAGCGGTCTGCCGCAAAGGTCAACTGCCTTCGGCTGCGACCCAGACCTTGCGCCTTATCGCGGCGATGAACCGGTCAAGCTCGCGCGGGTCATGGGGAAGCGGCGGCGCCGCACCCCAGATCGGCTTCGGCCAGCCGGCATCGCCGGCACGCCGCGCGATCACGTGGACATGCAGCTGCGGCACCACGTTGCCGAGCGCCGCCACGTTGAGCTTGTCGCACGCAGTCACCTCCTTGAGGGCGCGCCCCGCACGCGTGATCTCGGTCATCAGTTGCGCCCGCTCGACCTCGTCGAGATCGATGATCTCGCCCACGCCGGGGCGGCGTGGGACCAGCAGCAGCCAGGGCCAGTTGGCGTCGTTGACGACCAGGACGCGCGACAGCGCCAAATCGCCGATCGCAATGGTGTCGCGGGCGAGCTGCGGATGCAGCGACCAGGGCTCGGGCGTGGACATGGGTCAAAACTAATTCGGGTCTTCGTCGCGGGCAGGTGCTGGAAGGTCCAACAGCCGTCGGGCCGCCGGCAGCGCCGCATCGGCCATGGCGGCGTGGCCTTCGGCGGTGGGATGCATCGCCCCGCCATAGACGACGCTGGCCACGCCCCAAAGCGCGTCATGGATGTCGGCGGGATCGGCGAGACCGCCCATGGCCGGATAGGTCATGGCCGTGAAGAAGGAATCGTTCACGGTGCGAATCCAGCGTGCCCGTTTGGCGTAAGGCTGGAACTTCGTAGCGGAAATATTGCATTTGAGTGGCTTGTTCAGTCCGCCCTGGGCGGCGTTGTTGAAGCTGTCGCCATCGCGGAAGCAGTCGCGGTCGAAGGCCGGGTCCTGTGCGTCCGCCGCGCAAAAGCCGTGTTGCAGGAACGCGGCCCGGTGCTCGTCCACGTAGGTCATGCGTTCGCGCTCGGGGTCCTGGCAACCTCCGCCGTCGCCGCAGGTGGCGTGACTCTTGAGCCTGGGCAGGAGCTCGTCCTCGACGAACCGGGCGCTCGCTTCAAGCTTGTTCCCATTGATGGCAAACGCAGGGTGAGCATCGAAGCCGCGGCGGCTGGCAGGGCAGATTCGGTTGCCCTGGTGCATGGCCAGATTGCCGTAGTTGACGAAGATGACCCGTTCCAACTCTCCGCCGGTAAATCGTGCCAAGGCGCGGCGCAGCGCCTTGAAGTCTTCGGTCAACGCGCCAAACTTCTGACGCGCCGCGGTAGGCGTTGAAATCAGTTTCTGCCGCTCCAGGATCCGACGCTCTCGACTGTCGACCAGCAGTATGTCCGCCACCAGTCCCGAAAACTCCAGATCATTGCCCCCGACGGTCAGGAAGATCAGGTCGGGACGCCGGGCAGGATTGTTCTCCCCCATTCGCAGGTAGGATGAAAGCTGCTCGACTTGGCTGCTGACTCTTGCGGAGAAGGGCCTTCCGGCACGCTTGGGGCGTTCGCGCGCCAGCTGGCTGCCGAGGAGGCCTTCTCGAATGGTCGCGCCCGTGCAGGCCAACGGATAATAGGTCACGCTCAGCGACGGGTTTTCGATCGCCAATGCCATCGCGGCCCGCGCCTGATACGAATAAAGAGAGAGATGGCAGGGAGCGAACAGCCAGCGGGCGTTGGCGGCCTCCCATTGGTCACGTTGATCTCCGATCTCGCCCGGTAGTGGACAGTCGGCGACGACGTTGGCCTTGGCCCGTCCGGGAAGAAAGAACCGCTGACGGTCAGTT
This sequence comes from Xanthobacteraceae bacterium, assembly GCA_036845065.1. Lineage (GTDB taxonomy): Bacteria > Pseudomonadota > Alphaproteobacteria > Rhizobiales > Xanthobacteraceae > VAZQ01. The sequence goes on along the minus strand of DAIUEP010000050.1, from coordinate 3,245 downwards.
CCAAGCACGCGTCGGAAGCAGAAGCCGTCGTCGTTGAGTGCGACCGGCTGGATCGGGTTGCCTTCTCCGGATGCTGTTGAATCGCCGAGCCCGACGATGAGAACGTCGCGGGCCTCGATGGTGGTGCTCGCTTGAATGGTTGCGCCGGATTCATTCTGCGCCAAGACCGAGACGGGGGTTGCCTGATTGGTCGGCACCCGCTCGTAGACCGTCACGGGGCAGTCCTGGTTGGCGATGACCCTCGCCCCTGCGCCGCTGCCGATGGTCCAGGTGCACGCGGCGTCGCCGAAGTTGCTCGGAAGCTTCGCCGTCAGCTTGACGCGCAGGTCCTTGGGATTGAGGTAGTCTTCCTCGACACCGTCGCGCTTGCATCGGCTGATGACCCGTCCGCTCCATTCGTCGTAGCAAAGGCGATGAACACCGGCGGCCCAGCCGACGCTGCCGCGCCCCTTGGCCAGCTCTTGCTCGAGGTCGAAAACGCTCTTGTTGCGAACGGCGCGGAATGCGCTGACCTGGGCCTCAAAATCGGCTTGGACTGCGAACAATCGAAAGCGATTGGCGACCGCCCAATCGATTGCCAATTCGCCGGTTTGTGCGAACGAGGGGCCTGCGCAGGCGAGCGCGAGCGCTGCCCCAATGCCAAACGATCGGAGGGAAAAGCGACCCGGTTCTCGACCCATTGCACGCCCCTTGCCCCGGAATTGTCCGCCTCCAAATAACAACCTTAGATTGAGATGGCCCCGATCGGAGGGGATCGGGGCCGGACACGACGGGCACGATAGCATATCGGGGCGGTCCATCCTTGCCTTTGAGACGGTGGCGGACGATATAGAGCCCGGGAGGTTGGCGGTGGACGAGCCACTCGCCAACCGGGTCAGGTCCGGAAGGAAGCAGCCCTAACGAGCTCCGGTTCGGGTCGCTCGTCAGCCTCCCACCGAATTCACACATGAACGCGGGCTTTGACCCCCGTATCCATCTGCCTGCGGATGGGTAGGATTGGGCCGGGAGCCTGCTCCCGATGATCCGAAGACTGCGGCAGAGCGCATAACGACAGAGCGCAAAACGACGATGAACGACGCCACGCAAACCGGTCCGCAGAAGGGTGCCTACCGGGTGTTGGCGCGCAAATACCGCCCGACCACGTTTGATGACCTGATCGGCCAGGACGCCATGGTGCGCACGATCTCGAATGCGTTCGAGGCTGGCCGCATCCCGCAGGCCTGGATCCTCACGGGCGTGCGCGGCGTCGGCAAGACCACGACCGCCCGCATCCTCGCCCGCGCGCTCAATTACGAGCTGACCGACGGCTCGGTGACCGGGCCGGTGATCAAGATGCCGGTCCTTGGCGTCCACTGCCAGGCGATCATGGACAGCCGGCACATGGACGTGATCGAGATGGACGCCGCGTCCCACAACGGCGTCGACGACATGCGCCAGATCAACGAGGCCGTGCGCTACGCGCCGGTGAGCGCGCGCAGCAAGGTCTACATCCTCGACGAGGTGCACATGGTCACCTCGCAGGGCTTCAACGCACTGCTCAAAACACTCGAGGAGCCGCCGCCGCACGCCAAGTTCATCTTTGCCACGACCGAGATCCGCAAGGTTCCGGTGACCGTGCTGTCGCGCTGCCAGCGCTTCGACTTGCGCCGCGTCGATGCCGCGGTGCTGGTCAAGCATCTCTCGGGCATCGCCGAGAAGGAAACGATCAAGGTCGAGCCGGAAGCGCTCGCGCTCATTGCGCGCGCGTCGGAGGGCTCGGTGCGCGATTCGCTTTCGCTGCTCGACCAGGCGATCGCGCATGCGGCGGGCCCTGTGCGTGCCGAGGACGTGCGCCAGATGCTGGGGCTTGCCGATCGCGCGCGCACCATCGATCTGTTCGAAGCCGTGATGAAGGGCGACGCGGCCGCCGCGCTGAAGGAGCTGCGCGAGCAGTACGACACCGGCGCCGACCCGGCGGTGGCACTCGCCGACCTCGCCGAGTTCACGCATTTCGTCACCCGCCTCAAGGTCGTGCCGGCGGTCGCCGACGATGTTTCAATTGCCGAGGTCGAGCGCACGCGCGGACGTGTGTTCGCGGAACGGCTGTCGCTGCGCGTGCTCTCGCGCGCCTGGCAGATGCTGCTCAAGGGCATTGCCGAGGTCGAGGCGGCGAGCCGCCCGCTCGCCGCGGCCGAGATGGTGCTGGTGCGCATCGCCTACGCGGCCGACCTGCCGACGCCCGACGAGGTGATCCGCTCGCTCGCGGGCGGGGAGGGTGGAAGCCAGGGCCAAGGCAGTGTTTCGGCACCATCGGGCGGTCTGTCGGCGCGCCGCATCGATGCGCCGCGCGCGGAAGCCCCGCGATCGGATGCGCTGCGCATGCCGCCACGTTCGTCGCTGGCGCCGGCCGCACAGCCGGCAGCGCCGTCGGCCGAAAGCCAGGTGCTGGTCGTCAACCGCTTCGAAGAGATGATCGCGCTCGCGGCACAAAAGCGCGACCTTGGCATCAAGGCCGCGCTCGAACGCGACGTGCGTCTCGTGCGCTGCGAGGACGGCCGGCTCGAGATCAAGCTTGAGAAGAGCGCGGCCAACACGCTGGTCAACGATCTCGCGCGCAAGCTGTCGCTCTGGACCAACCGGCGCTGGATGGTGGTGGTGTCGGCGGAGGAGGGGCGGCCGACCGTCAAGGCGCAGGCCGAGGCGCGGCAGGCCGAGCTCAAGACCGGCGTGCAGGCCGATCCCTTGGTGCAGGCGGTGCTGGCGCGCTTCCCGGGCGCCGAGATCGTGGGCGTTCGGCAGGCCGAAGAGCCGGTGGTGCTGACGACCGGCGAGCCCGAGGACGAAGAGCCAGCAAATGACATGCCGGAACCGCCGCCCGTCGACGATGTTCTGGCCTATGGCGCCGACCGGCGCGACGACGACGGCGACCGATAGCGAGCAGGAGTGACGATGGCGGATTTTCTGGGCCTGATGAAGCAGGCGGCCGAGCTCAAGTCCAAGATGGAGGCGATGCAGGCCGAGCTCGACAGCGTCGAGGTCGAGGGCGTCTCGGGCGGCGGCATGGTGAGGGTCATACTGTCCGGCAAGGGCGACATGAAGTCGGTCCGCATTGATGAGACCCTGTTCAAGCCATCCGACAAGGAGGTCATCGAGGACCTCATTGTCGCCGCCCACGCGGACGCCCGCCGCAAAGCCGAGGTGGTGCTGCAGGAGAAGATGAAGGCGGTTACCGGCGGCTTGCCGCTGCCGCCCGGCATGAAGTTGTT
>DAIUEP010000049.1:4313-24310 GCA_036845065.1 Xanthobacteraceae bacterium | reverse complement strand
CACGCCCAGGGCCCGGCGATCCGGGCCCGCCCGGGAGCCACGCACTCTCGGGCCGATCCAGGCGATCCTGGATCACTGCGCCTTGTCGGCGCGCCATCCCCCTCGATTTCGGGGGAAGCGAAGAGACAAGACGAAGGGCGTCCCCTGGCCCAGCGACCGAACAGGGGCCGATATCATTTGGACTCGTTGCACCTTCCTATCGCACTGGGCTGTTTGACAATTGAATAGGTGAGCGCAGGAAGAGCGGCATTCTCCGTTCGTCCCCGCTTTCGCGGGGACGAACGGAGAGAGCATGACGCCAAATGGGAACCACGCGCGATCAGAACAATATGATTCAAGCACTACGTGCTCACGCCACCCGGCCCCAGACCTGCGCCACCGTATACATGGTGAAGGAGAAATCGCCGTTGCGCAGATGCGCGCGGCAGTCCGCGAGCGCGGTGGCAAGCTCGGCCTCCGACAAGAGGCCCCGCCCCACGATGGTGCCGGCGAGCGATTGCACCGTCGATGGCAGGTAATCGACCATCGGATCGCCCGCGCGCACGCCGATCAGGAACGGCCGGTACTGCACATCGCCAAGGCCTGCGCGGCGCACCAGCATGTAGAGGCTGCGGGCGAGATTGATGTCGGCGTCAACGCTTGCGAATGCGCCGACGAGCGCTGCGCGCAGCCGGTCCCAGGCCGGATGCGGCGGATGGCAGATAAGCGTCGTCATGTCGGGCTCCTGCATGGCGACGATGCCGCCCGGCCGCGTGAGCCGCATGGCTTCGGTGAGCAGCGCCTCGGGCTTGCCGGCCGTCGAGGCGAGGAAGCGGGTATGAACGAGATCGAAGGCACGATCCGGCAGCCCGGTCCGATAGGCGTCGCCGGCCACGAACACGACATTGGTGGCGGCGGTCCGCCGGGCGTGCTCCAGGAACACCTCGTCGGCGTCGAGCCCAACCACGCGGCCCGTGGGACCGACGCGCTCGCTCAACAGCGCCGTGATGCCGCCAGGACCGCAGCCGAGATCGAGGCAACGCCAACCGGCAGCCACTCCGATGCGGTCGAGCATGACGGCGCAGTCGGGCGCCATGGCGGCGGCCTGGACGTGCAGGCGCTCGATTTCGCCAGCACGGCGCTCGATCGGGTAGCTGGTCGTCATGGCTAACGTCCTGCGGGAATGGAGGATGGCGCTGGCTTTACGGGCAGGCCGGCGCTCCCTACAATTGCATCAATATCAGGCTGCGCCGCAATCGCGCTGCCGGGCACACATCCAGGGACCAGTCCCATGCGAATCATCGATTCCCACTTCCACTGGTGGCCGCGCTCGGTGTCCGAGCGCTTCTGCAAGCGCACGACCTATCCGCGCGCCCACGTCAACGATCGCGGCGGCTACACCTATCTGCGGCAGGACCACGCCGACTACGTGCTGTCGAGCTGGGCGGAATGGTACGACCTCGACAAGCAGCTCGAGCACATGGACGGGCTCGGCCACCAGGTCGACGTGGTGTGCTCGATCGGGCCGTTCTCGGTGTTCTTCTCCGAGCTGCCGCCCGAGGAAGGCCGCGAGGCCGCCATCCACTGGAACGAGGAGATGGCCGGCGCGCAGAAGAAATACCCCGGCCGGCTGTGGGCGAGCGCCGCGGTGCCGCTGGTCGATACCAGGATCGCGATCGAGGTCCTTGATGATGCGGTCAACCGGCTCGGCCTGATGGGCGTCAACCTGCCTGGCAGCGTCGGCAGCGATGCACGCATCGATGCGGAGCGGCTGGAGCCGTTCTACGCCCGCGTCGAGGAGCTCGGCCTGCCCCTGTTCCTGCACCCCACCGATGCCGTGTTCGTGGACATGCTCGACGGCTATGACGGCGCGCTGCACCTGAGCCTCGGCCGCGTGGTCGAGGTCAGCGTCGCCGCGATGCGGCTGGTGCTCTCCGGCCTGATGGAGCGCCACCCCAGGCTCAAGATCGTGATGTCGCATACCGGAGGCGCACTGCCCTATCAGTCCGGCCGCATGGACAAGAACACCCAGAAGGCGAAGCTGCCGAAGCCTGCGAGCACCTACCTCAAGCGCATGTACACCGATACGGTGTCGCCGCATTCAGCCGGCATGAAGTTCGCCATCGAGTATTACGGCATCGACCGCGTCATGTACGGCACCGACTATCCGTGCTGGGATCCGGCGACCGCGCTCAAGCTCATCGACGAGCTCAAGCTCTCGCCGGAGGACCAGGAGAAGCTGTTCTACTCGAACGCGCGGCGCATTCTGGGCCTGCGCGACCCGGCGCCGGTGCGGCGCGAGGAGCGCGAGCCGGTGCCGGCCTGAAGCGGGTTGGCGCCCACCGAGGCAAGACAACCTGCGGCCCACTGATCCTGTCGCCGGCGCTCGCGCCGGTGACGGTGCGATCTTGCGCCCCTTGCCGCTGCGGATTGAAAGGAGCAACCTAGAAGCAATTCAAATCCGGCAAGGCCGGGCAAAGGGAGAACGCCATGACGGAGAAGGGATTCGGCCGGCGCGACTTTCTCAAAGGCGCCGTGGTCGGCGGCGCCGCCGCCGCAACCGCAACACCAGCCATCGTGCCGCAGAGCGCGCAGGCCCAGCAGCCGGACCCCAACCCGCCGCCCGCCACCTACGCGTTCCTCAACCTCGAGGAAGCCGCCTTCGTGGAGGCGCTGGTCGACCACATGGTGCCGGCAGACAATCTCAGCCCCAAGGGCACCGACATCGGCATCAACATCTATATTGACCGCGCGCTCGCGGGCGCCTGGGGCAACGGCGACCGTCTCTACATGCAGGGCCCGTGGAAGCGAGGCGAGCCGAGCCAGGGCTATCAGCTGCCGCTCACGCCCGCGCAGTTTTACCGCGCCGGCATCACGGCCACCAATGCGCACTGCCGCAAGACCTACAGCAAGCGTTTCGATCAGCTTGGCGAAGCCCAGCGCGAGGAGGTGCTGCAAGCGCTCTCGGCCGGCCGCGTGACGTTCGAGGGCGGGCTGCCGGCGCGTGCGTTCTGGGGCATGGTCTACCAGACCGTGATGGAGGGCATGTTCTCCGACCCGATCCATGGCGGCAACCGCAACAAGGCGGGCTGGAAGCTGATCGGCTTTCCGGGCGCGATCGCGGTGCATCGGGAGAATGTCGAGAAATTCAAGGACAAGCCGTTCCCCAATGATCCGGTCAGCATTGCGGACATGAGTTGAGGGAGGGCGACATGGCAACAAAGCTCAACGACGTCGACGTCGTGATCGTCGGTCTCGGCTGGACTGGCGGCATCCTGGCGAAGGAGCTCGTGGAATCCGGGCTGAAGGTGGTGGCGCTCGAACGCGGCGAGGTGCGCACGACCGACAAGGACTATGCGGTTCCCAACATCCGCGACGAATTGCGCTACGTCGTGCGCCACGATCTGATGCAGAACACGGCGCGCGACACCCTCACGATCCGCAACAACCCTTCGCAGGAGGCGCTGCCGATGCGCCGCCTCGGCTCGTTCCTGCCGGGCGAGGTGGTCGGCGGCTCCGGCGTGCACTGGAGCGGCCACACCTGGCGCTGGACCGACATGGAGTTCAAGGTCCGCTCCATGTACGAGGAGCGTTACGGCAAGAGCTTCATCCCGGCCGACATGACCATCCAGGACTGGGGCATCACCTACGCCGAGCTCGAGCCCTACTACGACAAGTTCGAGTACACCGCCGCGATCTCCGGCAAGGCCGGCAACATCAAGGGCCAGATCCAGGCCGGCGGCAATCCGTTCGAAGCGCCGCGCGCACGCGACTATCCACTGCCGCCGCTCACGCCGATCCTGTGCAGCGAGCTGTTCGACAAGGCCGCGCGCAACAACGGCTATCACCCGTTCCCGCGCCCGACCGCCAACGCCTCGCGCGCCTACACCAATCCGGACGGATCGAAGTTCGGCGCCTGCCAGTATTGCGGCTACTGCCAGCGCTTCGGCTGCGAAGCCAACGCCAAAGGATCGGCCCATATCACGGTGATTCCGATCGCGATGCGCAACCCCAACTTCACGCTGCGCACCCATGCGTGGGTCACCAAGGTGCTCAAGGATTCCGACGGCAAGAAGGTGACCGGCGTCACCTACACCAACGTTCTCACCGGCGAGGAGTTCGAGCAGCCGGCCGGGATCGTTCTGCTGTGCGCCTATGCGATCAACAACGTGCACCTGATGCTGCTCTCCGGCATCGGCGAGGCTTACGACCCGGTCGCGCAGAAAGGCGTCGTCGGCAAGAACTACTGCTACCAGACCGGGGTCAACGCCCGGCTGTTCTTCGAGGACCGCTACTTCCATCCATTCATGGCCGCGGGCGGCTCGAACGTGACCATTGACGACTTCAACATCAACTGGGGCTTCGACCGCGGTCCGCATGGCTTCGTCGGCGCCTACAATGTGGGCTCCGGCTTCAACACCGCGCTGCCGATCGGCTACCGGCCGGTGCCGAGCGGAACGCCGCAATGGGGTCGAGCCTGGAAGGCGGCGACCGCCAAGTGGTACGAAAAGGCGATGAACATCAACGCCAGCGGCAGCGTCATGGCGAACCGCTACAACTACTACGACCTCGATCCGACCTATCGGAACGCATTCGGGCAGCCGTTGATGCGCATGACCTTCGACTACAAGGAGAACGAGCACAAGCTCGGCCGCCACTCCGCCGAGATCGTCAACGCCATCGCGCGCTCGATGAACCCGACCTCGCTCATTCCGGCGAGCGCCCGGGTCGAGCCCTGGACGGTGGTGCCCTATCAGTCGACGCACAACACCGGCGGCACCATCATGGGCACCAACCCGAAGGAAAGCGCGCTCAACAAATATCTGCAGAGCTGGGATTGTCACAACCTGTTCGTGGTCGGCGCCAACGTGTTCCCGCACAATGCGTCGTACAATCCGACCGGGCCGGTTGGCGCGCTCGCCTATTGGACGGCGGACGCCATCAAGCGCTACGTCAAGAACCCTGGCCCCATGGTGCCGGCATGATGTCCACGGAGCGAGTTACGGTGATGTCAATGAACGGCGCGCAAGCGGCGTCGCAGCCCGGGCTGCGGCAGTCGTTGTGCCCTCTCCCCTTGCGGGAGAGGGCAGCTCGGCAGATCCACACTACGGATCAGGTGAGGGGTAAGGCTGAAACCCCTCACCCGACTGTGCTTGTTGAACGCTCAGCGATGCCCTCTCCCGCAAGGGGAGAGGGCGCATTAACAAGCGTCCTAGCCCGCTTGATTTGCGTGTTGGCACTCGCCTGCACAACGAGCATGGCGCATGCCCAGGGCGACGCGACGCGCGGCGAGAAGCAGTTCGAGGACTGTGCATCGTGCCACGCGTTTGCGAGCGGCCAGAACGGCGTCGGTCCGAGCCTCGCCGGCGTGTTCGGCCGCAAGGCCGGCACGCTCGACGACTACCGCTATTCGCCGGCACTCAAGCGCAGCAACATCGTGTGGACGCCGCAGACCTTGGATACCTTCATCGCCGATCCGCAGAAGGCGGTGCCCGCAAATCGCATGCCCTATGCCGGCATGACGAACGCGAGCGAGCGCGCCGACCTGATTGCCTATTTGCAGAAGATGTCGAAATAATCGGATAACAACCGATCCAGGAGACCCCAATGCTTGCTCGAACCGCAATCGGCGCAGCCATGCTGGCAACCGCGCTGTGCCTGCCCCTTACCGGCGCGCTGGCGCAGGACATGTCGAAATATCCCAAGTGGGAAGGCCAGTGGGGCCGGCTCAGCCGCGTCAGCATCTGGGATGATTCCAAGCCTCCGGGGCTCGGCCAGCAGGCGCCGCTGACGGTCGAATATCAGAAGGTGCTCGAGGCCAACCTGAAGAAGCAGGCCGAAGGCAAGGACTTCGATCCGAAAGGCAACTGCGCGCCGCCCGGCATGCCGCGCATGATGATGATCTATCAGCCGATGGAAATCATATTCAAGCCGAACGTCGTGTATTTCCTGGTGGAGTCGACGAGCCCGATCCGGCGTGTCTACACCGACGGACGCAGCTGGCCCAAGACGTTCCCGCCGGCCTTCGCGGGCTATTCGATCGGCCAGTGGCTCGACGAGGATAAGGACGGCCGCTTCGATACGCTCACGATCGAGACGCGCGGCATCAGCGGTCCGCGCCTGGTGGACGCCAACATCCCGTTGCACGAGGATGACTCAACCGTCGTCAAGGAGCGCATCTCCCTCGACAAGGCCAATCCGGACGTGATGCTCAACGAGATTACGACGATCGACAACGCATTCTCCAAGCCCTGGACCGTGACGCGGAAATATCGGCGCATGAAGCAGGAGGAGTACTCCGAGTACAATTGCGAGGACAAACGCAACGTCGTCATCAACGGCGAGACTTATTGGATCGGCCTCGATGGCTTCCTGATGCCGATTGCCAAGAACCAGCCGCCGCCCGATCTGCGGCACTTCAACCAGACGCAACGGTAATCGCGCGGCTTTGGAACAGGTTCTCCTAATTCTGATCGGAGCCGCTGTCGTATGGCTCCTGCGCGAGGCTTATCAACGCTGGCAGGCGCGGCGCCCGGCATCCTCGGTCGCGCCGGTGGCGCCGGCCGCGCCGCCTGCACCGACCGACCCCGGCGGCACGGCAGGCGCGATCTCGACCAAGCTGCACGAGCTCGACGCCAGGTTTGCGCCATTCGCCAGCGATTCGGCGCATCCGCGCGAGCTTGCCGAGCAGGCCTCCTTCAAGGAGGCGGTCGCGCTCCTGGCCGACGGCGCGGTGCCGCTCGAAACCGTGATGCAGTACGCGCAGGGGCTGAGCTGGACGCTCGCCTGCGCGGCATTCGCGGCGCTGGCGCGGCGCGCCGATCGCTCGCAGGTCGTGGACCGCGTGGCGGCGCAGTTCGACAAGGTCGCGCCCTGGCCGATGTACTTCGCGCTCGATTATTTCATGCAAGTCGAGCCGAAGCCGCCGGTCGGCGCCGTGGTGACGGGTGTCAAGGACTGGTGGCGCGACAGCCCGATCGTGCCGCTCCTGATCCAGGACTATTTCGCGCGCCGTGCGGGCGATCCGCCCGAGTTCGGGCCCGGCATCAGCGCGCCGTCGGCGTCGCCACCCGCGACCATCAAGGCCTTCCTCGAGCGGGTCAATCACCCGACCGCCGCGGCGCTCCGGGCGCAGCTCGACCGGATCGAGAGAAGCAGCATCAACCGCGCGTTTCTCACCACGTTCGGCCGCTTCTGGGGCGACGAGACCTCCGCCGACCTCCTGGTCGAGCCGGACGACTGGGGTCAGCATCTGGCGACCGCCGAGGCGACGCTGCGCCAGGAGCCGGCGCGCTCGCTGCTCGTGAGCGGCGAACGGCTGGTCGGCAAGACCGCCTTCCTGCAGCTCACCGCGCGCCGCCTCGCGAGCGACGGCTGGAGCGTGTTCGAAGCCGGCGGCGCCGATCTCATGGCCGGCCAGCAATGGTTCGGCCAGCTCGAAGGCCGCATCCGCGAGACGGTCGATCAGCTCACCGTCGGCAAGAAAGTCGTCTGGTACATCCCTGATCTCCTCCAGCTTGCGCGCAGCGGCACCCATCAGGGCCAGAGCGCCAGCATCCTCGATCAGATCCTGCCGGCGGTGGTGGCGGGCCGGCTGATCGTATGGACCGAGGCCACGCGCACCAGCGTGGCGCGGCTGATGCAGATCCGCCCGGCGCTGCGCGGCATCTTCGACGTGGTCGAGATCGAGCCGCGGTCGGAGGAGGCAACGCTCAAGCTGGCGCGCGCGGTGGCGAAGCGGATCGCGGACGAAACCGATCTTGCGATCGCGCCGGAGTGTGCCGACGTCGCGGTCACGTCCGCACGTCAGTATCTCAGCGCCGCGAGCCTGCCGGGCTCGGCGATCCAGCTGCTCAAGCTCGCCGCGGTGCGCTCCGAGCGCGACGAGATCGAGCCGCTTGATGTGCTGCGCACGCTGTCGCAACTGACCGGCCTGCCGGTCTCGATCCTCGACACCCGCGAGCGCATCGACCTCGGCTCGATCCGCGAGTTCTTCGGCAAGCGCGTGATCGGGCAGGACGAGGCGGTCGCAAGCGTGGTCGAGCGCATCGCCATGCTCAAGGCGGGCCTCAGCGACCCAAGCCGGCCGATCGGTGTCTTTCTGTTCGCCGGACCGACCGGCACCGGCAAGACCGAGCTCGCCAAGACCGCGGCAGACTATCTGTTCGGCTCGACCGACCGCATGATCCGGCTCGACATGAGCGAGTTCCAGACGCCCGAGTCGACCGCCAACATCCTCGGCAGCGGCATGCCGGGCGAGCCCGACTCGCTGATCAGCCGGGTGCGCAAGCAGCCGTTCTCGGTCGTGCTGCTCGACGAGTTCGAGAAGGCGCATCCGCGCATCTGGGACCTGTTCCTGCAGGTGTTCGATGACGCGCGGCTCACCGACACGCTCGGCCAGGTCGCCGACTTCCGCCATTGCATCATCATCATGACGACCAATCTCGGCGCCACCAGCCACCAGACCATGGGGCTTGGCTTTGCACCGGCGGCCGACGCCTTCACCAACGAGCAGGTGATGCGCGCCATCGGCCAGACCTACCGGCCCGAGTTCCAGAACCGCATCGACAAGATCATCGTGTTCCAGCCGCTGACGCGCGACCTCATGCGCGTGATCCTCAAGAAGGAGCTCAATTCCGTGCTGGAGCGGCGCGGCCTCAAGGACCGCGACTGGGCGGTGGAATGGGAATCGACCGCGCTCGAGTTCCTGCTGGAGAAAGGCTTCTCGCCCGAGATGGGCGCGCGACCGCTCAAGCGGGCGATCGAGCAGTACGTGATCGCGCCGCTTGCCGCCACCATCGTGGAGCGGCGATTTCCGGAAGGCGACCAGTTCGTGTTCTTTCGCAGCGACGGACGCGCGATCCAGGCCGAGTTCGTCGATCCCGACGCCGATGAGGCCGACGCCGCGCCGGCGGCCGCAGGCGGCAAAGCGCCGACGCTCGCCGCGATGATTCTCACGCCCGAAGGCTCGGCCGCCGAGTTCGACGCGCTCACCGACAAGGCGAGCGGCATCGCGCGCTCGCTGTCGTCACCGGAATGGGAAAGCCTCAAGCACGGCCTCTCGCAGGAGATGAGCTCGGTCGACTTCTGGCAGCGAGCGGACCGCTTCGACAAGCTCGCCCGGCTCGCGCTAATGGATCGCGTCGCGGCCGCCGCCGGCACCGCCGACGCGCTGCGGACGCGGCTTGCCAAAGGCGCGCGCCAGCCGGGGCACTATCACCGCGAGCTGATCTCGCGGCTGGCACTGCAGGTGCATCTCGTCGGCGACGGCATCCGCGACGTCTTCGAGGGCGCGGCCGTCGAGGTCGCGCTCGTGGTCGAGCCCGCGCTCGATGCCGGCGCAAGCAACGCCACCAGCGCATGGTGCCGCCAGCTTCTCGGCATGTATCGCGACTGGGCCGAGAACCGCCACATGCAGCTGTCCGAGGTCAGGGCCGGCAGCGGAGCCGACGACCTGCCGATCCTGCTGATCAGCGGCTTCGGCGCCGAGCGCGTGCTCAAGCGCGAATGCGGGCTGCATGTGCTGGAGCTCTCAGGCAGCGACGGCTCGAGCCGCGCCACCGCGCGGGTGCGGCTTGCGCCAGCGCCGCTCGGCGACGTGCCGGCCGCGCGCCTGCCGCGCGCGCTCAGCGAGGCACTCGACAAGGCGCCGCGCGCGAGCGCACTGGTGCGCCGCTATCGCGGCGAGCCCTCGCCGCTGGTGCGCAGCGCCGACGGCAGCTGGCGCACCGGCAAGCTCGATGCCGTGCTGCGCGGCGACTTCGATTTGATGGCGGCGGAAGCGACGTAAGTGGAGGCCTAATCCCCCGCGATCGCGGCCTTGTAGCGGTCGATCACCGACTTCGGCGCGCTCATGGTGCGCGCCACGATCTTGGTCAGCTCCTCGCCGGTCGCCGGATTGAACTCGATCCGCGCCGTCTGCATCTTCTCGAGGAAGCCTGGGTCTTTCATGGTCGCGTCGAAGCCGCGGCGCAGCGCCTCGACGATCGGCGCGGGCACGCCGGGCGGCGCCGCGTAGGGCTGGCCCATCTGCGAGCTCGACGACATGAACTCAAGCAGATCGCGGTCGGCCTGGTTCTCGGCGTAGTCGAGCATCAGCGGTGTATTCGGCAGATCGGGATGCCGCGCCAGCGCGATCTGCACCACGAGCCGCATGATGCCGCCCTCGCGCACCCATTCGGGATGATAGGTGCGGATGTCGTTCCAGGTGGTGATGGCGGCCTCGAGCTCGCCGGTCTCGAGCGCGAGATTGCGCTTGCCGGCCGACTGATAGCCCAGCACGATCTTGAACCTGGTGCCGAACATCTTGTTCATGAAGGCCGGCATCAGATAGCTCTCCGACGTGCGGCCGGATGCGCCGGCAATCACCTCGCGGCCGCGCAATTCGGGCACGGTCTTCATGTTGAGCTTGGACGACACCAGGAGCGCGCGGGTGGCGTCTGAAATCCGGCCGATCCAGTTGAACTTGGTGACATCGTATTTCACCGACTCGTCGCCGACCGCCTGCGCGGTCGCGACCGCGACCAGCGGGGTCACCAGCGTGAGCCCGTCGGGCGCCGCCATGCCGTAGGCGTTGTTGACCGCGGTCGAGCCGCCGGCGCCGGGCATGAACATCACCTGCACGGTCGGATTGCCCGGCAGGTTCTTGCTGAAGAACGGCGCGAAGGTCAGCGGATAGAGCGCGCGATCGCCGCCGGGCGCCGAGGGAACCAGGATGCGAATGTTCTTGCCGCGGAAATGATCGGCGATCGATTGCGCCGCAACAGGCGAGGAACACAGCGATGCAATCATGATGGCGCCCAACCAGAGGCGACGTGGCGCCAGCGTATTGCGATCCATCATAGTTCCTCTCCTGATCTTCAAGTTTCTTGAAGCGCGCCGAATATTGTCATGCCTTGCGACGAAACGGAATCTCCACCGATGTCGCATCCTTCTGCCGCCGCAGCTCCTCTTCGCGCGGATAGAGGCGGAAGGCGTAGTTCTCCGGCAGAACGTCGAGCCAATCTTTGAGGCCCAGCGCCTTGGCGGCATGCGCCGGCCAATACGGATCGCACAGCATCTCGCGCGCGATCGCGATGATGTCGGCCTTGCCCTCCTGCAGGATCGCTTCCGCCTGCGCGGGCTCGGTGATCATGCCGACCACGACCGTCGGCATGCCGGCCTCCTTCCGCACATGCTCGGAATAGACAACGTTGTAGCCCGGCAGATAGCGCGGCACCGCCGGCAGGCTGGATGACCCCTCGAGCCCGCCGCAGGAGACATCGAGGAAATCGACGCCGCGCGCCTTGAGCTCCTTGGCGAGCACGACCGTGTCGTCCATGTCCCAGTGGCCGCCCTTGCCGTCGACCACCGAGCAGCGGAAGAACAACGGCTTGTCGGCGGGCCAGGCCGAGCGCACCGCCTCGACCAGCTCCAGCGCGAAGCGCATGCGCCCCGCGCGATCGCCGCCATAGCCGTCGTCGCGGCGATTGGCCACCGGCGAGAGGAACTGATTGATCAGGTAGCCGTGCGCGCCGTGGATCTCCACGACGTCGAAGCCGGCGTCGGCCGAGCGTGCGGCGGCGTCGTGCCACGCCTGCACCTCAGCCTTGATGTCGTCCACGTCGAGCGCGGCCGGCGTCGGCCGGCCCGGACCGTGTGGGATCGGGCTCGACGACACCAATTGCCAGGGCCCAAGCCCCATGGCGGCATCGCGCTCATTGAGCGGCTCGCGCCCTTCCCAGGGCGAGCGCGAGGAGCCACGGCGGCCGGCGTGACCGAGCTGAATGGCCGGCACCGCGCCGAGATCCTTCAGGAAATTCGTGACGCGGCGATAGCCGCGCACATGCGCGTCGGTATACATGCCGGCGCAGTGGTGGGTGCGGCGCCCGCGCGCCTCGACCGCGGTCTCTTCGCTGCACACGATGCCGGCGCCGCCGATCGCAAATTGTCCGAGGTGGACGAGATGCCAGTCGGTCAGGTTGCCGTCAGTGGCGAGATATTGCGACATCGGGCCGAGCATGATGCGGTTGCGCGCGGTGACGCCGCGCATCGTGATCGGGCGAAACAAGAGCGGGCGCTGATCCACCGGCGTGCGCAGCCCGCCGGGATGGTCCGTTTCGAACCCGACACCCGCAATCGTCATTTTCGACATTCTTGATTCCTCATTCGATTCCTCACGTGCGCCGGAGGCGCCATGCTATCGCGTCACCGCCGCCTGGTAGCGCTCGATGACCTGCCGGGGCGTCGCCAGCGTGCGGGCGTTGAGCGCCGTCAGCGCCTCGCCGTCCATCGGGTTGAGCACGTTGCCGGCTTGCTGAGACAGCTTGATGTAGTCAGGGTCCCGCATGGTTGCGTCGAAGGCGCGGCGCAACGCCGCAACGATCGGCGCAGGCACCTCCGGGGGCGCGATGAAGGATTGGCCGAGCTCGGCCGAGGAGCTCATGAGCTCGATGAGCGCGCGGTCGTCGTCATTCGTGGCCATGTCGAGCGCAAGCGGCACGTTGGGAAGATCCTTGTTGCGGCTGAGCGAAACCTGGAAGATGACGCGGATCTTCTTCTCTCGAATCTGATCGGCGTGATTGTTGCTGACATTGCCCCAGGTGGTCAGCGCGCCGTCGGTCTCGCCGCGCTGCACTGCGAGATTGAACGCGGCCGAGCCGCTGTAGCCCAGGATGACCTGCATCTGGGTGCCGAAGGCATGGTTCATTACATAGGGAATGATGGTGCTGGCGCTGGTGGCGCCGCTCGAGCCGATGGTGACTTTGCGACGGCGCAGATCGTCGAGGGTGTGGGCGTCGACGGTGTGCCACACGTAGAGAACCTGGGTCGAGTCGGCCGTACGCCCGATCCAGTTCATCTTGGCGACGTCGTATTTCACCGTCTTCTCTCCGGTCACCTGCGCGACCACGACCGGCGCGAGCGGGGTCGCGATGGCAAGACCATCGCGCGGCGCAACGCTCTGCAGGTAGTTCATGCCGACCGCCCCGCCCGCCCCTGGCATGAACGTCGGAACCACATTGGGCTGGCCCGGAATGTGGCGACCGAAATACTTGATGAAGGGAGCCGCGTTCGCCATGCGGTCGCCGCCGGGCGTGGTGGGAACGATCACGCTTACGGTCTTGCCGCGGAAATGGTCCTCGAGCGAGCCCTGCGCCCGCGCCGCCACGACCGCATCGAGCAGCGCGGCGGCCGCTACAACGACGAGGCGAGCGATCCGGACCGTCATTCCTTGTCTCCCGCGCGGAAATCGACGGCTATTCACGGCAAAGCGTCGCCCGATGTCAATTGACATGGCAGGGCCTTTCGCCGATCAAATCGCGTTCAAACTCGGGAGGAAGACCATGAACGGCGCCGCCGTCATCGCTGAAATTCTCAAGCGCGAAGGCACAGGCTTCCTCTCCTGCTACCCGCGCAATCCGCTGATCGAGGCCTGCGCGGCGCTCGACATCCGCACCATCCTGTGCCGGCAGGAGCGCGTCGGCGTCGGCATCGCGGACGGCTATTCGCGCATCAGCCGCGGCAAGCGCAACGGCGTCTTCGCCGCCCAGGCCGGCCCGGGCATCGAGAACGCATTCCCCGGCATCGCGCAGGCGTTCGCCGAGAACGTCCCGATGATGATCGTGCCGGCCACGCTGCCGCTCGCCCGCCACTACTTGAAGCCGGTGTTTCGCGCCGCCGACGTCTATCGCCCGGTGACCAAATGGTCGGCGCTCGCGCATTCGGTGCAGGAGCTGCCTGACCTCATGCGCCGCGCCTATCATGCGATGCGCAGCGGCAAGGGCGGGCCCGTGCTGGTCGAGATTCCGCCCGAGGTCTGGGAGGCCGAATATAAGGGCGAGCTCGACTACACGCCGATGCCGGTGCAGCGCGCCGCGCCCGATCCGGACGCTGTGAAGCAGGCGGTACGGATGCTGCTCGCGGCCAAGAACCCGATCCTGTGGGCCGGCCAGGGCGTGCACTACGCCGAAGCCGGCGACCGGGTCGCCGCGCTCGCCGAACTCCTGCCGGCGCCGGTCGTTACCACCAATCCAGGCAAGAGCGCGATCCCCGACAGCCATCCGCTGTCGCTCGGCGCCTCCACCCGCTCGCGCTCGAAGATGTTCACCGATTACATGGCGAAGGCCGACCTGGTCCTCGCCGTGGGATCGAGTCTCACCCGCACACCCTTCGGCCCGAGCGTGCCGCCCGGCAAAAAGATCATCCACTCGACCAACGAGGCGAGCGACATCAACAAGGAATATCGTGTCGACCTCGGGCTCATCGGCGACGCCGGCCTCGTGCTCGATGCGCTGATCGAGGAAGTGGGGCGCCAGAAAGGCTCCGCGCGCGGCGGCAACGCGCTTACCTCGCTCAAGGAGGAGATCGCCGCCGCTAAAAAGGCTTGGCTTGCGGAATGGGCCAAGCACTTCGATTCGGACGAGGTTCCGATCAACCAGTATCGCGTGCTCCGCGACCTGATGCGCACGGTCGATCGCGACAACGTCATCATGACGCACGATTCCGGCAGCCCGCGCGAGCAGACGCTGCCGATGTGGGAGACCACGAAAGCCGGCTCCTACATGGGCTGGGGCAAGTCGACCCAGCTCGGCTACGGGCTCGGCATCACCATGGGGGCGAAGCTCGCGGCGCCCGACAAGCTCTGCGTCAACGTGATGGGCGACGCCGCCATCGGCATGACCGGCATGGACATCGAGACCGCCGCCCGCAACAGGATCGCGATCCTCACCGTCGTGTTCAACAACGGCGTGATGGGCGCCGAGCGCGAGGAGCTCAAGCTCTCGGACAAGAAATACGGCGCCATGACGGTCAGCGGCAACTACAGCAAGGTCGCCGAAGGGCTCAATGTCGCTTCCACCCGGGTCGACAATCCCGCGAACATCGTGCCGGCAATCAAAGAGGCCGTCGCCGTGACCGAGAAGGGCTCACCCTTCCTGCTCGAGTTCGTAGTCAAGGAAGGGCACGACTTCTCGCGCTACAACCTCGCGGGGCTGTAGGGTGGGCAAAGGCGTTGGCACGGCTTTCCATATAGCCAAGCCTATCGTACGCCGTGCCCACCGTGCTCCTTCGTGAGCTTCATGCCGTCGCAAGGTGGGCACGGCGCACGAGAGACCTCGGTGCATGGCACTGCGGTGCCTACGCCTTTGCCCACCCTACAAGGACGGCTCGACGTGTCTGAGCCTTAATGCTGGTTGGCGGTGTAGGCGTGCCGGACCTTGTCCAACAACTGTGGCGGCAGGTCGCTCACCTGCTTGACCAGCTGTTGCAGGTCCTCGCCCTTCATCGGTGATACCGAAAGCTTGGTCCTTTCCACGTCGGCCAGGAACTCCTTGTCCTGCATCGTCGCGTCGAAGGCCCGGCGCAGCGCATTGAGACGATCGGCGGGGACGCCGGGGGTCGTGAAGAACGCGGAGCCGACTTCGGCCGCCACCATGATGGCACTGAGAATCTGCCGCTCCTCGTCGTTGCGAGCGAGATCGACCGCGGTGGGCACGTCGGGCAGTTCGGGATGACGCGTGAGCGAGAACTGCACCAGGATCGAGATCTTGTTGCTGGGTCGCCATTCCGGATGGCCGACCTTCACCGCCACCCACGAGGTCGAGTGCCCCTCCACTTCGCCACGCTCGACCGCCAGCTGCGCGTCGGCCGATCCCTTGTAGCCCATGATCAGCTTGAACTTGGTGCCGAACATGTTGTTCATGACGGTCGGGTAGATCGAGACCGTCGATCCCGCACCCGTTCCTGACAACGTCGATTCGACCTTCTGCGCGTCGGCAAACGTCTTGACCTTCGAGGTGTGCCACATGAACACGATGTTGATGAGGGAATCGACGCGCCCGACCCAATTGAGCTCGGCGGTCTTGAAGCGAACGCCCTGGGTTCCGAGCTTCTCGTCGAGCGCTGTGGTCGGCGCCCCGATCGCAAGAACGGTACCGTCTTTCGGCGAGACGCCGTAGACGGTGTTCACCGCCAGGAAGCTGCCGGCACCCGGCGTGTTCTTGGGCACAACGTTCGGCTTGCCCGGAATGTGCTTGCCGATGTGACGGGCGATGAGCCGCGCCCAGATGTCATTGCTGCCGCCGGGCGGATAGCCGATCACGAGATCGATGATCTTGCCCGCGTAGAACTGCTCGGGCGTCTGCGCTTGCGCGCGAGCATCAAGTCCATTCAAGCCGGCCACCATGGCGGCGGTTGCAGCAACAAGACGCAGACATCGAAAGACTGGCATGTGGCGATCCCTGTGGCGATCCTTGTTTATCCCGCCCGCAAGATAGCAGGACCCCGCGCCGGAGGCATATGCGGCGCGCCGCCCGAGCGACAATACGCACAGCACCGGACTCGTGCGCCATGCACGCACTGAAGGAAATTTCACTGTTTTGACAAATGGTTAGCTTGGAAATACGGGCTAAGCCGCCGCCATGGTGCGCTTGGGCGACCAGGCCGCCAGGATCCCAGGGATCTTCTCGACCGGCACCGGCGCGCTGAACAGATAGCCCTGCGCCTCGTCGCAACCGAGCGCCGCCACCGAGATCTGCTGGTCGCTCGTTTCGATGCCTTCGGCGGTGGTCATCATGCCGAGCGCCCGCGCGATGCTCACGACCGCCTGCACGATCGCGGCATGCTCCGCACCCTCGGCGAGATCCGACACGAAGCTGCGGTCGACCTTGATCTTGTCGAACGGGAAGCTTCGCAGATAGCTGAGCGAGGAATAGCCTGTGCCGAAATCGTCCATCGAGATCCGCACCCCGAGGGACTTCAGCCGGTGCAGGATCGCGAGCGTGTTCTCGCTGTTCTCCATGAAGACCCGCTCGGTGATCTCGAGCTCGAGCCGGCTCGGCGCCAAACCGGTGTCCGAGAGAATACGCGCGATCGTGTCCGAGAGGTTTGGAGCCGAAAACTGCACCGGCGACAGGTTGACCGAGACCCTGAGATGGTCCGGCCACTCGCTCGCCCGGCGGCATGCCTCGGTCAGCGCCCATTCGCCGAGCGGCAGGATCAGTCCGGTGTCTTCGGCCACGGTGATGAAAACGCTCGGCGGAATCATGCCGCGCAAGGGATGGCTCCACCTGGCTAGCGCCTCGAAGCCGGTCACGACGTTGCGCTGCAAGTCGATGATTGGCTGATAGTACAGCAAAAGCTCATTGTGCGCGACAGCCTCGCGCAGATCCATCTCGATCTGCCGCCGGTCGCTCAGCTCCTCGTTCATCGACCGCTCATAAAAGCGATAGGTTCCCCGGCCACCGGCCTTGACCGCATAGAGCGCCAGGTCAGCCGCCATGAGGAGATCATCGACGCTCTCGCCGTCTCTTGGCCCGACCGCGATGCCGATGCTGACATTGGTGCAGACACGATGACCGTCCAGCTCGTAAGGCTCGCTGATCGCGCTCGCCAGGCGAAGCGTCAACGCCTCCAGCGCGCCGCGTGAGGCGAACTCCGGTACGATGACCGCGAATTCATCACCGCCGAGCCGGGCCAATACGCCCTTCGATCCGATCGAACGCTCCAGGCGCTTCGCCACCTCCTGCAGCAGCAGGTCGCCGATCCGATGCCCCAGCGTATCGTTGACCGCCTTGAAGCGATCAAGATCGAGGAAGAGAACCGCGAACTCGGCGCAAGCGCCTTCAGCCGCTGCTCGTCGCCGGCTGTTGATCTGGTCGAGCACGGCGCTGAACACACGGCGGTTCGGCAGGCCCGTCAGGGGATCCTCCGCCGCCAGGCGCGCGATGTGCGCCTCCGCCTCACGCCGCTTCGTGATGTCGGCAAGAATGTGCAGGACGCCTCCATCGGGCAGGCAATCGCTGCGCACCTCGATTACTCGTCCATTCGGGGCGCTGTGCTCGCTGACCGCCACGTGTCCCACGCCCGCAAGTGCGAGAACCGACTCCGGCGCCGGGACCATATCGGCCGTACCGGTCGCGGTCTCGTGCTTGACGAGATCGTCGAAGCGCGGAGGGTTTTCGACCAGCTCGGGCGACAGCCCCAGCAGCTCGGCGCACCGGGCGTTGATCACGGGAATATGCCGGTCCTTGGTGACCAGCATGATGCCTTGGCTCATATGATCGAGCGTGAGGCGAAGCTGCTCTGCCTGCTGACTGGCTTTCGCCTCCGTGCGCAACATCCGCTCCATGGCGGCGAGAACGATGAGAGTCAGCAACAAGCCCGCAACGGCATGAACCTTCAGGGTCGCCCAGGAGTTCTTGAACACATCGGTCTTGTTGATGCTCACGCTGACCCACAACGGATGGCCCATGATGCGATGGACACCGGTCAACCGCGTGACACGATCAGTCGGATCGACATGCTCGAACGTCGTGCTGGCGCCTGCTCGGATGCGGTCGGCCAGTGCCGTGTTGCTCACGGCGCCGCCGAGCGCGAGGCGTCCGGACTGACCGACGCTCGACCGGACGATGCCGTCATCGCCGACGAGCAGGATCGACGCGGCAGCGCCGAGGTCGATTTTGTCATAGGCCTTGGTCAGCTGGATCGGGTCGAGCGACGCGACGACGACACCTCCAAACGAGCCGTCCTGGTCGAGAAAGCGCCGCGTAAACTGCACCGACCAACGACCTGTCCGACCGCCGATGGCAGGTTTCCCGATGAAGAGCCGATCCTCGGTGCTGTTGACATGGACTCGAAAGTGCTCGCGGTCGCTCAAATCCGTTGCTGGAGCGGGTTGCGGCCCATAGCTGGAGGCAATCCGGATGCCCTTGGCATCAATAATTCCAACCCTGGCGACAATATCGGACAGCATGTCAGCGGGGGTGAACGCCCTCGCGTCCTGTCGCACCTCAATGGAGCGCCGAAGATACAGCAAGACTTTGTCGATCTCGCCGATCGAACGGAGCACGTTCTCCTCGAACACCGTCGCAAAGTTCTGGATCGTCCGTTCGGCGTCCCGCTGGTCGACTCGCACCTCCTCGAAATGCCGCAACAGGATGCCGGCCCACAACATGCCGATGATCAGAATGCCGAGGACGGCCAAGCTGCGGCGCTCGGCGATCAGTTTCGGCAGATGCAGGATATGCAGCGTCATCGGGCGAACAGGGGCTGGACCGGTCGCCACCAGCATTGCTCGCGCATGATTTCGGACGGCTTAATCTACCGTAATATCAAGGCTTTCTTGGATAAGACCGCTTTAACGTCCACAGCAAAACGGCGTGCTTTCGTGTACGCCTTTCGCCGGATGCGATCGCTTAGAAGAACGCGAGCGTCCGGATTTCGATGCTTTCGCGCGGCCGCGCCTGCGGCGGCGCGGTTGGGTCATCGAAAGCCGTATGGGCGGTCCAGCGCGCACGACCATCCTGCAAGGAATCGTAAACCTTGAAGACAAGCGCCTCGTCGCGCCGCATCAATGGAAACCAATACCAACGGTGGTCGGGATTGTAGGTGACCGCATAGGTCTGTCCGACGCGATTGGGATAGCGACGTTCCGACACCACGAGATCCTGCGGGGCAACGCTGCGCGCATCGCAGATGCCGAGCGGAAAGGTCTCGACCGGGTAACGGATCGGCCGCCACACCTGCACGATCGCGAAGCGGCGCGCGAGCAACGCCTCGGCCTCCTGCGGCAGGAGATCGCGCACGCGCTGCTGCGCGGACCATTCCGTATAGTCGTTGTGCACGCGCTGGACGACTTCGCGGATCTTGCGCGCCTCGCGCTCGTCATCGTCGGCGGTACGCAGCGTGTGGTCGAATACGACGACACGCGTGGCCCCGCTCTCGGCCTTCACCAGCGCTTCCATCTCCGGGTAGTAGACCCGCCGCAGTTCATCCTGGTCATGGAAGTCGGTGACCTTTGTGTCATGGCGGATGAAGCGAAAGCCCTCACGATCGAGCATGAAACGGCCGGCCTCGAGCCGTCCGTTGTGCAGCACCACGCGACGCGGATCACTGGTGCTGGCGGTGCGCACCACCGTGGATCCAGGACCACCCGTGTAGACGGAGGGCATCACGCCGGTGTCGAGCAGATAGTTCAACGTCGCCTCGATCGTGGCGGGGGCAGCGTCCTGCACGGTGGTGGTAACCATGTTGCACTCCTT
>DAIUEP010000049.1:2135-4213 GCA_036845065.1 Xanthobacteraceae bacterium | reverse complement strand
ATCGCGACACTCGCGCCGGCGGCATCAGGCCGACAGATGCCGGTCCGTTCCGTCGTCGCCCGCGGAGAGAGCGTATAGGAGCGCAGGCTGTAGTTCCCGATCTCATCGAAATAGTTGCAGAACGGCAGCAGGCTGATGGTCCGGTCGATGAACCAGCTCGCCCCCTCCTGATAGGGAGCGCCGTCGACCTGGCTGACGACCTCGTGCGTCGCGACGGTGCGCCAGCCGGGGTCGCCAATCGGATCACAGCGGTGATCCGCGCGAGCGCCCGAGGCGGCAGCGGCCGCCACCACAATGGCGAGGAGGAACGTCTGACCGTTGACCATACGCAGTCTCGCACGCGGACGCCGCCGGGTGCGCCCCAAGTTGCGCCCAAGGTGTTGTCTTGACCCCGTCGCCGATAATGTCAAGATCGATGGCACAACCGGCCATATGGGAGGACGCGAGATGGGCAGGCAGGATCGTGACGACAGGGCTGCTGGTTCGGAGGCGTTGAGCCGCAGGTCCTTTCTCTCGAAGGGCGCGGTCGGCGTCGGCGCCGCTGCGCTCACCGGCGTCGCCGCCACTGAAGCCAATGCACAGATCAAGTGGGACTATTCGGCGGATATCGTCATTATCGGCGCCGGCGTCTCGGGCCTCGCCGCCGCCATCACGGCGCGCGATCACGGTGCATCGGTGATCGCGGTCGAGGAAAACCATGACATCGGCGGCCGTGGGATGCTGAGCGGCGGACGCCTGCACCTGGGCGGCGGCAACGCGATCCAGCAGCGGCACGGGATCAAGGACTCCGCCGATCAGGTCTACGCCGATTGGGTGCGCTTCGACAGCAACTCGAGCCGCTACAGCGATCGCGATCTGGTGCGCGTCTTCGCCGATGAGAACATCGCGACCTACAATTTCCTGGTCGAGAACGGCGTCGAGTTCATCGACAAGATGATCGGCCCCGAACAGGCGTCGACCATTCCGCGCACGTTCGTGACTGTGGAATGGCACGTTCCGACCGAGATCGTCGCGCCACGCCGCAACCGCAACGGCTCAGGCCTGGTCCGCCGGCTCGAAATCAGCGCGCGCAAGAAAGGCGCGCAGATCTTCTTGCGCCACGAGATGACGAAGATCATCCGCGAGCAATCGAACGGTGGCCGCGTGATCGGCATTGCGGCGATGAACGGCAGCAACCCCGTGCACATCAAGGCCAACAAGGCTGTCATCATCGCCACCGGCGGCCATACCGGCAACGTGAACTTCCGCCGCATGTTCGATCCGCGGCTGACCGAGGAGTATCAGCAGGCCTGCGAGCCGTGGGTGCATCAGGGCGCCGACGGCGAGCTCGCCGCCATGGAGCTCGGCGCCTCGCTGTGGGCAACCGCCTGCCAGACCCGTGACGGCGGCGCCGCCATCACCAAGACGCGCCACATCGGCTGCCGCTGGGGGTATAGCTCGCTCGTCTACGAGACCGACAGCCCGATGTTCAAGCAGGCACGCGCGACCGGCCTGACGGTCGAGGATTGGCAGAACCTCATCTTCGTCAACCAGAATGGCAAGCGGTTCTGGAACGAGGTCGACGGCTCCTACAACTTCTTCGCCGCCTGCATGGCCTGGCATGGCGACAAGACCAAGCTCAACGGCGGCGGCCCGATCTGGGCGATCTTCGACGCCGACGGCGCGGCGCGCGAGAAATGGAAGACCGTGCCCCCGCACGTCGATCCGGATGGTTTCTTCTTCAGCGCCGACACGCTCTCGGAGCTCGCCGGCAAGATCAAGAGCCCCTACCAGAAGCGGCCGATGTCGGGCGCGGTCCTGCAGGAGACCGTCAGCCGCTACAATTCCTTCGTGGCGGCGGGCGCCGACGCTGACTTCAAGAAGCCGACGCCGCTCTACAAGATCGAGAAGCCGCCGTTCTATGCGGCCTGGTCGACCCCGATCCTGCACGACACACTCACGGGCCTGCGGACCAATACCAACGGCGAAGTCATGGACATCCGTGGCGAGACCATCCAGGGGCTCTACGCCGCGGGCGAGTCCCAGGGTGGGTTCGCGCAGCATGGCCTTGCCAGGTGCCTGGCATTCGGGCGCGTCGC
>DAIUEP010000049.1:0-2035 GCA_036845065.1 Xanthobacteraceae bacterium | reverse complement strand
GCCGACGTCGCGGCCGGCGCCGCTGTCGCCGTGAAGGTCAAGGTCACGTGCTCGGCCGGCTGCGATCTGCGCGGCCTGCCGCTGACGATCACGGGACCCGATGACGCGGCGACCGACGATGTGACGACAGCGAACGCGCTCGCGACTCGCGAGTCTGGCAGCAACGAAAGCAGCGAGATCGCGCTGAAAGCTCCGCTCAAGGTCGGACCGCAGACCTGGACGATTGCGTTCGGACCGCACGAGGCGGGCGGCATTCGTCATGACGAATGCGCGCTCTCGCTCACGATCAACACGATCCCGCATGGAACGAGCCTGGCCGTGTGGGATCTTCCGTCGCCGGTGGTGATGGGGAAGCCGTTCACAGTCAAGGTTGGCGCCAAGTCCGCCGCCGACTGTGACCTCAAGGGTCTCGCTATCGCGGTCCATGACAGAAACGGAACGGTCGCGGCGCGCGGATGCCTGCGGGAGGCGCCTTGGCCGGGAACGACTGCGCTCTATTGGGACGAGGTGGCATTGACCGCGCCGGCCGAGGAAGGCCTGAGGCAATGGTCGGTCCGGTTTGCCGCCGAAAAGCTTGCGCTTCCACACGACGGCGCCGTGGCCGAGTTCAGCGCCGCGGTGGTGCGGCCGCCTGAGCACCGCCTGACCGTGAAGATCGTCGAGCAGGAGAGCAAGGCGCCCATCGAGGACGTCCAGATCCGGCTCGGCGCCTTCCGGGCCGCAACCGGTCCCTCGGGTCTTGCCGAGGTCATGATGCCCAAGGGCAGCTACGATCTGCATATCTGGAAGGCGGGTTACGAGGCGCCCGCCCGGCCCATCGAGATCAAGGCCGACCTTGCGGTCGAGATCGAGGCCGCGATCCTGCCGGAAGAGGATCCGGACGCAGCCTGGACGATGTAGGCTTTATCACGACCAATAGAGCCGCTGCGGGTTGTCGACCAGGATACGGCGGCGCAGCTCGGCATCGGGCAGCCACGCCGCCAGGAGATCGACGAGGTCGCCGTCGTTTGGCATCGGATTGGTCAGCATCACATGCGGCCAGTCCGAGCCCCAGACCACGCGCTCCGGCGCGGCCTCCACGACTGCGCGCACGAACGGGATCACATCGTCGTAGGGCAGCGCCTTCTGCGCCGAGATGCGATAGGGCGCCGTCAGCTTCACCCAGCCAAAGCCGTCGCGCAGCAGGGCGAGGAACTCGCGATAGCCGGGATGGTCGAGCCCGGCTGTGATTTTCGTATAGCCGACGTGCCCGACAATCGCCGGCACAGCCAGACCGGTCATGATGGTGCGCAGCTCGGGCGCGCTCTCGACATGCACCAGCAGTTCCACATGCCAGCCGAAATCGCGGATGCGCTCGCCCATCTGCGCCAGCGCGTCGAGCGAGCGGAACGGCATGCCGCCGCGATCGACGAGATTGACCCGAATGCCGCGCACACCCGCCGCGTGCATGCGCGCGAGCTCGGCATCGGTGACGTCCTCGGTCACCGCCGCCACCGCGCGCAGCCGCTCCGGATACGCCGAGGCTGCGTCCAGCACCGCGCTATTGTCGATGCCATGCGCGCTCGCCTGCACGACCACGCCACGCGCGATGCCGAGCGTGTCATGCAGCGCCAACAGACGCGCGACCGGATTGTCGGGCGGGGTGTAGCCGCGCTCGGGCTGATAGGCGTGACGCGCACCGTCGAACACATGGGCGTGGCAGTCGCACGCGCCGGCCGGCAGTTGCAGACGCGGACGCTTCGGATGGGGATCGGGAGCGGGACAAGCCACCATGCCCTTTTCGTTGACGCGCTGTTCGTTCACTGGGTCTCTTCCAAGAATGATAGGCACTCGCCGAAGCGTGCGACGCAACGATACATGCAGGGAAGCGTAAGCGATAGCGGATGACTAATGCAGATTCCGGTCGATTTGATGCATCCGTGGTCTCTCCCGGCCTCATGGTGAGGAGCCGCGCGCTTCAGCCGACCCAGAGTCGGTGCCTCGTGCGCGGCGTCTCGAACCATGGGGCCGCCCCATTCTTCGAGACGGGCGCCAC
>DAIUEP010000048.1:23328-24475 GCA_036845065.1 Xanthobacteraceae bacterium | reverse complement strand
CCAACAGGTCCGCGTCGTTCGGCATCGTGCCCTGATAGTGAGTGTGTGGCCAGTCGGTGCCCCAGATGGCGCGGTCGGGCGCGGCTTCGAGAAAGCGCCGCAGGAACGGCAGTGCGTCATCCCATGGGTAGCCGGCCGCCGAGCGGCGGTCGGCGTTCGAGAGCATGATCCAGAAGTTCTCGCGCTTGAGCAGGTCGAGCAGAACCGGAATGACCGGCTGGTCCATGCCGTCCTTGAAATAGAAGTGGCCAAGGTGGTCGATCACGGTCGGCAGGCGCAGGCCGCGCAGGAGCTCCGCGATCTCGAGATATTCACTGCCGACGGCGTGGATCTTCGCCACCCAGCCAAGCTCCGAGATGCGGTCGATCGCGCGCCGGAACGTGGCCGGCGACGGCGCGAGCCCCAGGAACTTGGCGAAGTTGAAGCGCGCGCTGCGCACGCCGCCCTCGTGCAGCCGGGTGAGCTCGGCGTCGGTCGTGGTGTCGTCGATGATGGCGGCGCCCACATAGGCCTTTTCGACCGCCAGCAGGTCGAGCAGCAGAGTGTGATCGGTGCCGTAGGTGGTGGGCTGCACGATCAGGCCGCGCGCGATGCCGAGCGTGCGGTGCATGCGCCGCATGTCCTCGAGGTAGGCGGGTGGCGCGTCGTAGGTGCGGTCCGGCCAGGGCGGGTATTTCTGCAGATCGCCGAACACATGCACCTGGCAATCCCAGCTGCCGGCCGGGGCGTGCCGCGCGGGCGTCCTGGTGTCGCGCTGGAATTGTGGGAAAGTCGTGCTCGCGCCTTGTGCCATCGAACCTCTATGACTTCAGCCTCGCTCGCCGCCGAGGTGCTCCATCAGCCAGGCGCCGGTTGCGAAGGCGGCGGCGTCCGCATTGGCATAGCCCAGCACCTGCAGCCCAAGCGGCATGCCGTCGAGCATGAACAGCGGCAGCGACAGGGCCGGAACACCGAGCAGCGAGGACGGCACCGCGAATTGCGGATTGCCGGTGGCCTGCAGGCCGGCGGGCGCCGAACCGGGCGCCGACAGCGTCACGCAAGCGTCGCACGTGTCGGCGAGCTCGGCGTAGAGCGTGCGCAGGCCGGTGCGTTCCTTGAGCCAGCCGCGATAATCGGCGAGCGTCATGGTCTTGGCCTGCTCGCGCCG
>DAIUEP010000048.1:0-23228 GCA_036845065.1 Xanthobacteraceae bacterium | reverse complement strand
GTTTCCAGGAAGGCCAGCCGCAGCGGCTTGACGGGCGCCGGCGCCCGGTCGGGGCCGGTCAGCCCGGGCGTGCCCGCATCGCCGCCGACGCGCTGCGCGATCTCATAGGCGACCTGCCAGGCATCTTGCAGCGTTGCCGCCAGGATGCCGGTGCAGCTCTGGCTCTGGTAGTCGTGGCTGCCCTCCCGGTTGAGCGCGCCGACCGTCGGCTTGAAGCCGACGCAGCCGCAGAAGCTCGCCGGGCGGATGGTCGAGCCGATCACCTGGGTGCCGAGCCCGGCGCTGATCATGCCGCTCGCCACCGCGGCCGCCGAGCCGCTGCTGGAGCCGCCCGGCGTGTGTTCGAGGTTCCACGGATTGCGGGTGCCGCGCGGCTCGGAGGCGGCGAATTCGGTCGTGACCGTCTTGCCCAGGATCAGCGCGCCCGCCTGCCGCAGCGCCGCGACGCTGGCGGCATCCTTCTGCGAGCGCCAGCCGGCGAACAGCGGCGAGCCCATCTCGGTCGGCATGTCGACCGTCTCGATGATGTCCTTGATCCCGATCGGCATGCCATCGATCGGAGAGAGCGGCGCGCCGGAGCGCCAGCGCTCGGTCGCGCGGTCCGCCGCTGCGCGCGCGCCGTCGATGTTGAGGTTGACGAAGGCGCCGACCTTCGGCTCCCAGGTGTTGAGATTGGCGAGGCAGGCTTCCAGGAAATCGCGCGGGCTTTCTGCGCCCGACGCGAATTCCGCTGCATGCGCCAGGTAGGAGCGCATGCGAGGGTGGGTGCCGACTGCTGGTACGTTCACTCAGGCCTCCGTTAATTCGAGCGCCGCCGCTCGACGTTGGCTGGCAATCATGGCGGTGCGCAGCAGGAACTGTCGGGCGCGCTCGCGATCCGCTGCCATCTCGCGCAACTCGTCGAGATTGCGCCTGCGCACCTCCGGATCGCTTGCCTCAAGCCGTTTCTTGTTGGCGATCGATTGCTCCTGCACGAACTCGATCGCGACCGTGCGTCGCTGCAGGCTGTAGAGATCGAGCAGCCGTTCCGACGCGGCTTCGAGCAGGACCTTGGCGAGCTTCTCGCAGAGATTGGCCGCGTCCTGGATGCCGCCATTGAGGCCCATGCCGCCGATCGGGTTGTTCACGTGCGCGGCGTCGCCCGCCAAGAGCACGCGGCCCATGCGGAGCGTGGCGGCGACACGCTGATGCGTTAC
This sequence comes from Xanthobacteraceae bacterium, assembly GCA_036845065.1. Taxonomy (GTDB): domain Bacteria; phylum Pseudomonadota; class Alphaproteobacteria; order Rhizobiales; family Xanthobacteraceae; genus VAZQ01. The sequence continues at coordinate 22,032 of DAIUEP010000048.1, read as the reverse complement.
GTAGAGGTTGCGATGCACGACCTCGTAGGGCTCGCCTGAGGGGAAGAACTTCTGCATTAGCGCCTGCACGGCGGTATCGCTCGTGAGGTCGGCTTCCGGCTGCGACGGATCGGTGGGAAACACTGTCCGCCACAGGCCCGGCGGACCGTCAGCCGACACCTTGAAGCAATTGCACCAGGAGCCGGGGTCGGCGAAGTAGCTGCGCGGGCAATAGCCGCGGTTTTTCTCGAAATCGTAGGGCGTGGTGAAGACAATGAACCGCTCGGGCCAGGTGAAGCCGTCGAACGCGATGCCTGACTGCTTGCGCACGGTGCTGCGGCCGCCATCGGCGCCAATCAGATAGGCGCCGGTGTAGCGCACGACGCCGCCCGGGCCGCGCACGTCGATGCTCACGGAATCAGTGTTCTGCGACACGTCGATGACTTCGTGCCGGAACAGCACCTCGACGTTGGCGAAGCCGCGCAGGCGCTCGAGCAGGAGCTTGGCGGTCTTGAACTGCTCGCACTGCACCACGAAGGGGTGGCGGGTGTCGTCCTTGAGAACGGCGTGGTCGAACTCGGCGACAAGCTTGCCGCTCGGCCGGTCCCAGAACTGGAAGATCGGCGCGACCAGGCCGACGCGGGCCATGTCGTCGGCGAGCCCGTCCTCTTCAAGCAGATCGAGCGTCGCCGGATGGGTGGTGGCGGCGCGCGGGTCGGCCTGCAGCTCGCTGTTGTCGTCGAACACGACGACCGGCAGGCCGCGCCGGCCCAGCAGCCAGGCGCACAGGAAACCAACCGGGCCGCCGCCCGCGATCAATACTTGCCGGTTGTTGGCCGCCATTCGCTACCTTTTGCTTTCGTCGTAGTAATGGATCTCGAACAGCATGCAGCCGCGCTCGGACTTGAACGGCCCGTGGTACGCGCCGGGCGGCCGGCACGCATAAGTGGGCGCTTCAAAGGCTTCTCCGCCATTTCCCGAGGTGTCATTGCCGACGATGAGATCGCCGGACATGAGATAGACCTCCTCCCAGTGGTCGTGCACGAACGGCACGGTCGTGTAGACGCCGGGATCGAAGCGCAGGAGCCGCGTGCGGCTGCCCATCTTGCGGGTCTCGTCGAGATCGCTCGCCAGAATCTTCTGCTTGATGCCGGCTGGGTATCCCGGTGGCGTTGCCCAGCCCTGGGTCAGGTCGACCCGCAGGAATTCCAGGTGCGGCTTGTTCATTGGCATGGCTTCGCTCCGCGACGGCGAGAGGATGGCGAGAGAAGGTTCGCGAAAACCGTAGCAGGTCGCTGTCAAAGCCGGTAGTCCGTGCGATAGTACATGCTCCTCCCTCAAGCGGAAATCCCATGGCGAATACGACGTACAGTTGGCCGAACGGCAAGCGCATCGCTGTTGCGGTCACGGTGATGCTGGAGACCTGGTCCGAAGGCAAGGCGCCGCCCTACGGCGTGCAGGCGAGCCCGATCAAGTCGGGCGCGATCGATCTCGGCGGCATCGCCTGGGGCAGCTATGGCGGCAAGATCGGGGTTTGGCGGATCATCAACCTGCTGAAGTCGAATGGCATCCGCGGCACTTTCTGCGTCAATGGGCGTTGCGCGGAGATTTTCCCCGAGGCGGTCGCGCAGATCGTCAAGTCGGGACACGACGTCGCCGGCCATGCCTATCTGCAGGATCAGCTGCTCGCCTACATGGCGCCGGAGGAGGAGCAGCGCACCATCCGGCAGTGCCTCGATCTGCTGGAGAAGGTCTCCGGCATGCGGCCGCAGGGCTGGGTCAGCCCGGTGATGGCCTATACCGAGCACACGCGCGATTTCCTGGCCGCGGAGGGACTGATCTGGAGCGGCGATGCGCGCGACACCGACCTGCCGCGCATGGCGATGACCGCGCACGGACCGATCGCGCAGATTCCGATCAGCGACTTCACCGACAACCGGGTGCTGCGGTCGAGCTCGCTCGACCTGTGGGAAGTGCACAAGGAAACCTTCGATTTCCTTTATCAACACGAGTCACCGGGCTTTCTGGCGCTGTCGATGCACTGCCACTTCGGCGGCCGGCCGATGATCTCGGCGATCTTCGAGAAGCTGTTCAAATATATGGCGCAGTTTCCCGAGGTCTGGTTCGCCTCCTATGGCGAGATCGCGCGCTGGGTGATCGAGCACAAGCTCGAGCCCGATCCGCGGCGGCTGTTGAAGGCGTGAGGGGCGAATAGCGAATGGCGAGTAGCGAATAGGGAAAGAGCGATCGCGACGCACCTTATCTCGCTATTCGCTATTCGCCACTCGCCATTCGCTACTTCTTCATCCTCGCCTCGATCGAGGCATTGATCGTAGCGTGCAGGTTGCGCCCGTAATCCACCGCGCCCGCGATCGCCATGTCGGGCGCCGAGCGCATGTAGTCCTTCACGGCTTCGGTCGCGATGCGCGGCGCCTTCAGGATCATCTGGCAGATCTTGTCGACCGCGGCGTCGAGCTCGGCTTCCGGCACGACCTCGCTCGCAAGCCCGTAGCTTAATGCGCGCTCCGCAGTTACGGTCTTGGTCGAGTAGACCAGATAGGTCAGCGCCTTGCGATGCACCCGGTCGATCAGGGCCGACATCACCATGGTGGGCATGATGTTGTGGGCATATTCGGGCACCTGGAACTGGGCGCGCTCGCCCGCGACAGTCATGTCGCAGAGCGCCGCGATCGCGCAGCCGAAGCCGAGCGCACGTCCGCGCACCACGCCGATGATCGGGATCGCGGAGCGGCGGAACGCGCCATAGCAGTTGAAAATGGTGTCGCTGACGTCGCGGCGGCCGAGCGCGTCCGAATGCGCCGGTGGCGCGGCGCCGGGGTCGCGGTGGCGACCGATGCAGAAGTCGTCGCCCGCGCCGGTGAGCACCAGCGCGCTCGCGCGCTGGGCAGCGCCATCGATGATGCGGGCAAGCTCGGCCGCCATGGCGTCGGTCATGCCGTTGCCGCGCTCGGGATGATTGATGGTGACCCGGAGCACGGCGCCCTGCTGCTCGACCAGGAAATCGCTCATGACGACAGTTCCTCTCTTTGGTTGCGTGTGTCTTGTTGGCTACGTGTGCTTGGGAGACGCGCGTCCTGAATGGCGCGCCAGACGCGCTCGGGCGTTGCCGGCATTTCGATATGCTGCACGCCGATGTCGGCGAGCGCGTCCACGATAGCATTGATGACGACGGCGAGCGCCGGCGTCGTTCCGCCTTCGCCGCCGGCCCGGATGCCGAGCCGGTTGCTGGGCGAGGGGTGCTCGGTGATCTCGCTGATGAACGACGGCACGTCGGTCGCGCGCGGCATGGCGTAGTCCATGAACGAGCCGGTGAGCGCCTCGCCGCTGTCGGGATCGTAGTGGCAGCATTCCATGAGCGCCTGGCCGATGCCCTGGGTGGCGCCGCCGTGGGTCTGGCCGTGCAGGATCAGAGGGTTGATGGCGCGGCCGACGTCGTCGACCGCCACGTAGGACACGATTTGGGTCGCGCCGGTCTCCGGGTCGACCTCGACCTCGCAGGCATGGCAGCCATACGGGAACGCGCCCGCCTTCACGGTTTCGTCGCCCTCGCCGGTGAGCGGGCCGCGCAGGTTATCGGGCACAGCGTTGCCGTTCTGCGCCGCTGCCGCGACCTCGAACAGCCCGATGCTGCGGCCGTTGCCGGAGAACCGTCCCGCGGCGAAACGCACATCCTCGGCGCCGGTCTTGATGAGGTGCGCCGCGATCTGCGATCCCTTGGCGATGATGTCGCTTATCGCCCTGTCGATCACGATTGCGGCGAGCCGCATCGAGCGCCCCGCATGCGAGCCGCCGCCGACCTGTACGCGATCGGTATCGCCGGTGATAAGCCGCACACGGTCGATCGGCACGCCGAGCCATTCGGTCACGAGCTGCGCAAAGCTCGTCTCGTGGCCCTGGCCGCTCGCCAGCGTGCCGATGACGACCTCGACGCGGCCTTCCGGAATGATCGTGATCTCGGCGCGCTCGCGCGGTGCGCCGCTCGCGATCTCGATGTAATTGGCGATGCCGAAGCCGCGGCGGCGGCCATGCCGGCGCGCCTCGCGCCGCCGCTGCGGGAACGTCGACCATTGGGCGAGGTCGAGCGCCGCGTCCATGGCCTTTTGATAGGTGCCGCTGTCGTAGGCCAGCCCGAGCGCATTGGTGTACGGCATCGCCCGCTCGGGGATCAGGTTGCGCCGACGGAGCGCGATACGATCGAAGCCGTGCTGGCGCGCCGCCAGGTCGATCAGGCGCTCGACCACGAACATGGCTTCCGGTCGCCCTGAGCTGCGATAGGAATTGGTCGGCGGCACGTTGCTCACAGCCGAGCGCGCCCGCACATGCGCGGCCGGAATGCGGTAGACGCTGGTCATCAGCTCGACGCCCTTGACGAGCGGCGCGAAGATCACGGTGTGGGCGCCGAGATTGCTGGTGTTGCTGGAGCGCAGCGCCAGAAAGGTGCCGCGAGCATCGAGCGCCAGCTCGGCCTCGACCGTAAGGTCGCGCCCCTGATAGTCGCTCAGCATCGCCTCGTGCCGCTCGCAGGTCCATTTCACCGGCCGGCCGATGCGGCGAGCCGCCCAGGCGATGAGCGCGAACTCCGGATAGAACGCGTTGCGGGTGCCGAAATTGCCACCGATGTCGGACGCGATCACCCGCACGTTGTCCTCCGGCACGCCGAGGCAGCCGGCGAGCTCGCGGCGCTGGCGCACCACGTTGCCGCTGCCCGCATAAAGCGTGCTGCAGCCGGTCGCGGGATCGTGGCTCGCGACCGCGGCGCGCGGCTCCATCGGCACGCCGGTGACGCGTTGAACCCAAGTCTTGAGCCGCACCACATGCGCGGCGCGCGCGAAGGCCTGTGCGGTCGCAGCGGGATCGCCGAGGTCGCCGTCGATGCAAAGGTTGTGTGGAATGTGCTCCCATAGGCGCGGCGCGCCGGGGGCGATGGCAAGGTCGGCGCGCGTGACGGCGGCAAGCGGCTCATAGGAAACTGCAACGCGCTCGGCGGCGGCCTTGGCGGCCAGAATGGAATCGGCGACCACGACGGCGACCACCTCGCCGACGAAACGCGTGCGGTCGGCTGGCAGCGGCCGATGCGGCGAGACAAGCGGCGCGTGGCCGTCGCGCAGCCGCGGCGAAATGTCGGGCAGCGCCGGCAGCGCCGGATTGTGCAGGATCGGCTTGAGGCCGTCGGCGAGCGCGTCAGCGCCGGTGAGCACGATGTGCACGCCCGGCGAGGCGAGCGCTTCGTCGATCTCGATCGACGTGATCCGCGCATGCGCATGCGGCGAGCGAACCATCGCCGCATAGGCCTGGCCTGGCAGATTGACGTCGTCGCCGAAGCGGCCTGAGCCGGTGATCAGCCGCTGGTCCTCCTTGCGGCGGACCGGCCGTCCGATGCCTGCGACGTCGTGCATGCGCCGCGCCTATTGCTGCTTGTCCTTCAGCGCCCATTCGCCATTGGGCAGGCGGGTGAGCACGCCGCGTTTGCGCAGCACGTCGAGCTCGAGCGCGATCTCGCGCCCGTCGCTGCTGCCCATTGCCGCCAGGATCTGGCCGAAGTGCATCGGGCTCGCGTTGAGCGCGTCAACCACGCGGTTGAACCTCGGCGCAGCCGTCGCCGTGGCCGGCGCATAGGCGCGGCGGAATTCGATAGCGTCGGGCTGGCCGACCGGCGCGGTCAGGTCGAAGCCGGCCTTGGTGACGCGGCCGGTCTGGTCCGCGGCCGGATCGGCGTAGAAACCCGGCATGTCGGTCGCTACGACCAGGTCGCTGTCGGCGCGAAAGCGCACCGCCATCGCCCATTCCATCTCTTCATCGCAGAAGACGTCGACATCCTCATCGACGATGAAGGCGTGCTTGACCGTTGGCAGTGCGAACAGCGCCGCGATCGCAAGCCGTGCCTGGCCGGGAGCGCCGCGCTTGAGCGCCACCCGCGCATGCTGACGGCCATTGCTCGCCAGCGTGAAGTTGATCGCGGTGGGCTCGATCCGCGCCGCCCGTAGGAGCCGCCAGGCGCCCACTTCGGCATTGAGCGAGGCGAAGTTGGCGGAGTCCATCCGGCTCACGAAGCGTCCGGCATGCAGCACGGTCTGATGCAGCGCATCGGTACGCATCGTGATCGCGGTGACGTGGAACACCGGATCGATGTGCATCTTGCCGTAGTAGCCGTAGAACTCGCCGTAGGGCCCTTCCATCTCGCGGTAGCCCAGCTCGTCGAAATAACCCTCGATGACGACCTCGGCGTCGGCCGGCACCAGGATGTTGTTGCTCACGCTGCGCACCATCGGCACCGGCTCGCCGCGCAAGGTCCCGACCAGCGCGAACTCGTCGACCGGCTGCTTCTGGGTCGCCGCCAGATAGTCGAGCGGATGCGAGCCGACGACATAGCTCACCGGCAGCCGCCCGCCGCGCTCCAGGCAGGCGAGATACATCAGCTTGAGATCGGACGCGTCGGTGAGGTTTGCGCGCATCGTATCGCGGCTGCGCAGCATCAGCCGGCGGCAGCCGACATTGCGCTTGCCGGTCACCGGATCGACCGCATAGTCGATGCCGGCGGAGATATAGACGCCGCCGTCGTATTCGTGCTGCAGGTGAAACGGCAGCCTGGTGAGGTCGACGGCATCGCCGGTCTGCACCACCTGGTGCACCGGCGCGACTTCCGACGGCACCTCGATCACCGGCTGCGCGTTGCCGAGCCGGCGCATGTATTCGTGCGCGACCTGCCGCTCATCGACGCCGAACGCCGCCGCCAGGCGTCGCCGGCTGCCGGACACGGCAGCGACCATCTCGAGGTGGTCTGGCCCCGCATCCTTGAACAGGATGGCCTTCGGCGTGGCCGCGATCGTGGCGCTCAGCTCGGCGAGTGCGATCGGATCCTGGTAGATCACGACCTCTCCGAGCTCGACCAGGCGCTGAACAAATCGGCGCAGCCGAAACTTGTCGAGATCGGTTGCGGGTGACTTCAACGTCTGCAGCATATGACCTCGTCGGCGGATCGCGGCGCGGTCAAAAGTCTAGACCACCTTGTGTTGCAAGGGAAACGGGCCGCGGCGCTGTGGAGTTCGCATCAGAGGGTGCTGCGACGACCCACGAACTTCGGAAACGGGCACGAGCTATGCGAGCAGGCCGCTGAGCGTCGGCGCCGTCGGCAGCTCGCGCCTGAGCACGCGATAGTGCTCCTTGGGCACGCCGAACAGGGCATAGATGGTGTTCACCACCGATCCGATGGTCAGGTAGTCCTTGATGTCGAAGGCTGCCGGCAGGTCCTTGCGGGGCGCCAGCGTGGAAAAGTCGAATGGCAGGCCCATCGATTTTTCCTGCATCGGATCGAGCTGGAGGTGGGCAGCCGACGGCTCTTCGACCTCGTCGCGCAGGTCGGAGGCGCCGATCACGAGGCCGCCGCGAATGCCCTTGCCGCCGATGAGGATCGAATTGGCGAACTGGTTGTGGTTGGTGCCGGTCGCGTCGACCGGAGCATCGGGCGAGCGCAGCGTGCGGCTGAACTCGCTCGCCACCATGACGGTCGTCACGTCGAGCATGGATCTGCGGTCGTCGTACGGCGTTTCTCTCAGACCCTTGAGCAGCGTGGCGATCTTGCCGATTGCGGAAGCGAACAGCCGGGGCTGGGCTTTGGCCTGCTCGGTGGCGTGGACATCGAAAAACTCGGATGGCGAGTAGATGGCCGACCGCGAGATGGACAGGCGGAAGCATTGCGTGATCAGCGCCAGGGCCTGCAGCTCGGGGGACTGCTGGTTTGATGGCGGGGTCAGTTGAGCCAGCTGTTGATGGACCCGCGGCGACTTGTCGAGGCCTGCGCGCATGAGTGCGGCGGCGGCGGACAGGCGGCCGGGGCCGGCCGAGTTCGCGACCAGCCGGCCGCGAATGAATTCCGTCAGTTCGCCACCCGCCAGCGGCGGAGTCTGCTTGAGCGCTGTGGCCAGGCCGGTCACCGCTCGAGGCTGCAGCGGCACCACGCCGGAATGATTGTTGATGGTCACCACGACGGGATCGCTCGATATGACACCGTCGAGCGACTGCGGCTCGCGTCCGGTCTCCGGCAGGTTCAGGTGCGGGATGAAGGAATCGCCGCCGAACGCGTTGCCGGTGAAAAGGAAGTTCATGTTTTGCAGGTGGCCGTCGAAACTCGGCGTCATGTAGACGCCGTTGAGGATGCTGAAGCGATCCCGGAACGGCAGCAGAGGCTTGGTCAAGGATGTGGCGAGCGTGTTCGTGCCGTTGCGCCCGCTCAAGGGCGACGGATCCTGCCCGAGATAATTCTGAATCTTGCCGGCCTTGGTCATCGACAGCGGGCGGGCGTCGAACATGTAGGAGGAATCGGCTCCGCCGTTGAGCACGATCATCAGGAAGAAGTGCGGCTCGTCCGGTGCTTGGGCCGCGGCTTGGAGCAATCCGGCGCCGGGCAGAACCAGCGTGCCGGCACCGGCGAGGCTGATCTTCAAAATGTCGCGGCGGGTCGGAGCCATCGTGTCGTCACCGGTGCAGCAGGAAATAAGGGTTCATGGTTATTGCAAGCGTCATGGCTTCGATAGTCTCAGCCGCAGACCGATTCGCATAGCTGGTCAGGAAGAACTCCCGCCACGCTGCATATTCGGTTTGCGGGGCGTTGTACCCCATCACGCTGAACCAGAACTCCTGCAAGACGGGATCTGCTTTAGCCCCCGCGACGGGCCAGCGGCAGAGCGTCCGTAACGTCGCGAGGAAGCGTTCATGGAAAGTCAGGCGCGGCTGTCCACAGGAGCCCGCCACACTCCTGGCAAACCCCGACAGGGCGACGCGCCAGATCACCATGCTCACGGAATTGGGTGCCCCGTTCTGAAACGTATGCTCGTCGCCAAACCGATTCCAGGTCCCAAGCAGCTCGTCGAGGTCGTCGGCGGGCACGAACTGATGAAGATTGAGCAATGTGCCGGGTGGGGCAAGGCGCGTCGATAATTCGCGGGAGATGGCGGCCCAGCCTTTGAACTGAGCGTTCTGCGCCTCGGTTCGGATTGTTAGGGCGGTCGAAAGGGCCAACACAACGGCGCAAACCACGCCGGCAGCTCGAATAGATCCCTCTTTAACCCTCACCTGCGGCTCCTCGGCAAGGTTGGCAGCATGTGGTGCAGCATCAAGGACTGTCAACCGGCATGGGAGATGCTTGTTCCGCCAGGAGACAAGACCGAAGACGGCATCATGCCACCGTCGTGATGCGCCGGTTTGCATGCGACAATAGGCTCCTATGCTGATTGCAGACTGGTCACCTTCATAGCAGTAGGGTTCGCGCCTGAGAGGATTACGGATGCAGGAGTCGCAAAGCCCTGGCGCACAAGGCCAAAGCCCTGGCGCGCAAGGCCATAGTGACGATGATGAGGCTCGACCGGCTGCCCGGCGCGGCTCACCTTGGGCCAATGTCACGTTGCTCGTTGTCTCCTTGCTGTCGTCCTTGGTCATCATTGAGGTTGGCTACCGCGCGGCTGCCGGGCTCCCGGTTTTCGAAGTCACCAATTGGCGGACCGATCAGGTGTCCATGAACCGGCTCGGAGACCGGGCAATCCTCGATCCCGTCCTGGGCTGGACGGTCAAGCCCTGGAGCAACATTGACAGCTTCGAAACCATCGATCACGGCATCCGCCGGAATTTCAACGAGACCGGAGTGCGGACGGGGGCGGTGCTTGCCGTCGGCGATTCATTCACGGAAGGCTGGGAGGTCGGCAACCGCGAGAGCTGGCCGGCGGTGCTCGAAGAGATGACGGGCGTTGCGGTCGTGAATGGTGGCATTGGCGGCTTCGGAGCCGACCAGATCGTGTTGCGCGCGGAGCAGCTGTTGCCGATCGCGAAGCCCAAGGTCCTGATCGTCGGGCTCCTGGAGGCTGACATTCACCGGGCCGGCCACTCCATCTTCGGTGCGCCGAAGCCGCACTTTACACTCGAGAACAGCGACCTGCGATTCCATCCGCCGGAGCCGCTCGAGCCGCATCGGCAGGACGGAGTGTTGTCGTCGCTCGCCTTTGGGCTACGCGATGGGCTCGGCTATTCGGCACTCGCGGACTATCTGCTGGCCCGTTTTAATCCGAACTATTGGTACAGCACCGATCAGCAAGTCCACTACCGCCGGGTCAATGTGGACGAGGCCGAGGTCACATGTGCTCTGCTTCGGCGACTGAAGACGCAGGCCGACAAAGATGACATCCGCACCGTGCTGTTCATGCAGTACTACGCGCCACTCGTCCTTGGTTCGGACCGGCCGAGCCGCAATGCGCAATACGTGCTCGCATGCGCGCAGCAGGCGGGGCTACGCGTGGTCGATCAGTTCGCTCTGCTTCGCCGCATCGCGGTCGCGGATCCCAATGCCATGAAGGAGTACTACATGCACAGCGGCGACACCTATGGCCACATGTCGCCCAAGGGCAATCGTCATGCGGCTCACCTTCTGTCGCTGGCGCTGGCCGACTGGCTGAAGACGCTGCCCGGCGGGGCTCGGCCGACAGGCACTACCGCATCGGAGTGACGGCGGGGTTTGCTGTCACATCGTGCGCCGGTCTTTGCCCGACGCACCACGCGCCGCGCGCCAGCGCCATGAGCATCAATAGCCCGCCATAGAGCCACATCGACACGATGGTGCGCGCGGCCAACTCCGCGGTCCAGGCCGGCGACAGCTCCGGCATCAGCACCGGCAGCGACGTGAGCGTCAGGGCGCTCCACATCAGCGCGCGCGAGACCGCATCCTCGGGCAATCCCAAAAGGCCGCCCAGATAGAGCGACCACGGCAGCAGCAGCAACAGGTAATAGTGCGTCCACGAGAGCGGGCTCGATACCAGCGCCACGTTGAGGATGAGGGCGAACTCGGTGAGATCGCGCGCGCTCAGAGCGCCGGTCACGCGCGGGAGCGGCTCGCGCCGGTCGGTGCGCCAGATCAGCCAGAGTGTCCCGCTGTAGATCGCGACGATCAGGATCGCTCGCGCCGCCCCATACGGCGGCGGCAACGGCATGGGCGTCCAGTCTTGCAGGAGCGAGGCGCCAGTCGCGAGCCGTAACAGGAATCCGTCGATCGATTGCACATTGAAGGCTGGTATCACGCCGAGCATGAACGGCTCAACGCAGCAGCGATACCAGGCGATGTGGGTCGCTAGGCCGAAGTGCCAGAGTGACAGCCCGATGACAGATGCGGCCATCGTCACGCCGCCGGCAACGACGCGCCAGCGGCGGCGAAGGAGGAAATAGACGCCGAAGAGGAGGAGCGGCAGCTTGAATATGGCGCAGAAACCGAACACAAGGCCGGCGCTGTAGTCCCATCCGGCGCGCCACAGCAGGAGCGCCAGCGTGAGAAGCATCAGCAGGAAGTGCGTGGTGTTGCCTTCACGCAGGCTGTTCACCATCGGGCCGTTGACCAGAAAGATGAACAGCAGCAGTGCGCCGCCGCTCGCCCCCAAGCGCCCCATGCGTGCGAGCAGCGCAAAGGACGTGAGCGCGGCGGTCAAGCCCAGTGCCAGGAAGATCCATCCCGCGTGATAATCGTCGAGCCGCGCCAGCGGGGCGAACAACCAGGACAGGATCGGCAGGTTGACGAAGGTGACCTCACCCTCTTGCAGTGACCAGAGCGAGCCGGCTTCGGCGGTCAGGACGGCTTCCCCGGCCGCATAATAGGCCTTGAAGAAGTCGCTAAAGAGCGTGGCCGGCTCGGAGATCTGCCAGAGCAGCAAGTGGAAAGCCGCCCCGGTCAGTGCCAACGCCAGACAGACGAGAGCAGAATTGCCGATCGGACGGTGCGCTTGCGCCGCCGGGGTCATCGGCTAGTCCTCGGCCCGCGATCTGAAGAAACGAAATCGGATCATGGCTTCGTGCCTGGCATTCATCCTGCCCGAAACATCCTGCCCGAAACCGGCCGCCTCGTCCCGGGATCATGGGCCGGTGCTCAAAGCTGCCAGGCCACCAGAAAGGCGATCACCATGGCGGCGCCCAAGGCCAGGCTGACGTTGTCGCGCAGCGCGAACCACAGCGGATCGTCATCGACTTCGTCGCGACCGACCAGGAGCCAGATTCGCCCAAGCCACAAAAACAGGATCGCCGGCAGGCACCACAACACGACCGGGCTGCGGTAGAACATTGCGCCGAAGGCCTCGTGAATGAGGTAGAGGACCATGATGAGAACGGCGCCCGCAGCCGTCGCCAAACCCAACCCGAACAGGAGCGGTGCGTCCTTCGCGACATAGCCGCGGCCGTTGACCCGATCACGGCCGAGCGCGCCATTGCGGCCGAGCTCGGTTTGGCGCTTGGCAAGCGACAATGAGGTGAAGAGGAACATGGAAAAGACCAGGAGCCAAGGCGACGGCGTGACGTCGGCAAGCTGAATCCCATAGACCAACCTCAGCGTGAACAGGACGGCCAGCACGAACACATCGAAAATCGGTACGCGCTTCAAGCGCAGCGAATAGGCCAGCGTCAGCGCGGCGTAGAACAGCAGCGTCCAGATCGCGCCGCTGTCGATGACGATGGCGATCGCGAGACTCAGCACGACCCCCACCGGGACAACCAGGCGGGCCAGCGAAATGGGCAAATCGCCGCGCGCCAGCGGCCGGTCGCGTTTCGACCAATGCAGGCGGTCGTGCTTGATATCCCAGAGATCGTTGGCGATGTAGGTCGATGACGCCAGCACGCCAAGGGCCAGGAATCCGAGCGTGCAGGATGTCCACGCGGCTGAATCGCCGCTCTTGCCGGCGAGCATGAGCGGCACGAAGATCAAGAGGTTCTTTGCCCACTGATGGAGTCGCAGGGACTCGATCAGCGCCAGGAATACCCCCCGCCCGACACCAATATTTTCCTCTAGGCGGCTAATGGGACTCTCCCGCACTGGAAACGCGTCTCGTTCACCGCTCTGTCATCCGCCATGCCAGCGACGTACCGACGCGCCTGGGATTGCTCCGCGTCAGCCAGCACATCAATGGTTTCCTGAAGCTATCCTGTGCCTACAAGAGTGAAGGTAGCGGCAATGGGCCGGATCGGCAACCACAGAAAGTAGTCGCTCGATGGCCTCGCCTTGGTTCACACAACTGTCAGAAAAACTCAGCCAAAGAAAGGTTCAAGCCGACGTCATCTGTGTTCCGGAGCATGTCACCGCCGTGTCTCATGAACGCGCGTTCAGCGTTCGGAGCGGAGGAGCGCAGCCTACCCTACGGGCGGATCGGGACGAAGCTGAAGTTTTACCACTTTAGGGCGTGTCCCCTTGCCGCCTCCTTCCAGGTGGAACGGCATCGCCCTGCGCAGGCCGCGCGCTTTCCAGCCGGCATTGGGAATCGTCGATGCGGCCGTCGATGCCCTTGGCGAAGAAGCCATTTCGGTTGGCAGCGCAATTGGATGAATTTTCCATCCACCAGCACGTGGGGCGAATCAGAGTTGCTTTCAGTTGCCATCGGCATGTCCTTGCCCAGGCCGAATGTGTCGTGCTGGTCAACCCAGGGCAGCCACGCTGCACAGCGTCGCTCGTGTGCGCAATGACGTTACGGGGGCGGCGCTGTGCCCGCTGCAGCAGCGTTGCTGATACCCTTTCCGGCAGGCTACGGTGGTGGCTCGCAAAATGGACAAATGCCGGAGGAAGCTTGCCATGACCGAGACATTGCAGACAGCAGAAGCCCAGGGCGGCAATGGACCGCGTGCCTCAGCCAATATCCGTCACCTGAGCCGCATGGAGCTGCCCGGCGGCGGCCAAGTCGTGGTGCAGGGTCGCTATGCCTTCGTGGGGCACCAGCACCGGCCGGACGGGACGACGATCCTCGACGTTTCCGATCCGCGTCAGCCGAGGATTGTCAGCAAGCTGATGACGCAGCATCCGATGTCGCATTCCCACAAGGTGCGGGTGGTTGGCGACATCATGCTGGTCAATTCCGAGATCGAGCCGGGCGCCGGCTCCTTGCGGGATTATCCGGTGGGCGGTTTCCACATCTACGATGTGAAGGACAAGAGCAATCCCAAGCTCATCACCTTCGTGAAGACCCACGGCAAGGGCGTGCATCGTTTCGACGTCGACGAAAACTACGCTTACATGTCGACCGAGATGGACGGCTTCGTCGGCAATATCCTGGTGATCTATGACATCCGCAATCCGTCGAAGCCTGTGGAAGTCGGGCGCTGGTGGATGGAGAACCAGAACGCGGCTGCCGGAGACGCGCGGCACCCCAAGGGCACGGAGCATCGCCTGCACCACGCCATGCGCTGCGGCAACGAGATGTATGCGGGCTGCTGGATGTCGGGCGTCGCCATCATCGACGTCAGCGATGTGACCAAGCCGCGCACACTCTCGCGTTATGAATACGATCCGCCCTGCCCCGAGCCGACCCACACGTTCCTGAAGGTGCCGTTCCCGATCAAAGGGCGCAGCATCGCGGTGTCGACCGAGGAGGAGCGCGGACACCGCGGACCCGATGCCGGCAAGCCGCACGCGCCGCTGCGCACCTGGGACGTCACCGATCCGACAAAGCCGAAGCTCTTGTGCACTTATCACGTGCCGCACTCGGCTTCGCCTTACGACGGCAACAAGGTGCGCTTCGGCACCCATCAGTTGCGCGAAAAGGTGGACAAGGATTGCCTGCTCTACGTCACCTGGTTTGGTGCAGGCCTGCGCATCATGGACATCAATGATCCCGCCAACCCGAAGGAGCGCGGCTATTTCATTCCAAAGCCGGGCGATGGCGTCGCGGCGCCGCTCACCAATGACGTTTACAAAGATGAACGCGGGCTGCTGTTCGTGACCGACAAGGAACGCGGCATGGACGTGATCGAGTTCATCGGATGAGCCGCGGTCCTGTTTGACCCTTGATGGGCGCGATCCTATAAGCGTTCATTCGTGACCAGAGAGGGCACCATGAAGGCCGCAAGGCCATTGGCCGTGGCCATGCTCGCAGTCGTTCTGGCGGCCGGGTCGCTGCAACCCGCGCGGGCGCAGGACTTCTACCGCGGCAAGACGGTGACGATCGTCGTCGGCTATTCGGCCGGCGGCGGTTACGACCAGTATGCGCGCCTCGTCGCCCGCCATCTTGGACGGCACATTCCGGGTCAGCCGACCGTCATCGTGCAGAACATGCCCGGCGCCGCCAGCATGACGTCGGTGCGCCATCTTGACGCCAATGCGGCGAAGGACGGCACCGTGATTACGACGTTCGATCCGGGGCAGGTGCTCGAGACCATTGCGGCGCCCGAGGTCCACAAGGTCAAGTTCTCCGAGTTCCGCTGGATCGGCGCGCTGCTGCGCGATATCCGCGTCTGCTACGCCTCGACCGTGAGCGGCATCAAGACCTGGGACGAGATGATGGCGCGCAAGGAGTTTCTGATCGGCAATACGGCGCGCGGCTCGAATGCCTATGTGAACGGCGCGATCCTGCGCAAAGTGTTCCGCGCGCCCGTGCGGCAGATCTCCGGCTATCCCGGCAGCAACGAGCAGCGGCTCGCGCTCGAGCGCGGCGAGCTTGAGGGCAATTGCGGCTCGTGGACCGCGATCCCGCAGGACTGGATCGTCAACCACAAGATCAATGCGCTGCTGCGCTTCTCGCCGAAGCGTCCGGCCGACATGCCGGCGAGCGTTCCCTTCGTCAATGATCTGGCGACCACGCAGGAGCAGAAGGATCTGCTCGATATTCTCAACGGCTCGGGCGAGCTCGGCCGGCCATTCATTGTGTCCAAGCAGGTCCCGCCCGAGCGCGTCACGGCGCTGCGCGCAGCGTTGGAAGCCATGCTGAAGGACGATGCCTTTCTGGCCGAGGCGCAGAAGCAGAACCTGCTGCTCGACCCGGTGTCGGGAGAGGAAGCCGAAAAGATCATAGCGACCATCTACGCCGCGCCGGCGGAGCTGAACCGCAAAGTCAAAGACGTTCTGGAATAAGTGGAATAGGGCTGGGAGTGCCGACATGGGCGACTTTATGGGTGATTTTCGAACTTTCCTGACCGCCAAGAGGCGTCCCGCTCAGCCGATGCAGCCGGTCGTCGATCCGGCCGACTGGTCGCCGTCGAGTCTCAGGGACGTGGCGAGCTGGAGCTATCGGCTCACCGGGCGCGATGCCGACGAGCTGTCCGATGCGGTCGCGGCGGTGCGGCGCGCGGGCGTGGCGGCCGTCGACGTGAGCCGCGAGCGCTTCCCACTCAAGGCGCTGGGCGAGGTGCTCACCGACGTGCGGCGCGAGCTCATGGATGGCCGCGGCATCGTCATGATGCAGAACTTCCCGCTCGACCGGCTCGACCGCGAGGCGACGGCGATCGCCTATATCGGGCTCGGCTCCTGGCTCGGCCAGACCATGTCGCAGAACAAGCTCGGCCACATCCTCGGCCACGTGAAGGATCTGGGCGGCGACTACAACGACCCGCACACCCGCGGCTACATGACGCGCGCCGAGATGCGCTTTCATACCGATGCGTGCGACTATGTGGGCCTGCTTTGCCTCAATCCCTCGAAGAGCGGTGGCGAAAGCCGGATCGCGAGCTCGGTCACGGTCTACAACCGCATGCTGGAGCGAAGGCCCGATCTGGTGAAGGTCCTGACCGAGGATTTCTACCGCTCACGCAGCGGCGAGGTTTCGCCCGGCGAGCTGCCGTATTTCAAGCAGCCGATCTTCTCGTTCACGGAAGGCTATTTCAGCGCGACCGGCGTGGGCGCCGTCATCGACAAGGCGCAGCAGTTGCCGGGCGTGCCGAAGTTCACGCCGGCCCAGAAGGAGGCGGTCGCGGTCTATCGGCAGACGGTCGAGGAATGCGCGCTCGATATCGACTTCCGCCGCGGCGACATCCAGTTCCTCAACAATTTCGTGATGCTGCACACCCGGCGTGAATATGAGGATTGGCCGGAGGAGCACCGCAAGCGCCACCTGCTGCGGCTCTGGCTCCACGATCCCGCAGGCCGCATCATTCCGGCCGAGCAGCGCGCCGGCCGCGCCGGCCGCGGCGTGGAGATCAAGGGTGTCGCGCGCGTCGCGCCGCTTGATGTCGTGGCGGCAGCTTGACCGCCATGACCGCCGAGACCGTTCTCTATGCGGCCGACGGCAAGGTTGGCACCGTCACGCTCAACCGGCCGGACAAGCTCAACGCGCTGACGATGGAGATGCGGCTTGCGCTGGCGCGCGAGCTCAAGCGCGCCGATGACGATGCCGCGACCAGCGTGATCGTGCTGCGCGCCGAGGGCCGCAGCTTCTGCGTCGGCTTCGACGTCGGCGGCGGCCATCCGCAGCCCTGGCGCCACGACGCACTCAAGTATCACGAGCGCCTGTCAACGAGCTTCCACTGCCTGATGACGCCCTGGACGCTGCGCAAGCCGGTGATCGCGTCGGTGCAGGGGCACGCGCTCGGCGGCGGTTGCGAGCTTGCGATGTTCTGTGACCTCACCATCGCGGCCGAGAATGCGCAGTTCGGCGAGCCGGAGGTCCTGTTCTCGCAGGTCGGGCCGGCGGTGCTGATGCCGTTCATCATCGGCCACAAGCGCGCCCGCGAGCTGATCTATTTCGGCGACCGCATTGATGCGAAACGCGCGCTCGAGATCGGCATGATCAACCGCGTCGTGCCGCCGCCGGAGCTTGCGGCCGCGACCATGACATATGCGAAGCGGCTCGCGCTGATCGCGCCCGAGGCGCTCGCAGCCGCCAAGCTCGCGGTCAACCGTGGGCTCGATGCGGCGGGCTTCCGCAACGCGCTCAACGCCGGCCTCGACGTGCTCGCGCCGCTCTACGCGGCAACCACCGAGGTCGGGCGCCAGTTCGACGAGATCAAGGCCCGCGACGGCCTCAAGGGGGCGCTTGCCTGGCGCAAGGCGCAGTTCGAGGAATAGTGCTTCTTTCGCTTCGTTGGCACCGGCCTCTAGACTGTCATGCCCGGCCTTGTGCCGGGCATCCACGCCTTTCTAATTGAACGCAAGACGTGGATGGCCGGGACACAAGCGCGTTCACGCGCGTCTTCGACGCACTATGCCCGGCCATGACGATGCTGACAGGCCAACACGCCAGATAGCCCGCCTACTCCGCTGCCACCCGCGCCGCCTTGCGCGCGAGCTTCACGGGCGACAGCACCGGATCGAGGTTGAACAGCCTCTGCGCGTTGCCGCCCAGGATCGCGCGCTTGGCGCCATCATCGAGGAACGGCAGGTCGAAGATCGTGGAGGGCAGGTCCATGTCCCAGTGCGGATAGTCCGATGAATAGAGAAGCTGCGTCGGCGCCCGGATCATCTCGAAGGTGAGCTCGAGCGCCTTGCGATTGTCGACCATCTCCATCGGCTGCGAGCTGAAAAACATCTCGCGGATGTACTCGCTCGGCCGGCGCTTGAGCAGCGGCGCGTCCGAGGTGCGCATCATGAACTCGTTGTCGAACCGCTGCATCATGAATGGAATCCAGGCGAGCCCGCTCTCGATCCAGATCGTCTTGAGCTTCGGGAAGCGCTCCGGCATCCCGTTCACCAGCCAGTTGGCCAGGTGCACCATGTTGGACCAGGTGAAGCCGAGCCCGTGCACCGCGATGAAGCGGTTGGTCATCGACAGACCCTGGTCCGCCCAGTTGAAGCCGGCGTGGAAGCCGAGCGGCAGGCCGCGCTCCTGCAGCGCCGCGTAGGTCTTCATATACGGGTTTTCGTAGTTCTTGCGGTAGTGCGTCGACGTGACCATGAAGCCGACCACGCCTTTGCGGTCGGCGAATTCCTCCACCATCTGGTAGCAGGCGTCCGGATCGTTGAACGGAAGGTAGAGCATCGACTTGATGCGCGGCGCGTGCGCGAGCACGCGCTCGCAGAGCCAGCGATTGTAGGCGCGCGCGAGCTCGATCTCGACTTCGACGCGCGGACAGTTGGAGAGGTTGAGCATGGGCGTGGGGAACAGCACCGTCATATCGGTGCCCATCGCGTCCATGAAACGCTCGGTCAGCGTGATGTCGCGGTGCGGGGAAGCCGGCACGCGCTCGGTCTTGCGCAGCGGATAGCGGGTGATGCGTCCGCCGAGCTCCTGGTAGGACCCGTCCGGCGAGGTGATGCCGCCGCGCGACATGCCCTGATACAGCGCCTCCTGGCGCAGCACCGGATTGCCCATGTATTCGGCGATCTCCTTGAACGATTCGGTCTCGTAGTGATGCGAATCGACGTCGACGATGAAGAAATCCTCGTAGTGGCGCTCGATCGCCTGATCGACCGCATTGCGCAGCAGCGTGCGGGTGTCGAATTCCTCGCTCGCGAGATCGCGGACCGACTTGATCTGCTCGTTCATGGCGTTGTTCCTCAGACTGAGACGTAGATTTCGCCGTTGCGCTGCACCACGTTGTATTTCTTCAGACGGACGCGCCGGTCGACCACGTGGCATCCGTCCGACAGATGAAACTCGTAGCCGTGCCAGGGGCAAACCAGGTGCATGTCGTCCTCGTCGAAGCGCTGGCCGAGATAGACGCCGCGCTCGCCGATCAGGTCGACCACCTGCGGCAGCTTGAGGCCCTCGCAGACCGGGCCGCCCTGGTGCGGGCAGAGGTTGCGGTAGGCGTAGTAGCTGTTCTTGTGGCGGATGACGCCGATCTCGACCGGCCCGACCTTGACGAGGCGCACGCCGCCCTCGGCGATCTCGCCTTCCTTGCACACCAGCACCTCTTCAGCCATGCGTTCTCTCTCTCGCTTGTTCTCTTGCGCTCGCCAGCTATCGCCGCCACTCGTCGAGCTCGGGCACCGCGAAGTCTTCCCAGCCCGGCACGTCGGCCACCTCCGAGAACGGCTTGCCGAACGGCCGCGTCGCGTCAATGCCGATGCAAGAGGCGGTGCGCAGCGGCCGCGGCCTGGTCGGCTCGTCGATCGACGGGTCGGAGGGGCCGGAGGGCACCTGCTCCACGATGATCGTGTCCTGCTGCGGCTGGGTGCGGAATGCGAGCGCCCATTCCACGTCGGAGGAGCTGTGCACGTCGATGTCGGGCTCGACGATGATCGTCCACTTCGGCCGGATGTTGCTCGCCATCGCGGCCAGGATCACCTGCCGGGGCTCGCCCGCAAAGCGCGGCTGCATCGAGATCACGACATAGAACGACACGCCGGCCGACGCCCGCACCGACACGTCCACGATGGTGGGGAACTGACGCTTGAGCGCCCTGAGAAACGAGGCCTCGAACGGGATCTGCTTGAGGATATGGTTCTCGGTGACCGGCTTGCCGGTGAGCAGGCCCTGGAACAGCGCGCCGTTGCGATGCGTGATCGCGGTCACGCGCGCGACCGGCTTGAGCGAGGGCGGCGTGTAGTAGCCGGTATATTCGCCGAGCGGACCTTCCATCACGGTCTTGTTCATGTCGACCTCGAACTCGATCACCACCTCGGCCGTGGCCGGCACTTCGAGATCGCAGGTCTTGCAGCGCACAAGCTCGACTGGCGCGCCGCGCAACCCGCCGGCGACCTCCCAGTCATTGGTCGTGTCGGAGAGCTGCGCCTGGCAGGTATAGGCCAGGATCGGGTCGACCCCGATGATCAGTGCGGCCTTGGGCGTCACGCCCATCTTTTGGCACTTGGCGAGGTGCTTGCCGAAGCGGTGGTTCGGCTGCGCCGAGAACGAGAACGTGTCCTTGCCGAGGATCAGGAACCGATAGTGGCCGATGTCGGGAATGCCGGTCTCCGGGTCCTTGGAGACCACGATGCCGGGCGTGATGTAGGGGCCGCCGTCCTTCGGGCTGTAGGTTGGGATCGGAAAGCGCGTGAGGTCGAAGTCGCGCTCGATGACGACCTCGTGGCAGGGTGCGCCGCCGTTGCGCACGACCGGCGCGATCGGGTTGTCGAGCCCGTCGAGCACCTTCTGCAGGATCGTCTTCTCGTCGGCCTCGAACGCGAGCAGTGCTTTGCTGCGGGTCGAATAGACGCCGCAGACGAGCGGGAAATCGGTGCCGGTCCGGTTGAACACGATGCCGGGACCCTGCCGCCGGTAGCTCTGCTTCATGGCCTTGCCGACGTCGGAAAGCGCAATCGGCCGATTGACGTCGATGAGCTCGCCATGCTGGCGCAGGGTGTCGAGAAACTGGCGGAAGTCCTGATACGGCATGTCGATCTCCGGGCTCGCACGGGACAATAGCGAGCCGCGTTTTGTCATGCCATTATCAGGCATCGGGGGCAACAAAGCAGAGTTCTGGGAGGCAGCACGTGACCCGGATAGCGCTGACGCTGGCATTCACGCTTGCAACGCTCGCAACGGCTGCGGCGCAGACCCGCCCCGAGCAAGGCTGGCCCGACAAGCCGATCCGCGTGATTGTGCCGCTGCCGGCGGGCGCCGCGGTCGATATCATTGGTCGCCTGATCATGAACCGGCTGGGCGAGCGGCTGGGGCAGACCATCGTTGTCGAAAATCGCGCCGGCGCCTCCGGTGCGCTCGCTTCGGACGCCGTCGCCAAGGCCGCGCCCGACGGCTACACGCTCGGCATGGCGACCTCGACCACCCACGTCACCACCGCCATCCTCAACACCAAGCTGCCGTACGATCCGGTCAAGGATTTCGCGCCGGTCGCGCTCATCGGCCTCGTGCCCTATACGCTGGCGGTTGCGCCCAAGCTTCCGGCCGCCAATCTCAAGGAGCTCCTGGCGCTCGCCAAGGCCAAGCCGAAGACGCTGAGCTATTCCTCGGTCGGCAATGCCAGCCAGGCGCATCTCGCGGCCGAGCTGATGAGCACGATGGCGGGCATTGAGCTCAACCACGTGCCCTATCGCACCTCGAGCCAAGCGATCCTCGACCTGGCCGAGGGCCGCATCGACATTACCTTCGGCATCCTCGGCACGCTGCTTCCGTTGATCAAGGAGGGCCGCATCCGCGCGCTGGCGGTGACGACCGAGAAGCGCAACGCGGATATTCCCGATGTGCCCACTATGGCGGAAGCCGGCCTGCCCGGGTTCGAAACGTCGTTGTGGTTTGCGGTGGTGGCACCGGCCGCGATCCCGCCCGCGCTGCTGGCCAGGCTCAATCGCGAGATCAATACGATCCTGGGCGAGCCCGACATCAAGCGCGGATTGGCCGGGCACGCGATCACGGTCGAGCTGAGCACGCCCGACGCGCTGCGCGAGCTGATCCGGGTCGACATCGAGAAGTGGCGCGC
>DAIUEP010000047.1:0-24492 GCA_036845065.1 Xanthobacteraceae bacterium | reverse complement strand
CTATTCGCTAATCTCTATTCGCTATTCAGGCGTCGGGCCGCCGTCCTGGGGCGGACCTTCGAATAGTCGTTCTCGACCTGCGCCTTCGAGATGTCGTGTGCGGCCTGTAAGTTGAGCCAGAAGCGCGGATCGGTGCGGAAATAACGGGCGAGGCGGATCGCGGTATCCGCGCTGACGTCGCGCTCGCCGCGCATGATCTCGGTAATGCGGTTCCCCGGCACGCCGAGCTCCTTCGCCAGCGCGCGTGCGGAGAGACCGAGGGGAACGAGAAACTCCTCGCGAAGCACCTCGCCCGGGTGGGTGCGAATGCGTGCCATGCAGCTTCTCCTAATGGTAGTCCACGATTTCGACACCCTCGGGACCTTCTGATGTCCAGCGGAAGCAGACGCGCCATTGCCGGTTGATCCGGATACTGAATTGGCCCTTGCGATCGCCCTTGAGCGCTTCAAGCTGATTGCCGGGCGGCGAACGCAGCTCGTCAAGCCGCACCGCCGCATCCAGCATATCAAGCTTACGCGCCGCCACGGCCTGTAAAGCCCGCCACCGCGGCGGGCAGACACCATCGCGGAAGAACCGCTCGGTCGCCCGGTCAGCGAAGCTCCGGATCATGCCATAATATGCGGGACGTAACACATACCAGTCAAGCTCCTATCCCGCCGTCGATGAATAACGGCTTCACCGCCAGCGCCGGTGCAGCCAGAGCCACTGCTCCGGATGCTCGCGCACCCAGCCTTCGATCACCGTTGTGATTGCCTGCATGGTGCGCTGGATGTCGACCTCGCCCTGGGCATCGCGCGGCAGGTCGAGCGGCTCGGTCACCTCGCTCCAGAAGTGATTGCCGTCGGGCAGTCGCACGGTGCGGATGCCGCGCACCAGACAATTGGTGTGGCGGGCAAGCTGCGCGATCAGCGGGTTGGCCTTGCAGGTGCGGCCGAAGAAGGTGACGTCGACGCCGCGGAACTCGTGCTGATCGACCAGCATGGCGACGTTGCTGCCGCGCTGGAGCGCGTTCGCCAGGCGGATCGGAGCGTCGAAGCCCGAGGGGACGAGCGTGCCCATGCAGCCCGCGCGCATCGCCACCACGGCGTCCGCGACCGCGCGTACGCTGGGCGGACGAAACAGGACGGTCGCCTCGATGCCGAGACGCGCAGACGTGAGCGCGGGCAGCTCCCAGTTCGCGAGATGTGCCGCGAAGGCGGCCGTCGGGCGCGTTGCCCGCCGGATGTCCTCGATCCGCTTGAAATCGGTCGGGTCGCAGACCACGTCGGCCGGGCCGGGTTGGTTCGGATCGATGATCCTGATCCGATCGAGATGGGCGAATTCCGCGGCGACGCGCCCGAGATTGTCCCACACTCCGCCGAGAATCTGCTCGATCTCGGCCGCCGACTTCTCGGGAAACGCCGCCACGAGATTGGCGCGACCGACCTTGTGTTTTGGCAACCAGGGGCCGACCGTGCGCATGAACGCGCCGGCCGCATTGGCGAAGCGGACACGGTCGCCGCGCCGGATCGCGCGCAGCAGGGTGACCGCGATCCAGCCGACGATCGGATCGACAGCCTTCTTGAAGCCGCGTCTGGCGACCAGCGCGAGGCGTATGAGGCGGGGGTTCATCGGCCTGTCGTCTTAGAACGTGACCACGATCTTGCCGAACACCTGGCGGCTCTCCAATCGCGCCAGGCCGCGCTCGAACTCGGCGAGCGGCACCTCGGTGTCGATCACGGGCAACATGCCGGCGGCCATCTTGGCCAGGCTCTCGTGAATGTTGCGCATAGAGGCGCCGAAGGAGCCGATGATGCGATACTGCTGCTGAAAGAGTTGCATCAGGTTGAGCGTCGTCGATGGGCCCGACGTCGCCCCGCAGGTGACGAGCCGGCCGCCGCGCCGCAGGCACAACAGCGAGCCGTTGAAGGTGTCCGCGCCGACATGCTCGAACACGACGTCGACGCCCTTCTTGGCCGTAAGCTTGCGCACCGCCCCTTCGAAGCGGTCGGTGCGATAGTTGATGACATGATCGGCGCCCAGCGCCTTCGCCTTCTCGGCCTTGGCGTCGTCGCCCACGGTGGTGATGACGGTCGCGCCGATCGCCTTCGCCATCAGGATCGCGGCAGTGCCGATGCCGGAGCCGCCGGCATGCACCAGGACGCTCTCGCCCGGCTCGAGCCTGGCATTGTCGAACAGCATGTGCTGCACGGTCGCAAACGCGATCGGCGCGCAGGCGGCGTCGCGGTGGGACACGCCTTGGGGAACCGGGATCACGAGCCGCGCCGGCAGGTTGAGGAGATCGCGGGCGAAGCCGTCGACATGGAAGCCCATGACGCCGCCGACGTTCTCACACAGGTTGTCGCGGCCGTCGCGGCAGGCCTTGCAGGCGCCGCAGGTGAGCGCGCCATACATCACCACGTGATCGCCGGGCTTGAACGCGCTGACGTCCGCGCCGACGGCCGCGATCTCGCCGGCGGCTTCGGCACCGACGACCAGCGGCAGCTTGCGCTTGGCAAAGGCCATGCCGCGCCAGCCCCAGACGTCGATATGGTTGAGCGCGACCGCCTTGACGCGAATCTGCACCTCGCCAACGCTAGGCGCGGGCGGCGGCGCCACGTCGACGCAGTCGAGCTTGCGGTCGGCAAGGAGGGTAAGTGCCCGCATGCGTCCCGTCACGCCGGTTCCCGGCCGAGCACCAGCGAGACATTCTGGCCGCCGAAACCGAAGGAGTTGGAGAGCGCGTGGCGCACCTTGCCGTCGCGCGCCACGTTGGGGACGACGTCGAGTGGAATTGCTGGGTCGGGGACTTCGTAGTTGATGGTCGGCGGCAGCCGCTGGTGTTCAATCGTCAGCAGCGAGAAGACCGCCTCGACCGCGCCGGCAGCCGACAGCGTGTGGCCGATCATCGACTTGTTCGAGGAGATCGGGACCACCTTGGCGCGCTCGCCGAAGACTGTCGACACGCCAAGATACTCCATCTTGTCATTCTCGGATGTGCCGGTGCCATGCGGATTGATGTAGTCGATATCGTCCGGTGTGAGGCCGGCGTCGGCGATGGCGTTGCGGATGCAGCCGATGATCGGCTTGCCGTCGGGGCTCGAACGGGTGCGGTGGAACGAGTCGGCCATCTCGCCGCAGCCCTTGATCACGCCGAGAATCCTGGCGCCGCGGGCCTTGGCGTGATCGAGGCTCTCGAGCACGAGCGCGGCGGCGCCTTCCGCCATGACGAAGCCGTCGCGGTTCTTGGAAAACGGCTTGGCTGCGGCCGCGGGCACCTCGTTCGAGGTCGAAAGCGCCGACAGCAATGAGAAGCGGATCAGGGCTTCCGGATTGACTGAGCCGTCGGTCCCGACACAGAGCGCCACGTCGGTTTCGCCGCGCCGGATTGCCTCGACGCCGAGCTGGATTGCCGTCGCGCCGGACGCGCAGGCGGTCGAGAGCGAGACCGGCGAGCCCTTGGTGCCGAAGCGGTCGGCGAGGTGCTCGGCAACCGATCCGAACAGGCAGCGCTCATGAAACGAGCGAAAGCGGCCCGAGGTGGTGGCGCGCAAGAGGTCATCGTAGGTGATGGTATCGTTGCTGCGCAGGTCAGCGGCGACCGCTTCGCGATGCGGCCACTCCACCTCGACCGGAGCAACTGCCAGAAACAGCGGGCCCGGGAAATCACCCTTGGTGCCGATCGATGCCTGCGAGATCGCTTCTTCCGCCACCATGTCGGCGAGCCGCTCTGCGAGCGTGGTCGAGCAGAACGGCTCGACCGGGATAAAGTCGACGGTGCCGGCGATGGTGGTGCGCAGCGCGTCGGTTGGGAACCGGCTGATCCGGCGGATGCCGGACTGGCCGGCGGTCAGCTTGCGCCAGTTGTCGCCAATGCCGGTACCCAGCGAAGTGACGACACCAATTCCGGTGACGGCAACCGGACCTCCATTGCGCGAGGATGCCATGACCATACTCCTTCACCGCACCGGTTCGACGAGCGCGGGTTCGATTAGCGCCATGCCTTCGCCGCGCCAATGGCCGACTGCGGTGACCACGATCTGGTCAACGGAGCCTGCCGCCTCTCGCTCTACTCCAGACTTATCGCCGGGCGGAAACAATCTTTCGTGTCCCAGCGCCAGCGTTGCAAGCGCTATGTTCATCGCAAATTGCGGCTCAAACCCATGGCCGAGATAGGTTCCGGTTGCGCGCACCGGAACATCGGGCAACGTGGCGAGCCACGCGCGCTCCGCCGACGTGGCGGGCTCGGCGCCGGATGCGCCCGAGATCACGGCGGCGCGGCCGGGTGACAGTCCGAGCTCCGACCACATCCGTGCGAGCGCGGCCGTCGTTGCGCCGCCCTGCCGATTGCTCCGGCCCGACCGCACAGCGGAGAGCCGCGCCAGCGGCTTGGCATTGCGCGCGATAGCGTGCTCGCGCGACTCGAGCACCAGAAACGCCCCGAGCGAGCCGAGCGCAAAGCCGCCGCCGCGCGCGGCGCGCTCCCAGACCGGGGCGAAGCTGTCCCGTAGCGCGTGCCCGCCGAACGCATAGAGCAGCAGCAAGTCATGCCGCTCGCCGTTGTGGGCGCCGCCGACGAGCGCGATGTCGCTCTGGCCCGCCTGGATGCGCGCATGCGCGATCCGGACCGCGTCGACGCCGGCCGCTTCCTCGCCCATGAAGGTCCGCGAGGAGCCGGTCACGCCATGAACGATCGAAATGTTGCCGGCCAGAAGATTCGAGAGCTGCGCCAGGAACAGCGTCGGGCGCAGGTCGCTCATCAGCCGCTCATTGAGGAAGGCGCCCGGATTCTCCGCCCTCGGCAGCCCGGTCAGAACCGCCGCATCGACTGCCTCGTCGCGCTCCCCGCCACCGGCGGCGACGATCATGTCCATGTGAGCCAGCAGCTCGGCGTTGCCCTTGGCCCCGGCGCTGTCGAGTGCAAGCCCCGCCGCATAGGTGCCGATGCGCTGCCAGGGCTCCATCTGGCGCTGATCGCCCTTCTTCGGGATCTGCTTGTCGAACTCGATCGGCGCCAGCGGATGGACGATGTAGGGCGCGAAGGCCTCCATCTCCGGGCGCGGCGGGGGCTCGTTGAGGCGCTGCCAGTGCGCCTCTTGCCCTTCGCCGAGGCAGGAGACGATGCCGATGCCGGTAATCCAGGTCTCTCGGGTCAAGCTCTCCCGCGGCGTGTCAGCCATGGTTCAGCGTCTCCATCGGGAACGCGATGGCGGCTGCAACCTCCTCCATGCTGGCGCGGAACGCGGGGTTCGGAAAATCGACAACCCGGAAGGTGATCTCGGTATTGCAGACGCGCTTACCATCGACCTGGATCTCGGCCTTGGTCATGGCGTAGCCGGAGCCCTCATGCAACAGCTCGGCCTTCGCAGTCAGCGATTGTCCTGGCGTCACGAACGAGCGCAGCTTCGCCTCCTTGAAGGCCGCAAGAAACGGCATGCGCGTGAATCCGTTGAGGCCAATGATCATCCAGCCCGACGCCTGCGCCATGACTTCGAGCAACAGCACGCCCGGCATCAGTGGGTAGCCGGGGAAATGACCTTCGAACACCGTAGATTGCGTTGGAACAATCGCCTCCGCTTGGATGGTTCGCCCGACGGGGTCGAATTCCAAGATGCGATCGATGAGGCGGAAGTACTCAAGGCGCATGCCGATATGATTGTTACGCCCGCTTGGCCGCGACGAGCTCGTCGATGCGGGTGCACAAGTTCTGCAACACGAAGTACTGCTCCGTAGTCGCCTTGCCCTCGTTCACCTCCTGCGTCCACTGTTCGAGTGGCATCTTGATTCCGAAGGTCTTGTCGATCGCAAAGGCGATGTCGAGGAAATCGAGGCTGTCGATCCCAAGATCGTTGATGGCGTGGCTCTCCGGCTTGATCGTGTCGCGCGGAATATCGCACGTCTCAGTAATGATATTGACCACCGTATCGAACGTCGATGCCATTGGTAAGCCCTTGATCGCCAACGCTTTTACAAGCGCGTCATGCCCACCGGGAGCCGTGTAGCACGCCCCCCTGGGCCCGCCCGATCCGCCGTTGAGGTCGGCTGCCCGTATAGCGAACGGGGCGGGCGAGTTCAATGCCGCGTAGCCGCTTAACCGGCTGGTTCGTCCTTATAATCGTGCGTGGCCAGGCGCCCGCCGGCGGCCTGCGCGACCAGCCGGGGATTGGGCAGGACCACGTCGCGGGCAAGCCCGAGCAGGGCGAAGAGGCGGATCGTCAGATAGGTGGTGTCGATCTCCCACCAGCGATGGCCGTGCCTGGCCGAACGTGGATCGGCGTGGTGATTGTTGTGCCAGCCTTCACCGTTGCTGATCAGCCCAACAAAGACGTTGTTGCGGCTGTCCTCGTCGGTCGCGTAGTTGCGGTAGCCCCACAGATGCGCGACGGAGTTTACCGCCCAGGTCTGATGCCAGACCGCGACGGTGCGCACGAAGACGCCCCAGACCAGGAGGCTGAGGCCGAACTGAACGGCGTCCATCGTGCTCCCACCCAGCAGCAGCGAAGTCGCAAAACCGCCGAGGAAGAACACTGCCCAGGATATCAGGATGATCCACAGCTGCCACAGGTTGCGCTCGAGCCGCTTGTAGAAAGGGTCGCGCAAGATATCGCGGGCGTAGCGCTCGTAGATTCCAAGCCGATCGAGCTCGCGGTTTTCGACCACGATCCAGCCCATATGGCCCCAGATGAAATTGACCAGTGGGCTGTGCGGATCGGGCTGCTCGTCGGCATGCTGATGGT
Source organism: Xanthobacteraceae bacterium (assembly GCA_036845065.1). Lineage (GTDB taxonomy): Bacteria > Pseudomonadota > Alphaproteobacteria > Rhizobiales > Xanthobacteraceae > VAZQ01. Next base: position 17,776 of record DAIUEP010000047.1, on the reverse strand, counting down.
GGCGGCGGTGGATCGCGACCCAGCGCGCCGGGGTGTCCTGCAGGGAGCAAAAACCCAGGATGGCGAGCGTGTGCTCGAACCATTTCGGGCAGCGGAAGCCGCGGTGGGCGAGCAGGCGATGATAACAAAGGTTAATGCCGAGGACGCCGAAGACATAGTCGCCGACAATGGCAAGGATCACGCCGGTCCAGCTGAAAAACCACGGCGACAACGCCAGCAGCGCGAGCAGATGATAGCTGACCAGGAATATGGCGGGAAACCAGACGATGTGGCGTAGATTCACAGCCGCGGGCAACGGCAACCGCTTTGAGCGGGGCGCACTGGTCCGCACGCCGACAGACTCGCTGGTCAAGGTCGTGGCCTCTCGAACGACGCTTTGGTTCCCCAGGTTCAGCCGCACTATCGGTCCGATCCCGGCGCGATGTCAACGCGACGGCATAACCGGACGCGTCAGCCCCCGTTACCAAGGCGCGCGGCCCATGACATAATCGCCGGATCGGTCGCAGCCGCAGTGCTGGCCGTATCTGTAATTCGACTATGTCACAACAGTTGGGAGGATATCATGATGTTTCGAGTGTTGGCCGCGGCCGGCGTGGCGACCGTCCTTGCCGCTTCAAGCGCCGCAAACGCACAGGTGCTGATGCAGCGGGAACTTTCGGCGCGCATGGCGCTGACGATCGCGGAGACGGCGTGGACTGAATGTGGGGCGCGGGTGTCAGTCGCGGTGGTCGATCGCGCGGGTCGGATGAAAGCCTTTATCCAGGGCGACGGGGCCTCGCCGCACAATCTCGAGCTGGCCGAACGCAAGGCCTATACGGCGCGAACGTTTGGGCGGACCTCGATCGAGTGGGCGCAGCGCACCGAGACCCAGACTCAGGGCCAGCGCAGCCTTGCCAAGGTGATTCCGCTGCAGGGTGGCGTTCCGATCAAGGTTGGCGACGAAACGATTGGCGGTGTCGGCCTCAGCGGCGCCCCGAACGGCGGCCCGCAGGAAGAGGCGTGCGGAAAGTCCGGCATCGCCAAGGTGGCGGATCAGTTGAAGTAGCATTGTATCCGCAGCTTTTATCGTGACACGTGTGATGGCTGCCGCCCACCCGGGCGGCAGCCATGCAACCAAAACGGTCTCAATCTAGGGAGGACTTCACCATGTCGATGCGTACTGGTCTGGCTATTGGGGTCATGGCGACCTGCATGCTTCCGGGGCTTGTGCACGCCCAGGGCGTGCAGTCGCAGAAGGACATCACTTGGGCTCTGGGCCTCGAGATTGCCCAGGCGGCGATCGCGGAATGCGCGAAGCGCAACGTTGCAATCTCGGTTGCCGTCGTCGATCGCGCCGGCCGCATGCGCGTTTTCATCGCGTCCGACAATCCGAGCCCGCACAGCTTGGAGCTCGCCCGCCGCAAGGCCTACACGGCCCGCACCTTCCGCCGCTCGACGCTGGAGTGGCGCGACAGCACCGATCCCAGCAAGGAGAATGCAGGCCAGCGGCAGTTGGCCGAGGTCATTCCACTCGGCGGCGGCTATCCGATCAACGTCGGCAACGACACCATCGGCGGGGTCGGCGTGAGCGGCAACAACCAGGCTGGCGATGAAGCCTGCGCTAAGGCCGGTGTCGATAAGGTCGCCGACCAGCTCAAATAATTTGACAGGGTGATGCGCGTGTCCGGATCGAGGTTGACCTCGTTTGGACACGCGTGCTGCTCACCTGCGTCTCAAATGATTTTTCCTCTGATCCACGCGGTCGCGATCTCGGTTGCGATCACGATCGCGAAGATCACGAACAGGACGAGGCCGGCCTGATCCCAGTAAAGATTGGACATCGCCGTATCGAGCGCCATCCCCAGTCCGCCGCCGCCGACGAGACCGAGCACGGCCGATTCACGCACGTTGATGTCCCAGCGGAAGGTTACGATTGCCAGAAACGCGGGCTTCACCTGCGGCCAGTAGCCCTTGAGCAGGATGGCGAGCGGCGAGGCGCCGGCGGCGATCAGCGCCTCGATCGGTCCGGGCTTTGCCTCCTCGATCGCCTCCGACAGAAACTTGCCGGTGAACCCGATCGAGTGCACCGCGATCGCAAGTGTGCCAGCGAGCGCGCCTGGACCGAACACCGCCACGAAGAACAAGGCCCAGATCATGGTGTGGACCGAGCGGGTGGCGACCAGGATGAAACGTCCGATGCCGTTGAGCACCACCGAGCGCGTGATGTTGCGCGCGACCAGGAGGGCGACGAGGCTTGCGATCGCGACCGCGAGGAGGGTGCCGAGCGTGGCCGTGTGCAGCGTCTCCAGCAATGCCGCGTGGACGACCTTCGGATACCAGGCCCAGTCGATCGGCCACATCCGGGCAAACAGGTCGGCGGTCTGCTGGGGGGCGTCGTAGAGGAACTCCGGAATGATCTCGACGCTGCGCATCGACCAGACGATTGCGATGAGCGCCATCAGGTAGAATGCCGAGCGCATGATGCGCTGGGTCAATGAGAAGCGGTGCCATTGACGGGGGCCGGTTGCGGGTGATGCGGCTGTCATTGGAACAGCCTCCGCATGAAGCCCGAGACGATTTCGCCCACCATGACCACGCCGATGATCGCCAGCACGATTGTGAGCACAAAATCGTAGTCGAAGCGCTGGAACGCCGTGAACAAGGTCGCGCCGATGCCGCCGCCGCCGACGAGCCCGACCAGCGCCGAATTGCGCAGGTTGGAATCGAGCTGGTAGGCGGAAAAACCGATGAACCGCGCCATCACCTGGGGCAGCACGGCCATGATCACGACTGCCAGGAAGGAGGCGCCGGTCGCCCGCACGGCCTCGACCTGTTTCATCGACATTTCCTCGACCGCCTCGGCCACGAGCTTGGAGAGAAATCCAAGCGAGGCGACGATCAGCGCGAGCATTCCGGCAAGCGCCCCGAAACCGACCGCCTTGACGAACAGAATGGCCACGATGACGGGATGGAAGGTGCGGAACGCGACGATCAGGCTGCGCGAGGCCCAGGCCAGCGGCAGTGGCGCCAGGTTGCGGGCGGCGGCGAGCCCCAGCGGGAGCGCCAGCAGCACGCCGACGGCGGTCGCGATGATCGCGATCTGCAGGCTCTCGGTCATTCCGCTGTAGAGCAGCCCGAGCTTGTCGGCGGCCGTGTTGGGCGGAAACATGCGCGAGAGGAACCGCGCGCCCTGGTCGAGCCCGGTCATGAAGCGCGCCCAGGTCATGTCGAGCACGGTGCTGGCATAAAGGACGTAGAGGACCAGTGCGGCGGACCCGATGCGAACCGGCCAATTCGGCGGGAAGGCGACGCGTTGCGGCCGGGCGGGCAGGGAGGCGTCGCTCATTCCAGCCAGCCCTCGCCGCCATAGATCGCAAGCAGATGAGAGTCCTGAAGCCCCTGCGGCGGCCCATCGAACACGATTTCCCCCTTCGACATGCCGACGATCCGATCGGCATAGCGACGAGCGAGCCCGACATTGTGAATGTTGACGATCGCTGGAATGCTGTTTTCGCCGGCGCGGCGCGCGATCAGCTCCATGATCTCGACCGAGGTCTTGGGATCGAGTGAGGAGGTGGGCTCGTCGGCGAGCAGGAGATCAGGCTCTTGCATCAAGGCGCGCGCGATCCCGACGCGTTGACGCTGGCCGCCCGAGAGCTGGTCGGCGCGTTGGGTGGCGTGGGCGCCGAGCCCGACGGCGTCGAGCAACTGGAATGCACGTTCGACGTCGGCTTCTGGAAACTTGCGCAGCCACGCTCGCCACACCGGGACGTAGCCGAGCCTTCCGCACAGCACGTTCTCGATTACCGAGAGCCGCTCCACCAGGTTATATTCCTGGAAGATCATTCCGATGCGTCGGCGGGCCAGGCGCAGCTCGCGCGCCGAAAGCCGGACCAGGTCCTGGCCGCGAAACAGGATCTCGCCGGACGTGGGCTCGACCAGCCTGTTGATGCAGCGGACCAATGTCGACTTGCCGGTTCCCGACGGGCCGATGATGGCGGTCAGGCCGTGCCCTTCGATCGCCAGCGACACGTCGCGCAGGACAGGCTCGCCTGCGCGATATTCCTTGCACAGATTGCGAATGCGCAGCGACCGATCGCTGGCGCGACCGGTCGCTGATTGGCTACCCGCGATTGAGGCCTCCATGGCGTCCGTTGCCGATCAGGGTGCTTAGCGATCAAGGTCTTGGCGCCGATTTCTGCTGCTCTTGCTGTTTCTTCGCGAGCGCTTCGGCCTCGCGCTTGCCCTCTGCTTCGTAGGCGGCCTTGTTGTAGGGCGTTCCGGATCCTTCCGCGATGTCGCGCACGACCTTCCAGGTCTCCTTGTAGGTGATCGGAACGAAGCGATCGTCGCCGTTGAACTCCTTCTGCATCGAGTCCGGGAACCTGAAGGCGAAGAAGCAATCGGTGATCTTCTTGGCAAGGTCGGGCTTGAGGTCGTATGCGTAGGCAAACGAGGAGGTCGGGAACACCGGGCTCTTGAAGATGATGCGGTAGTCGTCGAGCTTCACCGTTCCGCGCGTCACCATGCGCTCGAACACATCGGAGGCGACGCCGGCCATGTCGTAGTCGCCGGAGAGCACGCCAAGCGCCGACTTGTCATGTCCACCCGACATCAGCGGCCGATAGTCCTCGTTCGGCTTGAGACCTTCGGGTGGATAGAGGACGAGCGGCGCCAGATGGCCCGAGTTCGACGATGGCGCCGTGTGTGCGACACGCTTGCCTTTGAGATCGGATAATTTCTGGTAGGGGCTGCTTTTCTTGACGAGCGAGAGAAGATGATAGCCCTGCGGCCCGTTCTCGGTGCCCTTGGCGGCAAACGGCACCGCGCCGGCGAGGTTGACGGCGAACCCGGTCGGGCCGGTCGAGAAACCGGCGACGTGCAGGCGGCCGGAGCGCATCGCCTCGATTTCCGCGGTGTTGGATTGCACCGGATAGTAGACGATGCGCTTGCCGGTGCATTGCCCCAGGTATTCGGTGAACGGCTTGAACACGTTCTGGTAGACGGCGGGATCCTCGACCGGCGTGTAGGCGAAGACAAGCGTTGCGGGGTCCTTCCACTTGCGCGGATCAGTCGGCGCATCGGCGACGAGATCGTTGTTGTCGTCGCAGTAGAGCGTATCGAGCTGGCCGCGGTTGCGGCACTCCTGCGCCGCGGCGGTGCCGCTCGCCAGCACTGGCAAAGCCAATGCGAGGACGGGTACAAGCCATCGGACAGCGGACGTCATCCTCGTTCTCCCGTTCGCGCACCCTTGGGCGCGCCCATTAACGATTGCGACGATACGCGCCGACACGCGTTCGGGCAAGAAGCGCGGTGTCGTGGCACCACCATGACCTGAGCTCTCATAGGGGTGCGCTACGGTAACGTTATCTGTCAACGTTATCCATCAGCTTTACCGCCCTATTGTCGTCGTATTGCGACTGCACACGCCGTACCTCCCCACACACAACAACCGTCGGCTCGACAACGGATTTCCGTTGTCGAAGAACAATGGGAGTCGGAACTTGAAACTGAAGCTGTCTTTTTTGCTTCTCGCCGCGACTGGAATTCTGGTCGCACCCAGCAGCTCCTCACTCGCAGGACAAAGCGGCATCGCGTCGGTCTATTCCACCAGGGATGGCTTGAAGACGGCCAGCGGTGCCCGAATGAGCGACCACGCCTTGGCGGCGGCGCATCGGACCTTGCCATTCGGAAGCAGGGTGCAAGTGACCAACCGCAGGAACGGGAAATCTGTTGTGGTCACGATCAATGACCGCGGCCCGTTCATTCGTGGACGAATTATCGACCTCACCCCGGCGGCCGCGCGGGCGCTCGGCTTCTCCGGGCTTACGCAGGTCTCGATCGAGACCCGGAGCTGACGGCGCATGGGAGCGTCGTCGCCCGGAAGGCGCTCCCGAGCTCACCATATCGTGCCCGAACACAACCGGCACATCGCACTCAATGCCGCCGATCAACCACGCTCGATCGGCGGCACCTCGATCGGGGAGCAATTGCGGCGCCCGGAGAGATAGCAGTCCTGGTTCTTTCGGATTTCGGCGATCTTGTCGACGAGCCAGACACCCGCGACGATCAATACGACCGTGACCAGAAACCCGAGGACATTCATCGTCATTCGGTGGCGATAATCGTCACCGGTGTCGGCACGCTCGAACTTCGCGAGGTCGGGGACCGGGCCTCGCGGGGGGGCGGCCGAAGGCCAACGCGGCGCGCCGGGTCGCCGGAATGGCACCACGCGGCTCTCGTCGTTGGGGGAGCGATCGGACGTCACGGGGTGATTCCGCGATTGGTCGAATAACCATCTTTTAGCACGGCAGGGGCGTATTGGGGTGGACCAAATATATACATAAAATAAATGTGTTTACGGGCGCCGGCTGGCCTGATGATGAGAAAAATGGCCGATCGGCCCGCCAGGCGGCTTGTCGGGGGCCTTGGAATAAGCGAAGCTTTCCAGGGTCCGGATAACAAGCAAAACAACAAGTAAAACAACAATTCGACTTTGGAGCCGAGGACCAACTTGGGGCGGCCGCCGCGCTGCGCAGATGTGGTAATATCTGCGGGTGGGGGCCGGGGGAAACACTGGGGTTAGAAGGCGCGTGACCCAACTGCTGCCATTCGTGCAGATCGACGATCTCACTTATTCGTGGCTTGCGAAATTTGTGTCGTTGATCGTGCTGCCATTCGCCGACGAGGATTTTGCCATCATCCTCGGAGGCTATATTGTTGTGAACCGGCTGATGCCCGTCGGGCTGGTCGTGATCTGCATCTATGTCGGCATGGTGGCGAGCGACTTCGCGCTCTACGGCATCGGAGTGGCCGCCCGCCGCTCACCCTGGCTGAAACGTCTTGCAGTCAACGATCGGGTCAGGTCATTCGCCGATACGTTGAAGCGCAACGTGTTCGAGGTGGTGGCGCTCTGCCGCGTCGTCCCGGGGCTTGAACTGGTAGCCTTCGTAGCGTGCGGCTGGATCCGGGTGCCGCTCGGCCGCTTCACGCTGGCGAGCCTCATCGTCTCGGCGCTGTATCTTCCGCTCATGTTGTATCTGGTCGTGGTGTTCGGCGACGCCATGGACGATCATGCCGGGCTTTGGACTTGGCCTTTCTTGCTCGCGGCCGTCACGATCATCGGTTTCGTGCGCAATCGCATCTTCAGCTTGGGAACTGCGGTTCCGGCGGCCGCACCGCTCGCGCCGCGCATGCGCTACGCCGATGTGTTCTCCCGCTCGCGACTGGCTGGTCGAGTGAAGGAACGCGCCCGATTGTTCAAGTCGCCTCGATCCGCATCTCATGGGATTCGCCGGTAAGTTCATACGGTCAGACCGAGCACTCGGCGGCACGTTTCAAGACCAACGGTCTCGTTTCAAAACCAACGGTTAAGAGTGTCGGCCCTATAGAGAGGGTTGCCACTTCACGTGCGTGCGAGAGTTCCATGGCTTCGATCGAGCCGCCCAACAGCACCAAGGCCATCGAGCAGGGCGGTCACGACGCGTGGCAGGCGGATGCGCGGTTGCAGCGACCATCGATCGAGATCGATGAAGCGCTGCGCGAGGGCTGGTTCGAATTCTGGTATCAGCCGAAGGTCAACCTCAAGCGCAAATACCTGGCGGGAGCCGAGGCGATCGCGCGTCTGCGACATCCCGCCTGTGGGGTGATGCCGCCCGGAAGCTTCGAGCCGCGCCTTTCGCCGGGGAGCCTCGAGCGCTTGACGGAATACTCGCTGGTCGCCGCGCTGCAGAGCTGGTCGGTTTTTCAGGAAGTGGGATTCAATCTCGCGCTCGCCATCAATGTCCCGGCCAGCGTTCTGGCGACGTTGCCGATCGCTGACTTGGTCGAGCAATACCGACCGAGGTCCGATCGTTGGCCGGGGATTATTCTGGAGGTATCAGAGGACCAGATCGTTCGTGATGCCACGCTCGCGCAGATGATCGCGAACCATTTGCAGATCGGCGGAGTCAAAATCGCGATCGACAATTTCGGGGCCGGCTATTCCTCGTTCTCGAGCTTGCGTGCGCTGCCCTTTGCCGAGCTCAAGATCAGCCATGCCTTGGTGCGCAATTGCGCGACCGACGCCACCAGTGCAGCGATCTGCCAGACCATCATTGATCTCGCGCACCGCTTCGGCAGCGCGGCAGTTGCCGAGGGGATCGAGAGCCAAGTGGACCTGCAGGCGGTCATGGCCATGGGCTGCGATTTCGGCCAAGGCGCACTGATCGCGCCGCCGATGCCGCAGGAGCGTTTCCTTGAGCTGCTGCTCCAGCGTGTCAACGGGCCGGGGCTCAATATTCCGATGGAGCAGGCCGCTGCCACGCCTGCCACCGCACAGCCGGCGCAAACCGCCCCCCAGCCGGCGCAAGCGAAGGATCGCGTCGCTTGGGCTCCTCAGCGGATCGCCGGTTCGACGAACGGCATCGGCGTGCCCTCCGGTATCGGCATTCGGAACACGTCGAGCGTCATCGCCACCATCGCGTAGTAGCCGAGCAGGCCGACGAGCTCGACGGTGCCGGCGTCTCCCAGGAGGGTGTTGACGCTCTTGTAGGTGCGGTCGCTCACCCGCTTGTCGCGATAGAGCTCCTTGATAAACGCATAGATCGCCTGCTCGTCCTTCGGCGCCTTCTTGGGGGCGCGGCCGGCGCGCAGATCGCGGATCGTTTCCGGCTTGACCCCCTGTTTCTCGGCGATCGGAGCATGGGCGACCCATTCGTAGTGCGACTTCCAGTGTTGCGCCGTGACCAGGATCGCGAACTCGGACAGCCGGGGCGCGATGCTGGTTCCGAAGCGGCAATGGGCACCGAGCTTCTGGGCGAGCTCGCCATAGGCGGGGGCGTGCAGATAGCAGTAGAACGGCCCGCTCATCTTGAACTGGCCGCGCGGACCCGAGCGGATCGCGTCGACCAGCTCTTTCTGTGCGGGTGTGAAACGCTCCTCCGGGATGGCGGGGAGGCGGATTGGCGGCATCGTCTTGGCGGGCTTTGCCTTGGCGGATTTTGTGGGCTTCGTCTTGACGGACTTTGACTTGATAGGTTTTGACTTGGCGGGCATTGGTATTCCTCGAATGGGCCTGTTGTGGCCGATTTTTAATCCATACACTGTTTAATCCATACACTGTGTGCACAATCCGGACGAGCGACACGAGGGGCGACGATTCCGTGGAGACGATCGAACAACTGGCGCCGCTCTGCTTCGTGCTCATGCCGTTCGGCACCAAGACCGATGCGGCCGGCCGCGTCACCAATTTCGACAAGGTCTACCAGAACATCATTATGCCGGCCGTCGTTCAGGCGGGGCTCGAGCCGGTGCGCGCGGACGAGGAGAAGATCGGCGGCACGATCCATAAGCCCATGTTCGAGCGCCTGATGCTGTGTCACTACGCGGTCGCCGATATCACGGGCGCCAATCCGAACGTCTTCTACGAGCTTGGCATCCGCCACGCGCTGCGGCCGCGCAGCACCGCGATCATCTTCGTCGAGGGGACGGCCATTCCGTTTGACATCGCGCTCGTGCGCGGGATCGCCTACCGCACCGACGGCAAGGGCGAGCCGATCGACACGGCAGCGCCGATCACGGCGATCCGGGATCTGCTGCGCGAGGCCCGCGACACCGCGCGCGATGACAGCCCGATGTTCCAGCTCATCGACGATCTGCCGCGCTGGGAGATCGATCACACCAAGACCGATGTCTTTCGCAAGAGCGTGGACTACTCGAAGAGGTACAAAGACCGGCTCAGCGCCGCCGTGCGCGAGGGCGCCGAGGCGGTGCAGAAGATCGCGTCCGAGCCGGGCCTGGCTGATCTCGTGGACGTCGAGACCGGCATCGTGGTGGACCTGTTCCTCTCGTTGCGCGACGTCAAGGCCCATGGGGCCATGATCGATCTCTACAATCGCATGCCGGCGCCGCTGCAGCAGGCCAAGATGATGCGCGAGCAATTCGGCTTCGCGCTCAATCGCGAAGGCCGGTTCGATGAGGCCGAGAAAGTGCTCAAGGGCGTGATCGAGCAGTTCGGGCCATCGAGCGAGACCAACGGGCTCTTGGGCCGCATCTACAAGGACCGCTGGGAGATCGCGCGCGAAGGGAAGCGGCCGGAGGCGCGCAGCCTGCTGCGGCGCGCGATCGACACTTATCTCGAAGGGTTCCAGGCCGACTGGCGTGACGCCTATCCGGGCGTCAACGCGGTGTCGCTGATGGAGCTGCAGGACAAGCGCGACGAGCGTCAGGCCCAGTTGCTGCCGGTGGTGCGCTACTCGGCCATGCGCAAGGCCGAGAAGAACCCGGATTACTGGGATCACGCGACCCTGATGGAGCTTGCGGTGCTCAGCCGCGACGACGAGGCCGCGGAGGAGCAATTGTCGGAGGCGTTGGGTCTTGCGCGCGCGGCCTGGGAGCTTGAGTCGACCGCCGCCAGCATCGCCCGGATGCGCCGGGCGCGCTCGGAGCGCGGCGAGGACGTCGCGCTGATCGAGCGGTTGGAGCAGGAGCTGCTGCGGGCCGCGAAGGAGATGGCGCCGCAGCAAAAGACGTCGTAGCGCTGTACGTCAGACTTGCGGAAGTTGCGGCAATTGTTGCTGTGCCCTCTCCCCTCGCGGGAGAGGGCATGCACGGCGTTCCAGCACGGCGTTCCAGCAAAGAGAGATGGGTGAGGGGGAAGGCCGCCCCCTCACCCCGACGTACTTGTTGAACATTCAGAGCTGCCCTCTCCCGCGAGGGGAGAGGGCGCAACAACAAGCGCCGGCTCTTGCGCCGACTACTTGAACAGCAGCGACTTGATGATGATCGGCACCACGTTGGTCACCTCGATGACGCGGCCGATGTCGACGTAGTCGAACTGCTTGAGCTGGACGCCGTCGATCGCGATCACGTTCGCGCCCGGCGCGGTCTCGGTGCGGATGATGCGGCCCAGACTCATGCCGATGTCGCCGTCGATCAGCAGCACGACGGGAAGGCCGGCCGCCAGCGTCTTGGGCAGTGCGGCGCAGAGCCCGGCAGCGAGCGCTGAAAGGCGCGCGTGCGAGGGGTCGCCACTCCAGGGAAAGGCCAGCGCGACCGGGCTCGCCCCTTCCTCGATATCGATCAACGTCATGGCCGCCCGGACCGCGGCGCTGACCGCATCCGGATCGATCGTCTCTGCGAGCGCGATATCGCAGGCGATGACCGGCAGGTTCTGCAGCGGCAGCTCGTCGGGCCTGCTGATCGCAATCGTGTTGCCGCTGGTCTGCACCGAGAACTGCGCGGCCCCGATCACGGTCGCGCGAATGCCTTGCCCGGGGTCCCACACCGGCGGCAGGTCCCGCCGGTGGGCCAGCGCGTGGGCGAGCTCGTGCGCGAGCTCCTCGCCCAGATCGCCGAAGCGGCGGGTCTCGCGCTTGTAGAGATATTCGGCGACGCCGCCCGAGAAGGTCAGCGCATCGATGCCCTTGTTGGCGAGCTGCGCCGGCCACGGATCGGTGACCAGGAGCCGGCGTGCCAGCTCGCCGGGCGCCCGCAGGTCGATCATGCCCATGATCATGCGGACCATGCGGGTGACGATGCGGGCGCGGTCCTCCGGCTTGAGCGGCTGGCCGAGCGTCAGCTCGATGCCGAGGCTCGCCGCCACCTCACGGGCCGGGTCCTCGATGCGGATGAGGCCCTGCTTGGGGTCCTCCACCAGGAGCCGTCCGCCGACCGCGATCGCGACGGTCGCGAGGATGCGCCCCTTCTCGATCAGCGTCAGCTTGGTGGTGCCGCCGCCGATATCGATGTTGAGGAGCGTCGCATTGTGGCCGCGCGAGAGCGCGACCGCGCCCGAGCCGTGCGCGGCGAGCTGGCACTCCATGTGGTGCCCGGCGGAGGCGCAGACGAAGCGGCCGGCTTCCTCGGAGAACAGGTCGGCGATGGCGCGCGCGTTGCGGCGCTTGATCGCCTCGCCGGTCAGGATGACGGCGCCGCTGTCGATATCACCGGGCTCGATGTCGGCATACTGGTAGCAGCCGCCGATGAAGCCCGCGAGTTCGTCGGTGTCGATGGTGAAGTCGGGGAGGTAAGGCGTGAGCAGGATCGGCGACTGCCAGATGATCCTGCGGTTGACCACCACGAAGCGGCTCGACAGCGCGGTGCCGAGCCGCTGCAGATGCACCTGCGCGAACATCAGGTGCGACGTCGATGAGCCGATGTCGATGCCGACCGTCGTCAGCTCCACATTGTCAGCCGTCCAGGCGACCTCGTTGACCTCCTCGCCCGAGGCCATATGCATGTGGTCGAATTCGAGGTCGTGCATCTGGGCGGTCAGGCCGGCGTCTTGCTGTAGGCGCTCTCGTTGATGAATTGGCCCATGCCCGACGTCACGCCGTGCTTGGCCAGCTCCTCGAGATACATGCGGTGGATGCGCGGGTCCTGGTCCTCGTATTCGATCTGGCAGCCGCCGTCCTTCACGGTCACGTCCATGCCCTTGAACACATGCCGCTTGGATTCGGTGAACGGATAGCGCAGGCCCCCGAAGGCGACCGCGAGATAGCGCGCCGGATCGCGCGACGTGTTGAAGTGCTGGTGGAACATCTGGTCGGGCGGCGCGAACACGACGCCGTGCTTCCAGTCGACGCGGACCAGGTCCTTGGCGACGTCGTACCAGAGCAGCGAAAAGCCATGGCCGGTGACCGCGAAGACATGGAAGTCAGGCCCGTGGCGGTGGCCCTTCTTGTAGGTGCCGACCGGCATCTGCGAGGTGTGCGCGTGCATGGTGCCGTCGGCCAGCACGAACATCATGTTCGAGCCGCCGGCGCCGCGCTCGACCCAAGTCTTGAGCTCGAAAGCCGAGAGGTCGGGGATGAAGTTCGTCTCCCACATGTTGCGGCCGGGCCGCACTGGCACGAACTCGCCTTCGCCGCTGAAGTGGTTGGCCACGCCCTGTCGCTCGGGGAACTCGAACGGATTGTCGAAGACGAATTTTTCGTTGTGAAACAGATTGAGCTGCAGGCAGAGATTGTTGACCGAGGCAAGCCGCGCGCGCTCGCGGCCCGAGGTGTTGAAATGCTGGTAGCGGGCATTGAGCGGCAGCGCGAACAGGCTCTTGGGGCCCCATTCGAAGCTGTGCTTGCGGCCGTCGCTCGACTCGACCGTGGTGCTGCCATAGCCGGAGAGGACGTAGACGACCTCCTCGTAGAGGTGCTTCTGCGGCGAGGTCTGCGCGCCGGGTGCCAGGTCAAGCACGAAGATCGAGACGAAGTCGCCGCGGCCTTTGAGGTGCGCGATCGCGCCATCGACGCCGAAGCGCGGCCAGGGCGCCGTCGGAATCGTCAGCAGATCAATGCCAAAGTCCTCGGTGATCGGCGCGCCTTCCTGGTCGCACCAGGCGAGATAAGGGTCGAGCAGCAGCTTGGGATGTTCCGACAGCGGCTTGTTCATGGGGTCACCTCGACAAGGACGGGTTTTGGCATCACACTTAGGTCTCTAAGTGTGAATCATAATCAGTTCCGGGCGGGCTGTCGAGACGCAGCCGCCGGGCGGGGAGAACCGGGTCATGAGCCGTGCCATCGAGCGAGCGCCGCGTGCTGCGGGGCACGCCAATGCGGGCGTTGGTGATGGCGATGCCACGCGCGAGGAGCGGTTCGCTCACCTCGTCAAGCTCGCCGCGCGCGGGCTTGCGCGCGCGCTGCAGATGCGGCTCACGGAGCATGCGGTCTCCTATGGGCATTGGACGTTTCTGCGCATCCTGTGGGAGGCGGAGGGGCTGACGCAGCGCGAATTGAGCGCGCGGGCCGGCGTGATGGAGCCCACCACGTTTTCGGCGCTCAAGGCGATGGCGCAGCGCGGCTACGTGACGCGGCACCGGAACCCGCAGAGCCGCAAGGAGATGCAGGTGTTTCTGACCCCGGCCGGGCGCACCTTGCAGGCCAAGCTGGTGCCGCTCGCGCAGGAGGTCAATGATGTGGCGTTGCGCGGCGTCCGAGCGACCGATATCGCCGCCACGCGTCGCACGCTGCTGGCGTTGATCGAGAACCTCGCGGCCGACGAAATGTCGTCGCTCACGCCGTCGCGTCGGATGCCGTCGACGCGCGAGCTGTCGCAGCTCGCGCGCAGGCCGCGCGCCCAGCGTAGGGCGCGATAGCGGTATGGCGTGTCGCAGGCGCCGCGGTCACGCCTTCGACGCCCCTGCAATCGCCTCCATCAATTGCGCACACGAGGCGCTCTTGTCGAGCGCCATGGCGGCATCGGCAATGCGTTGCCGTGAGCTCGGGCCGAGGCGGTCTGCCGTGATCGCGTTGAACTTGTCGAGCACGGCCTGCGCATCGATGCCCTTGCGCGAGAAGCCCGGCGGATCGAGCACCTCGGCGACATAGCTCTTGCCCTCGGTTGAGGTGGCGCGGATCGCGCACGGGAACGCGCCGGGCGAGCGGCCGTTGAGGCTGCCATCGCACACGACGCCTAGCCGCGCCATGACGGCGCGCACCTTGGGATCGTTCCAACGGTCGTTGTCGAACGAGTGCAGACCGAACTTGCCGTCGATGATAGCGACGGCCGCGAGGAAGTTGAAGCTGTGGTCGGCGGCCTCGCGTGACTGCGGGTCAATGCGGCCCGGATCGTCCTTCTGACGCTGCAGCGAGGGCGTGTCGGCGATCGCGACCGTGATCTCCTTGAGCCGGCCGACGTCGCCGTTGATCTGGCGATGCAGGGCGAGGCCGGCGGCGACGATGCCCTGGCCGGTCGCGAGACACGGGTAGGCCTTGACGTGGCAGCCCATGATGTAGCTGTCGGCCGGCAGCGGCGCGGTGATCGATTCCATCCAGTTGATGCCGGGAAACACCGACTTGAGGCCATGCCGGTTCTCGAACAGGTCGAGCGGGCCGGTCATGCCGTATTTGGCCAGGATCGTCGCCTGCACGCCGTTCTGGGCGACCAGCGCGTTGGCGATGTTCTTGGCACCCGATATGTCGCCGTGGCGCACGGCCAGCGGCGTGATCGCGCGCGCGCCCGAGAGCGCCAGCGCATGCGCGAGCTGCTTGACGTCGAGCCCCATCAGGCGCCCTGCGATGGCCGGAGCGACAAAGCCTGAGACCGTCACCCCGTCCCAGTCGCCGTCGCGGTCCATCAACTCCTTAAAGCGGCCGTAGATCTCATAGCCGAGCGCGATCGAGGCGATGACGTTGCGGCCGGCTGCGCCGCTCACCTCGCCGGCGGCGAGCGCGACCGGGATATTGTCGCTCGGATGGCCGCCGATCTGCCCGCTCTTGGTGTTGACGTAGTCGTTGAGGTCGAGCATGCGAATGAGCGAGCCGTTGACCAGCACTGCATTCGGAGCGCTGGTCTTGGTCGTGCTGCCGAGCACCGTGCATTGCGGCGCGCCGCCCAGCTGGGCGAGCGTCTGCAGCACTGCGTCCGATCCTTCCTCATCGAAGGCGGCAAAGCCGCAGCCGATGGTATCGAGGATCAGGAGCTTCGCCTGGTTGACGGCGGCTGCCGGGATGTCCTCCGCGCGCGGTGCGAGCGTCCATTCGGCGAGCTTCTCGATGGCGCGCGGTCCGTGCGATGCAGGGGCTTTTGCCATGGTGGGTTCCTCCCAAAATCTGATCGTCAGTTCTTGCTGAGCATCGCGCCGGCGCCGCGGCCGGAGAGATAGCTGAACACGGCGTTGCGGGTCTGCCCGGTGCAGGACGGGTAGTTGTGGAAGAACAGCCCGAGGATGTCGCCGGAGGCGAACAGTCCTCGGATCGGCTCGTTGCAGGTATTCACCACGCGCGCCTGGGTGTCGACCTGGATGCCGCCGAAGCTGAAGGTGACGCCGCCCGTGATCGGATAGGCGCGGAACGGTCCCTTGATGATCGGCATGGCCCAATTCGACTTCCTGGGCGTGATGCCGACGGTGCCCTTGCCGTCGAGCTCGCCCGGCATGAACGCGACGTCGGTGCGGCAGGCGGCGTTGAACTGCTCGACGGTCTTGAGGAACGGCTCGGGCTCGATGCCGATCTTCTGCGCGAGCTCGGCGAGTGTCGGGGCTTCGACGTTGGTCGCCGGATAGTCGCGGCCGTGCCGGAACAGGTCGATGCCGGTCTGGTCGTAGATCTGGTAGGCGACGCCGCCCGGCTGCTGCAGCACCAGGCGTCCGGTCTTGGCGTAGGTGTAGGCGTGCTTGGCCTCGCCCTCGTCGTAGAAGCGCTCACCGAGCGCGTTGACGGTGATGCCGAACTGGTAGTCGTAGCGGTTCATGCTGTTGCCGTGGCCGTCCTTCATCGCTGGCGTTTCGACGGCCGGCGCATTGCCGTCGATCGGCGACATGTGTGCGCCCTGCCAGTGGCCGGCCGCCTTGACACCCAGCGTCAGCAGCATGTTGAGCACCTCGCCGGTGTTGTGGCGGCTGCCGCGCACCTTCATCAGGTCGGCGTTCGGCCCGAGATAGCGTGCGCGCATCTCCGGATTGGCCTGGAAGCCGCCGGCGCACACGATGATGGCACGGGCCTCGAGGTCGTATTCGCCGTCGGGCGCCGACACGCGCACCGCCTCGACACCCCGGTCGTTGCCATGGATCACACGGACGCGTGAATCGTAGCGGATCTCGACGCCGTGCTCGTTGAACGCGATACCGCGCAACTGCTCCAGCATGCCGGGCCCGCCGCCGATCGGATGGATGTGATGGCCACCCGGCAGGTAGAGCTTGCCATCGACCTCGGTGACCTTCTCCGGCTCCCACTTGACGCCGATGTCCTTCATCCAATGCACCGCGGAGTTCGAGTGGTCGACCAGGCATTCGGCCAGCACCGGATCGATGCGCCCTTGCGTCACGCGGTTGAGATCGTCGATGAAGTTCGCCCGCGTGTAGGATGGAATCTGCATCCGCCGGTACCGCTCCTCGGGCACCTGGGGCATGAATCCGCGCAGCTCCTCGGGGCCGGAATGCACGAAGCGGAAACCGACGTGGGAGAATTGCGCGTTGCCGCCGGACTCGTGCTTGGGCGCCTTTTCCAGCATGACGACCCTTTCGGCGCCGGATTGCCTGGCCGAGATCGCGGCTTCGAGCGCGGCGCTGCCGCCGCCAATGACAATGACGTCGCAGTTGGTCTTGGAACTCATGTTTGTTGCTCTGTCTTGCGTGCTGGATTGATCAGCGGTTGGTGAAGTCGTCGTAGCTCAATTTGGCCTTGGGATAGGTCAGCGCGCTTTGCGTCATGCCGAAGCTCACGCACATCTCGGCAAAGCGGATGCCGATCGCCTTGGTGTTGAGCACCTGCGCGCCGGTCGCCTTGGCGAGATCGTCGGGGTTGACCACGTAGGGAATGAGCGCGCCGCCCAGCGGCAGGATGATCTCGGCGCGGGTCTCGTCGATGAGCCCGCGAATGAGCTTCGTGGTCATCTCGAAGATCTCGTTCTTCCGCTGCGCGATGTCCTTGCCATAGATGCCGAGCGGACGGATGTCGCTCACGAAGCGGTCGAGCCCGTAGCTGCGCAGGATGCGCCAGGTGTAGGGAACATGGCCCGGGAGCGGCACGGTGATGCCGACGCGGTCGGCGAGCGTGAGCGCCGCGTGCATGGAGGTGCGCAACAGCCCGATCACCGGGATGTTGACCGCCAGCCGTCCGCCGTCGACGCCCGGATCGAAGGTGTTCGAGGAGATCACGGCGTCATAGCCGTTTTCCGCCGCCCAGAAGATCTTGCGCACGATCGCCGGCGTTTCCATCATGTGATGCAGGCCGTTGAGGATGCTCTGCGAGCCGATGGTGTCGTAGAGCTGCGAGCCCTCGTAGTCGTCGGGAAACACGATCTCGACCTTGGTGCCGGGCGAGGCATAGCTGTTGAGCTGCGCCTCGATCCGGGCGGCTTCATAGGCCGCCGACTTGCGCGG
>DAIUEP010000046.1:0-24693 GCA_036845065.1 Xanthobacteraceae bacterium | reverse complement strand
CTTCGCCGCGGCACTCGCCGAGGATGATGCGCTCGGGCCGCATGCGCAGCGCGTTTTTGACCAGCTCGCGCTGGCGGATTTCGCCCTTGCCCTCAAGATTGGGCGGTCGCGTCTCCATGCGGGCCACATGCGGCTGCTGCAGCTGCAGCTCGGCGGCGTCCTCGATGGTGATCAAGCGCTCTTTCTCGGAGATGAAGGCGGAAAGCGCGTTGAGCATCGTGGTCTTGCCGGAACCGGTGCCGCCGGAAATGATGGTCGTGATCCGCGCCCGCACCGCCGCCGCCAGAACTTCCGCCATCTGGGGACGGATGGCGTTGTACTCGACCAGCTTGTTCAGGTTGAACGGCTTCTTGGAAAACTTGCGGATCGACACCAGCGGCCCATCGACGCCGACCGGACGGATGGCGACGTTGACGCGGGAGCCGTCGAGCAGGCGCGCGTCGCACAACGGATGCGATTCGTCGACCCGGCGGCCGACCGCGGCGACAATCTTGTTGATGATGCGCAGGAGATGCGCCTCGTCCTTGAAGCGCACGCCGCAAGGCTCCAGCAGACCTCCACGCTCCACATAGACGCTTTCGTGGCCGTTGATCAGAATATCGCTGATGCTGCCATCCTTGAGCAGCGGCTCAAGCGGGCCAAGCCCCGTCATTTCGTCAAGAATCTCGGTGACGAAGTCGCTCAGCTCCTGGGCATTGAGAGCCAGCCGCTCGACCATGACATATTGGGCCACGAGCTGCTGGATATGCGCGCGCATCTCATCTTCCGGCAGCTTTTCCAGCGCCGAGAGATTGATCTCCTCGATCAGCCGGCGATGCAGCCTGACCTTGGCGTCGAGCAGCTTGTCGGTCTGCAGCGGATTGGCAGCGGCCGAGGCCGCCGCGGCGTCCGCCACAACTGCGGGCGGGGCCGTCCAGGATACGCCTTCGAGTGCGGGCGACGGCGCCTCCGGCAAAGCCGACGCGGGCTCCGGGACAGCGGCGCGACGGGCGGTGAAGCGGCCGAGCATTCGTTCCTCACTTGCGATCCCCGGGCGGCGGACTATCGCGCCCAGGACAGCTTGAACTTGCCAGCGCCCTTCTCTTCGGCGGGCTTGGCATCCGATTGCGGAAGAATCACATTCTTGAGCGCGAGCGTGATCTTGTTGCCCGGCTTCACTTCCTCGAGCGGAACGCCGCGGTCGATCGCCTCGCGCACGATCGCGTAGTGATTGGGAATACAGGCCGCGAATGCGTCACCCAGCACCTGCTCGATGTCGTTCTTGCGCAGGCCCGAGGAGAACATCTGCTGCTCGAAGCGATTGACGATCACCTTCGCCTTTGGCCCGTCGCCGAGCCGCTCGCGGATCGCCTCCACCAGCTGCTTGGCATGCCGCAAGCCCGGCACCGTCATTTCGCTGACGATGAACAGCTCGTTCGAGCCGAGCAGCACGCTGTCGGTCCAGGAAAACCAGGTGCGCGGCATGTCGAACACGACGTACTCGAACTGGGTCGAGACCATGTCGAGCAGGCGCGTTACCACGTCGGGGTCGAACGAGCGCATTTCGGCAGGCCGATTCGGCGCCGCGATCACCGCCAGGCCGGACGGATGATGCGACAGCATCACTTCCAGGAGCTGCCGATCGAGGCGCTCCGGGCGCGGCTCGATCTCGCCGAGGTTGAGCCGCGGCTCGATATCGAGATAATCGGCGCAGGCGCCGAGCTGGAAGTCGAGATCGACCAGGCAGGTCGACGACTTTCCGCGCGGGCCGCTGTTGAGCAGGAGCATGGCGCTCTGGATCGCCAGCGTGGTCACGCCGGCCCCGCCGACTGCGGACAGAAAGGTGTAGATCTTCGCCTCGGTGGCGTCCGCGGTGGCGGCTGGCGCCGTGGCGACGCGGGCACAGGTGCGGACGAGCTCGACCGGCGAGACCGGCTTGACCAGAAAATCGGCGACGCGCATCTGCACCAGCGCGCGCGCGACGCCCGCATCAAAGGCCTGGGTGATGACGATCACCGGCGGCCAGGCGCCGACCCGCGCGATCAGGCGCTCGAGCGCCTGCATTTCGCCCGGCTGCGCCGCATCGAGGTCGATCACCGCCACGCTCGCGCCCGCGAGCTCGAGCTGACCTTCAAGTGCGGTCAGCGTGCCGGGGATGAGCGTTAATGCAGTCCGCGCGTCGGCCCCGAAGGCGGCTTGCACCTCCTCCTGGAAGCCGGAGTCAGCCGACAGCACGACCACACGGGTCGCGCTCGCTGCTGCATTGGTTCGGCCGATCCTCATGACGCGCGCTGATGCCTCAACTTTGATCAGGGGCCCTTGACCGGCGCGGCTGCCGTCGCCGCCTGGGGCACGGCCGCAGCGGCGGCCGCCTCTGCTTGCGCCCTCTGATAGGCAGCCGAGCTGGTGGTCACGTTGACCGGCCTGACGACACGATTGTGCCGGTAGCGTTCGTGCGCCGCCTGCATCCGCTCGCCATCAAACGCAATGTCGCGATTGGCGCTGGAGCGGGGCCAGGGATCGACCATGTGGACGACCTTGTTTCCCTCGACCGCATCGTTGGCGCCGAGCGAAACGGTCTCGCGACGGTCGTAGTAGATGTCCGAGCAACCGCCAAGGGCCGCACCGACGGCGACGACCGCCGCCAAAGTTCTAGTTCTTGCTGACGACGACATCGCTGTCCCCCCTCGGAAGATCGAGCACGTGCCCGGTATTCGGCCGCTCCGCGCCCATTGCGGTCCGCAATTCCCCGCGCGGAGTTTCGCCCTTGCCGGTCAGGAAGACATCAACGTCGTTAGCCGGCATCGTATTGTCGAGCGGCGTCTTGATCGCATCGCCCGGTCGCGCCGGACGCACGATGCGGGGCGTGACGATGATGGCAAGGTCGGTCTCGTCCTTCTGGAAGGACCGGCTTGCAAACAACGCTCCGAGCACCGGCACGTCGGCAAGCCAGGGCACCTGCTCCTGGTTGACCTTGTTCACGTTCTGCAGGAGTCCGCCGATGGCGAAGCTCTGCCCGTCGCGCAGCTCGACCGTGGTGCTGGCGCGGCGCACGATGAGAGCCGGCACCGTCGGCAGTCCAGCTCCGAGCGCAAATCCATTGTTGAGATCGAACTGGCTCACTTCCGGCTCGATCTTCAGGTTGATCAGGCCGTCCCTGAGCACAGTCGGCGTAAAGGCCAGGCCGACACCGTAGCGCTTGAATTCGATCGTGATGGTGTTGTTGCCACCCGGCACCGGGATCGGATACTCGCCGCCCGCCAGGAAGCTCGCGGTGTCACCCGACAGAGCGGTCAGATTGGGCTCGGCCAGGCTGCGCGCCAAGCCACGCTCTTCGAGTGCATTGATCATCACGTCGATGCTCATGCCCCCGGCGAGGATATGCCCGAGCAGGAACCCAAAGGGATTGCCGCCCGAAAGCACGCCTGCGCCGATGTTTGCCGCCGTGGGCAGCGCCCCTGGCGGCAGCCGCGAGCCGATATTGGCCGTCACCTTGCTGTTGCGAGCGTTCCACTGGATGCCGAGCTCACGCCCGGCCTGGCGCGAGGCTTCGACAAACCGCACCTCCAGCATGACCTGCTGTGGCTGCGACACCTTGACGGTGTTAATGATGTCCGGTGCAAACTGACGCGCGATCGTCACCGCCTTGTCGAGCGTCGCAGCGTCAGGCGAAACGCCCGAAAGCAGGATCCGGCCGTTCACCGAGGACACCCGCATCCCGGGGCCAACAGCTGAGCGGATCTCGGTGGCAAGCCGCGACACGTCGTACGACACCTCGATGTCGAAGATGCCGAGCTGACGCTTGCCCTCCGCGTAAACGGTCACGCGGGTGGTGCCGATCTTCTTGCCGAGAATCGACAGTGTGTGGTCCGTCAACGGTGCGACATCGGCAACCTCCGGATCGCCGACCGTCACGTCGGAGAACGGCGCGTCGACGCGCACGTCCTCGGTCTTGCCGACCGCGATCGTGACCGAGACGGTCCGGCGGGCGCCGCTGATCTGGATCAGCCGCTGGGCCTGCGCGTCCACGGTCGGCACCACCGTTACCGCCGTCACGGCGACGACGGTCGCCGCCAGCGTGGCAAGAAGCCTGCGTCCCTGGGGCGCGACCCGCGACGACCCGCGCCAGACGGCCAAGGCACGACGCTCGATGTGCTCTGTCACCTTACTCTCCCCACCCATGATCCAAATTCCCCCGTTAGGTCGGCCGCCTACCGAAGCGCACGCTTCCGCTCGGCCGCCGTTGCGTTGCCAGCCCCCTCGGCCGGAACGCTGTAGTCCTCTCGATTGATCTTCTGATCCTTGCTCGGCCGGAACACCTTGACGGTCGCGAACGACCGCTCTTGGGTCGGCACCACGTCGCCGGCCGTCAGATCGTTCAGCGTGATGACCCGCGTCGGCTCGAGCGATGCTTCGCCGGCCCGCCGCAGCATCAGCGAAAGCGTTCCGACCGACGCGGCGAGCGAAAGTTTCTGCGCTCCGGCGGTATCGACCTCGAGCGTGACCGCCTTGACCACCGCCGGCTTGTCGTTGCGCTCATCGGCGATCTGATCGACCGCCAGGACGCGCGTATTCTGCAGCACGACGTCGGTGCTCGAATGATCTTTGCCGTTGCTGTCCTTCTGGCGAGTCAGCGCAACGTCAACGCGATCTCCAGGCAGCACGAAGCCGGCCACGCCCTCGACGTCGTTGACCCGAATGGTGAAGGCCCGCATGCCGTCCTGCAGCGTCGCCGACAACGTCGCGCGCTGGCCCGGCCCGGTAATCTTGGAGGAGAGGATCGGTTCGTTCGCCTCGATGGCGGTGAGCACGACGCGTCGCCCGCCCGCACCCACGATGTCCGCGATCGCGCGGAACGCACCCGCCGGCACGGCGTCCTCCGGCCAAGGGATCTCGCGCAGCGACGAGGACGAAAGCTCGTTGCCGAAGCGCAGGGATTTGCCGGCGACCACGATGGTCTGCGTGGCGACCGGCTTCTTCTGCGCCTCGAGATTGCGCATCCGCATCTCAGCCTGGCCGTTGAGCCACGACTGGGCGAGGAACACGGCGAACAAGCCGAACAAGGCGGCGACGCCGATCATCACGATTGTGCTGGTACGCACGACGTAATTCCTCTGGCCTTAAGCGGATACCCGCGTTCTTCACGGTCACTATAGAAGCCGAGGAGGTATTGATTTCGTGAAATGTCCCCGCGTTCTCGCCCTATGCTGAAGAGAGGCTGAAGTCCTATTGTTTATGCTTCGTGTAGCGAGACGCTCAATCTTTGACCCGGGCTTTAAGGATATGGACAACACAAGACTAACGATCATGGCGCCGGCATCGCATGGCATCGCGCTTCCGTTCCAAACAGCGCGGGAATAGGCTTGTTGGGCACGCTTCCGCCGGCCGCGCTGGACGGTGACCTGCCATGCGACGTGGTAAACAATGTCTGGTGCCGGCGTTGATAGATTGTTGATCATGCGGCAACATGCGCGCCCTCACTCGAAAGCAGCAGCCGGAGGATCAGACGATGTCGAAGCCGCGGATCAGCTATGTGGACCCCGCCACGGTCAAGGATCAGGCGATGTTGGCCGAGTTCGACCGCTGCCGCCGCGAGGGCACGCCGCGGCCGGAAAGCCAGGCGATCCGCGCCCACGTGCCGGCCGTGTTCTGGTCCTTTGCGAACTCCTGGCGCGACGTGTTCAAGCACGGCGTCGCCGACCACGCGATCAAGGAATTGTGCCGCATCTACGTCTCGCGCTCGGTCAAGTGCGAATACTGCGGCAACCAACGCTCCATGAAGGCGGCCAGCCAGGGCATCGTCGAGGACGACTACCGCGACCTGATCAACTTCGAGACCTCGACCCGCTACAACGACAAGCAGAAGGCGGCGCTCTCCTACGCCGAGGCCATCACCTGGGACCTGCCGGTCGATGACACCTTTTGGGCGCGGCTGCATAGCCATTTCAGCGAGCCAGAGTTGGTCGAGATCGGCTATTTCGTGGCGCTGACCATGGGCCAACAGCGCTGGCTGCGCACGCTCAACATCGAGCACCATGAGATTCTGGCCGGCACCGATGCCTCGATGGCGCCTGGCTTCGAGGACGCCGACGCGCTCAGGCGCGCGAAGAGCGATCCCGCCTATTGGGCGAAGAAGCCGGCAAGCGAAGCCGCGGAATAACGGGCCAAAGGCATGGGTGACGCTTACGGCGTGGTGAAGGTGGCCGCCGTTCAGGCCGCCTCCGTCTTCCTCGATCGCGAGGGATCGACCGAGAAAGCCTGCCGGCTGATCCGGGAGGCTGGCCGCAACGGCGCCCGCGTCATCGGCTTTCCGGAAGGATTCATCCCGGCCCACCCGGTCTGGTATCACCACCATTCGGCAACCGGCGCGATCTCCAACCGGCTCGCCACCGCGCTGTTCAAGAACGCCGTAGAAATCCCGGGGCCGCAGACCCTGGCGCTCGGCGAAGCCGCCCGCGACGCCAACGCCTATGTGGTGATGGGCGTGTGCGAGAAGATGCCGAACACGCTCGGGACCATGTTCAACACCCAGGTTTTCTTCGGCCCCGACGGCACGCTGATCGGCAAGCACCAGAAGATCATGCCGACCGTGGGCGAGCGGCTGGTGCACACCGGCGGATATGGCGACACGTTCGGCGCCTTCCAGACCGAGTTCGGTCCGATGAGCGGCCTGATCTGCGGGGAGAACTCCAATCCGCTGGCGGTGTTCGCGCTGACCGCCGAAGGCACTCGCATCCACGTCATGAGCTGGCCCAACCATTTTCCGGTGAGTGGCGACCCGTTGCGCGATCGCGTCACGATTGACGCGCGCTCGTTCGCGCAGATGAGCAAGGCGTTCGTGATCGCGGCCTGCGGCACGGTCGACGACCACATGATCGAGATGCTGAAAGCGGGACCGGAGGCCGAGAAATTCCTGCGCGACCCGGACTGCTGCGGCGGCTCCTGCATCGTGGCGCCCAACAGCCGCGTCATCGCGGGCCCGATGGGCGCCGAGGAGGGTATCCTCTACGCCGACTGCGATCTCGAGATCGGCATCCAGATGAAGTTGCGGCACGACTTCGCCGGCCACTATAACCGGCCGGACATTTTCCACCTGCACATCAACCGCTCGGCGCCGAAGCTCTATTCGGTGCACGGCGGCGACGCGCTCGACAGCGCGCCACCCGCCCAGCTCGGCGCGACCACGAGCGCGCTCCTCACCCCACCCAAACCGGATGACGACGATGGCCACCGCAACACTTGAGAAAGCCACCGATCCCCGCATCACCTCCGCGATCGGGCATTGGGGGCCGCGCTTCGTCACCAACGGGGTGGCGCTCACGGACTTCGAGGAAGTCACGCGCTCGATCACGTCGTGGGACGACTGGTGCCGCGCCTGGTCGGCGCGCGCGGCCGTGCATGAGGCGATGGGCCGCCAGGCGCTCGCCAGCAAGAAGTTTCTGAGCGCCGGCGAGCATCTCCAGCGCGCCGGCGTCTATTATCATTTCGGCAAGTTCCTGTTCGTGCAGGATCTCGCACAGATGAAGACCGCGCACATGAAGGCGGTCGAGTGCCGCAGGCTCGCGGCACCTTACCTGCGCCCGCCGGGCGAGCGGGTCGAGATGCCGTATGAAGGCAAGTGGCTCGCCGGCATCCTGCGCAAGCCCCAGTACGTGGGGAACCGTGGCGTCGAGCGCCCGCCGGTCGTAGCATTCGCGTGCGGGCTCGATTCCTGCAAGGAGGAGACCGACGCCTACGAGGCGCCGTTCCTGGCGCGCGGGATCGCGACGCTCGCGTTCGACGGTCCCGGCCAGGGCGAGGGCGAGTATGATTTCGCGATCCGCGGCGACTACGAGGTCGCCGTCAAGGCGGTGATCGATTTCATCGAGACCCGGCGCGACCTCGACGCCGGCCGCGTCGCCATCGCGGGCATCAGCCTCGGCGGCTACTACGCGCCGCGCGCAGCCGCCTTCGACAAGCGCATCAAGGCCTGCCTCGCGCTCGGCGGGCCGTTCGACTGGGGCGAATGCTTCGGCAACGTGCCCGAGCTCACGCGCGAGGCGTTCCGCGTTCGCAGCAAGAGCGCGACGCTCGACGAGGCGCGCCGCAAAGCGGCAACGCTCTCGCTCAAGGGCGTCGCGCAGAACATCACCTGCCCGATCTACATCATGAACGGCAAGCTCGACCGCATCGTGCCGGCGACGGATTCCGAGCGTCTGGCGAACGAGGTGAAAGGCAAGGTGGTGCTCAACCTGGTCGACGAGGGCAACCACATTGCCAACAACCGGGCCTATTGCTGGCGGACGCAAAGCGCCGACTGGATGGCGGAGCAGCTCGGGGCGGGGTGAGGGTGTCGTGGCAGTCAAACCTAGCACGCGGCATCAGCAATGACCCGTCATCCTGAGGCGCGACCCCGGCCTTGAGCCGGGGGAGCCTCGAAGGATGATCGGTCCCGACTTGTTGCAAGGCCCGGGCCGTGCATCCTTCGAGGCCCGCGCATGCGCGCGGGCACCTCAGGATGACGGTCATAGTTCTGTGCCGGTCGGATGATTAGAGAAGTCTTCCTCGATGAGGGCCAAATGCACATCCGCCCGATCCGCACCGACGCCGATCATCGCCGTGCCCTCGCGGAGATCGAACGACTCTGGGGAGCGGCCGATGGTACGCCCGAGGGCGACAAGCTCGACGTCCTTGTCACCCTGGTCGAGACCTATGAAGATCGGCGTTGGCCGCTCAAGCGCCGCCGGCGATTTGACCCGGTCGATGTGCTGCACTACGCGATCGATGAACTTGGCCACACGCAAGCGGAGCTTGCCAATATCCTCGGTTCACGCTCGCGCGCGTCCGAGATCCTATCGCGACGCCGGCCACTCACCCTCGACATGATTCAGAAGATCAATGCGCGCTGGAAAATTCCGGCCGATCTCCTGGTGCAGCCCTATCGGATCAACACAAGTGCGGCCTGACGCGCTGCGGCAAGTTGGCCCATGAGCGCCATTGCGGCCGCGCCCACGAATTCCTAGCATCTTCAGGCCAACGCGATCCCGGGAGAAGCGCCATGACCAAGCTCAACGACGCGCCGTCACGCCGCCACATCATCAAGGGCCTGCTGACGGCCGGCGTCGCGACGCCCGCCATCTTGCGCGCCGGCACGGCGTTCGCGGCCTATCCGGAGCGGCCGGTGCGCATCGTCGTCGCCAACACGCCGGGCGGGCCGTCCGACATTATAGCGCGCATTATGGCGGCGGCGCTGCAGGAGGCGATCGGCGGCAGCGTATTCGTGGAGAACCGTGGCGGCGCCGGCGGCAATATCGGCATGGGGCTGGTCGCGCGCGCGGAACCGGACGGCTACACCATCCTGCTGTCGACCAGCGCCTATGCGGTCAATCCCGGCCTTTACGAGAAGCTGCCCTACGACCCGTTCAAGGATTTCGTCCCGGTCTGCGAGCTTGCCGTCTCGCCGCACGTATTCGCGATCAAGCCCGACCTCGGCCCGAAGACCATGAAGGAATTCGTGGCGCTCGCGAAGGCGAACCCGGACAAGTTCAACGTCTCGACCCCGCCAATCGGCACCACGCCGCAGCTGCAGGCGGAAGTGCTCAAGCAGCGCGAAGGCCTGCAGAAGATGGCGACCGTGGTGTTCTCCGGCGGCGGCGATGCGCTGCAGGCACTGATCGGCGGCACGGTGCAGCTCTCCTCCGGCGTGCTCGCGCCCGCGCATCAGCACATCAAGGCAGGCACGATCCGAGGGCTCGCCGTCACCGGCACCAAGCGCTGGCACGACCTGCCCGAGATCCCCACCATGCTGGAGGCGGGCTTCCCGGACTTCG
Source organism: Xanthobacteraceae bacterium (assembly GCA_036845065.1). Classification (GTDB taxonomy): domain Bacteria; phylum Pseudomonadota; class Alphaproteobacteria; order Rhizobiales; family Xanthobacteraceae; genus VAZQ01. Next base: position 14,905 of record DAIUEP010000046.1, on the reverse strand, counting down.
TGTTCGACACCTATACGGCCTTGATGGCGCCTGCGAAGACGCCGCCCGAGATCGTCGCCCGGCTCGAGAAGGAGACGCTTGCGATCCTGCGGCGGCCCGAGATGCGCGCCAAGCTCGAGCAATCCGGCTTCGACGTACAGGCCAAAGACGGCAAAGGCCACATGGAGCGCGTCACCAAGGAGGTGGCGATGTTCCGTGACATCATCGAGAAGGCGGGCATCAAGAAGCTGCAATAACGCAAGCGCGCCGCCGATACGTCAGCGCCAGAACTGAAACAGACCGAACCCGTTCCAGGCCACGCGCGGATCGAGCCCGATCAGCGCGGACAGCATGTAGACGAGATCCCAAAACCATCGGCTCAGCCCGGGAACGAAGAACAGCGCCAGCACCAGGAGGACAGGGGCGATGTGGGCGGCGCTCAGGCCCCAACGGCGGATGGCGTCGGGAAGGAATGGCTCGACGATGCCCCAGCCATCGAGACCTGGACAGGGCAACAAGTTGAACACCAGCACGGTCACCTGCAGCATCGCCAGATAGGCCACCGCGGCATAGAGCACCGGATCAGGCGCAACCGGCTTGAAGGCAAGATTGATGACGAGCATCAGCACCGCCAGAACCGCGGCGGTCGCCAACGGGCCGCCGGCCGACACCAGCGCGCCATAGACTCTCCAGCGCAGCAGGCGCGTGTTGATATAGACGGCGCCGCCCGGCAGGCCGACACCGCCGATCGCCATGACGAGAATCGGAAACAGGATGCTGTACTGCAGGTCCGTGTACCGGAGCGGATTGAGGGTCAGATAGCCTTTTTCCTCCACCGTGGAGTCACCGCAGTAAAAGGCGACGATCGCATGGCCGAACTCGTGCAGGCAGAGCGAGATCAGAAACCCCGTCAGGACGAACGGGAAGACAAGCAAGCGCGCGTGGTCCGGCCGGTACAGCATCCACACCGCGCAAGCCAAAAACACGGCGATCAGCAGCAGGAACGCAGAGCTGAGCGGTGCTGACGACCGCGTCGACGAATCCTGTGCCACGCTTTGCCTCCTCCGCATCCACCCCATGGGCATGATCGCGGCATTGTCCCGGATTTCGCTGTCGCTCGATCTGGGCTACAGGTTGATCAAACTCATACCGCGACGGCCTGCTTCGCGGCGATCTGCTCGTGCACCAGCTTGGCGACGCTCACCATGTCGACCTTGCCGGAGCCCAGGATAGGCATCTTGTCGATGGCGTAGATCTCGGCCGGGAACATCAGCTCGGAGGCGCCGCGTTCGCGCGCGAAGGCGATGAACGCCGAGCGCGAGGCATCCTTCTGCTGCGTGACCAGGATCAGCCGCTCGCCCTTGCGCGGATCGGGCACCGACACGACCGCGGACAGCGCGTTCGGCCACAGATCCCCGGCCAGCATCTCGACCGCGGCGAGCGACACCATCTCGCCGCCGACCTTGGCGAAGCGCTTGGCGCGGCCCTTGATGGTGACGAAGCCCTGCGCGTCGATGGCGACGATGTCGCCGGTGTCGTACCAGCCATCCGGCGGCGGCTCGAGCACGCCCGGCCGTTCCGCCCGCAGGTAGCCGAGCATCACGTTCGGGCCGCGCACGATCAGCCGCCCGCCATCCTCCACGCCATCGACCTTCTCGAGCCGCGCCTCCATGCCGGGCAGGATGCGCCCGACGGTGCCGAACTTGTTGAACATCGGCGTGTTGAGCGCGAGCGCCGGCGCGGTCTCGGTGACGCCGTAGCCTTCGAGGATGCGCAGCCCGAACTTCTCCATGTAGGTCTTGCGCGTCGACTCCTTGACCGGCTCCGCCCCGGCAAGGATGTAGCGCAGCGAGCGGAAGTCATAGGCGTGCGCCACCCGCGCATAGCCGTTGAGGAAGGTGTCGGTGCCGAACAGGATGGTGGCGTTGACGCCGTAGACCAGCTCCGCGACTGTCCGGTAGTGCAGCGGCGACGGGTAGAGATAGATGCGCACGCCGGAGACGAGCGGCAGCATCACGCCAACCGTCAGCCCGAACGAGTGGAACATCGGCAGGACGTTGAACACTTTATCCTGGCGCCCGAAGTCGATGCGCGCCGCCGCCTGTGCGGCGTTCGCGAGCATGTTGCGGTGAGAGAGCACGACGCCCTTCGGCACGCCCTCAGAGCCGGACGTGAACAAGATCGCGGCCCAGTCGTCGGCCTTGCGGTCGACCAGCGGTTTCTTCCAGGTGACGAGCCCGCGCATCTTGTCGGCCTTGGTCACCGTCGCGCGCACGTCTTCGAGGTAGACGATCGAGACCTTCTCGGCGAGCGCCGCGATCAGATTGTCGAGCCTCGCCTTCTCGACGAAGGCACGCGAGGTGACGATGGCCTTGAGCTCGGCGGCCTGGCAGGCGGCCAGGATGTTCGCGGCACCCGCCGTGAAATTGATCATCGCGGCCACGCGGCCGGCTGACATCAGCCCGAGGACCGTCACGACCGTTGCATTGGCATTCGGCAGCATCACACCGATCGGGCGGCCGACTTCCGCGAGCGGCATGAGCTTCGTGCCGAGAACCGACGCGCCGATGAGGAGGCGCTTGTAGCTCAGAACGCCGGCCAGCGGATCCTCGACCGCGATATGCCGCACGCCATGCAGCGTGGCCGCCTCGATCACGGCTTCGACCAGGGTGCGGTCGGTCGAGGTGGTGCGGAACACCAGGTCCGACATAATCCCATAGAGCGCGGCACCCGCCGCCTGCCGCCGCCAGCGGCCCTTGAGCGCGGGATCGACCGAGAGCTTGACCGGCTCGAGCACTGTCACCTTGACCTTGGGGAACCACTTGCGGCGCACCTGCCCCTTGGAGAGGCGGCTGAACGGCGTCTGCTCGAGCCCCTCGATACGCACCGGCAGGACCTCGGCATCGGCCTTGTCGGCGATCATGGCGGCCCCGTCATAGACCTTCATCAGGCTGCCGGTGACGGTGATGCGGCCCTCCGGGAAGATGATCAGCGCATTGCCGGCTTTGACCGCGTCGATCAGGGTGCGCACCGCCATCGGCTTCATCGGGTCGAGCGGCAACGCGTGCGTGAGCTTGAGGAACGGCTTCACCCACCACATCCTGGCGATGCCGACGTCGATCGCGAACACCGGCTTGCGGCTGCGCAGCGACATCGCGAGGCCGGCGTCGAGAAAGCTCACATGGTTGAGCGCGATGATCAGGTTGGGGCCAGCCTTGTGCAGGTTTTCGAGCCCCTTCACCTCGATGCGGAACGCGACCCGGTAGATGATCGAGAGCGCATCGCTGAGCGCGCTTGCCGGCATGGTGCGGCCGATCGCGAACGCGACCAGGAGGCTGCCGACGCCGAGCAGCACGAAGACACCGGAGGTCGACAAGCCGGCGGCCTGCAGCAGCGCCACGACGACGCCCGACCCGGCCATGAACCCGGCATTGAGCACGTTGACGCCCGCGATCACGCGGGCACGACGGTCGGCGCCAGCCCAGGCCTGCACCGCGGCAAACACCGGCACGATGAACAGGCCGCCCGCGATCGCGAGCATCGCGAGATCGAATACGAACCGGAGGCCGCGCCATGAGCCGAAGAGGGACCAATAGCCATTGAGATCGGGAATCGGCTCAGCACCAAATGTCGAAATGCCGATATCCAGCGCGAACAGACCGAGCAAAACGGCGGCGATCAGCGTCGGCAGCAGGATGATGCGTCCAGCCGCGAGCCAAGCCGCCAGCCCCGAGCCGATCGCGATCGAGATCGCGAAGATGGCGTTGCAGGTGGTGATCACCTCCTCGGTGCCGCCCAGGACGTTCTTCACCAGCGGCTGCATGACGGTCGCCACCACGGCGCCGGCGAGCCAGAACCAGCTGGTTACGAAGGCGCCCCACCAGATTCGCTTGTCGTCGCGCAAATGGCTCAACAGCGAGGCCGTGGAGGCAAGGACGTTGCGCCGGATCACCAGATCGGGCGCCGCCTCGCCGGTCGGCGGGATGAGCAGGCTCGCACCCCAGCAGGCAAGCGAGAACAGGATCATCAGAAACCCGAACGAGGCCGGGTCGCCGCCGTTCTGGGCCGCGATGCCCCCCACGATGGTGCCGAGCAGGATTGCGATGAAGGTCGCGCCTTCAACCAGGGCGTTGCCGGCCGGCAGCTCGGAGCGGGCCAGGTGATCGGGAAGAATGCCGTACTTGATCGGACCGAACAGCGCCCCGAACACGCCGAAGCCGAACAGCGCGAGGAACAGAATGGTGACCGACGCGGTATCGTAGCCGACGGTGTGCAGCCAGAAGCCCAGAACCGCGACCGCGGACACCCCGATTTCGGCGAACTTGATGCGCTGGGCGATCAGGGCCTTGTCAAAGCGGTCGGCCATCTCGCCGCCGAAGGCGGACAGAAAAAAGTAAGGCGAAATGAAAACCGCCGGCGCGAGCGTGACCAGAACGCCGGCTGCTGTGCCCCCGATCTTGAACAGAATGAGAAAAATCAGGGCCTGCTTGAGAAAATTGTCGCTGAACGCCGCAAAGAACTGGGTCCAGAACAGCGGCGCAAACCGGCGCGTCAGCAGCAAGGACGACGACATCTGGGCCTAATCCTCTGTGGCGGACCTTATCATATCGATGAAGGCCCTCTGTGACATTCATGAATTTCGGGTGCGGGCGAGGCGTTGCACCGCTTTCGGAATAACTCCACGTGGCGGCGTCGCTTTTTCAATTGCGCCAGCGTTCGGACGCCATCGGCAGTCCCTCGAGGTTGGTGCACGGCTTTACCCAAGTGTTGTGGCCCTCACCGCCACTCGTCCAACCCTGGGCGTCTCGGTAAAATCGGCTCTCTTGCTCCCGCCGCGTTCGCACACTCGTCTTGGCTTTGACCGCGACGGCAGCCTGCCGACCAAGGATCAAGAGCCAGCCGCGCCCCTTGGGCTGCGGCACGGCCGGCGCCGCCAACCTGCATCACAATCGTGTCGGCCACGAACCTCCATTGCCATGAACGATGTTCACGCTTATACACCTTCGTGAGCGCTGTTCAAGGGAAATCTTGAACATAGTTCATGTGCCCACATGAATGAGAAAATGTTTGAATAATCAAACAATTATAGAGTCCTCCACGGATCTGCGCCGGGCCCGGCTGCGGGACGCCTTGGTGGTCGCGGCCGAGCAAGCCATCGCACGCGAGGGGCTTCACAGCCTGCGCGCGCGGGCGCTGGCCCAGGAGGTCGGCTGCGCGGTTGGGGCGATCTACAACGTCGTCAAGGACCTGGACGACCTCGTGCTGCTGGTGAACGCGCGCACGCTCGCCACCCTCGAGCGCGACCTGAGCGCCGCCGATCAAGCGAGCGAGCGTCGCGGGCCGGACGCCGCCATCGCTCGGCTGGTGCGCATGGCGCTTGCTTATCTTGATTTCGCGGCCGCCCACACGCCGCGCTGGCGAACGCTGTTCGAGCACAGAATGCCCGCCGGGCGCGACGTGCCCGCCTGGTATCGCGAACAGCAGCAGCGCCTGTTCGGCTATGTGGAGGAGCTCCTGCTCGAGCTGCAAGCGCAGGAGTCGCGCGTGCGACGCGCCTTGCTGGCACGATCGCTGTTTTCAGCGGTGCACGGACTGGTGGTGCTCGGGCTCGAGGAGAAGCTGCAGACCATTCCACTGCCGGTCTTGCGGGAGCAGGTCCGCTTCGTGGTCACCGCCATCGGCCGCGGCATGGTGGAGGGTTGATGGATTGGCGTCTTTATCCAAAGAAAAATCATCGGAGCGGGCGGCGGACCGCGTTGTGCGGCCCTGACCCCAATGACAGCGCCTGCGGCGGTGCGTTAGCTTCGCTCGGGGGTAGACGGCGAGGATCGCGATGCCATTTCGGATGATCGTCAGCACTACCTTGGCGGCGGCACTTTCGGTGCTGCTCCTGAGCCCGCCCGCCTTCGGCGCCAGCAAGCAGGACTGGGTCGACTGCAAGGCCGACAACCCTGAGCGCAGCATCAAGGGCTGCACGGTCATCATCAACGATCGCAAGGAAACGCCGCGCAACCGCGCGGTCGCCTACTACAATCGCGGCATTGCCTGGCGCGACAAGGGCGACAACGACCGCGCCATCGCCGACTATACCGAGGCGCTCAAGCTCGACCCCAAGGACGCCGACATCTACTACAACCGCGGCATCGCCTGGCGCGACAAAGGCGACAATGACCGCGCCATCGCCGACTACACCGACGCGATCAGGATCAACCGCAAGGACGCCAGGGCCTACAACAACCGCGGCATTGTCTGGCGCCGCAAGGGCGACAACGAGCGTGCGATCGCCGACTACGACGCCGCCATCCGGATCAATCCATCCTATGCGCTGGCCTACAACAATCGTGGCGTCGTCTATGAATTCATGAAGAGCTACGATCGCGCCATTGCGGATTACTCGGAAGCGATCCGGCACGATCCCAATTATGCCCGCGCCTTCTCCAATCGCGGCGATGTCTACCGCGCCAAGCGCGATTTTGACCGCGCCATCGCGGACTACACCGAGGCGATCAGGCTGGAGCCCGGGCAGGCGGCCCACCGCTACGGCCGCGCGCTGGCGCATGACGGCAGGAAAGACTACGACGGCGCCATCGCCGACTTCGGCGAGGCGATCCGGCTCGATCCTACCGACGTCGCCTACTACAACGATCGCGGCAACGCCTACATGCGAAAAGGCGACAACCGCCGCGCCTTCGAGGACTACGACCGGGCGATCGCGCGCGACCCGAAATACTTCCGCGCCCACAATAATCGCGGCGAGGCCTATGAGAACATGGACGACCTCGACCGCGCCTTCGAGGCCTATAACACCGCGATCAAGCTCGATCCGACCTATGCGCGCGCCTACAACAACCGCGGCGATATCTACGTCAAGAAGGGCGACCTCGACCGCGCCATCACCGACTACACCGAGGTGATCCGGCTCGATCCGCAGAGCACGCTTGCCTATCACAATCGCGCCGGCGTCTGGCGCGATCAGGGCCACTTCGAGCGCGCCATCGCGGACTATGGCGAGGCGATCCGGCTCGATCCGAACAATTCCGAGCGCTATCGCAATCGTGGTTACGCCTATTTCTACCAGGGCGATTTCGCCGCTTCGGCAACCGACCTTCTGCGTGCCGTCGAGATGAAGGACGACGCCCACACGATGCTGTTCCGTTTCCTCGCCCGCGCCCGCGCCCGCCAGGATGGCGCAGCCGAGCTGGAAGCAAACGCCGCGCGACTCAAGGACAAGGCCTGGCCCTATGCGGCGATCGAGCTCTATCTCAACCGCCGCCGGCCCGAGGCTGCGCTCGATGCCGCCGGCAACGCGGAGCAGCGCTGCCAGGCCGAGTTCCATATCGGGGCCTGGCATCTCATCCGCGGCGAGCGTGACCGCGCACGCACCCGGCTGCGGACGGCGACTGACACGTGTCGCACGGGCTCGGTCGAATTCGGCGCCGCCACCGCCGAGCTCAAGCGGCTCGCGCCTTAGGCTTCGCTGTCCTGCGGAGCGCCGAGTTGCGTGCTGTGCAATCTTAGCCGTCGTTCCCGAACCGCCACGCGCCCGGGTGCCTCGCCGTGATCATCGCGGCCTCGGCGACCGAGCGCGCGCCGACGTGCAAGAGCTCGGTCTTGATCTCGTCGAAGAACAGGTCGACCACGTGCGGCGCGCCGGCCGGCCCGAGCGCGCCGAGCCCATAGGCGAAGCAGCGGCCAGTGAAGCAGAACTTGGCGCCGAGCGCGAGCGCGCGCACCACGTCGAGCCCGCCGCGGATGCCGGAATCGATCATCACGGTCGCGCGCGAGCCGACGGCAGACGCGATCGACGGCAGGATGTCGATGGTCGCGGGCGCGCCATCGAAATGCCGACCGCCATGATTGGACACGATGATGCCGTCGGCACCGAGCGCGACCGCGCGCTCGGCATCGTGCGGATGCAGGATGCCTTTCACCACGAAGGCGCGCTTCCAGCGGTCGCGCAGGCGCTTGAGCTCATCCCAGGTGTGGCTGCCGCCGGAGCGCAGCATCATGGTCTTGGCGGTCTCGACCTGCGTCGCCTTCTCGGCATAGGGGACGAGATTGGCGGTGATCGGCATGCCGTTGCGCAGGAGCGCCATCGTCCAGGCCGGCGAGGTCAGGACCTGATACGTCGTCCACGGATTGATCGGGAACGGCACCCTCACCCCATTTCGAATGTCACGCGGCCGCTTCGACTTGCCGGCACTGTCGACGGTCGGCACCAGCACATGCGCACCGGCCTCGTCGGCGCGGCGCACGAGATCGTACGTGATGGCGTGGTTGTCGTAGGGAAAGCGATAGAGCTGGAACCAGAACACGTCGGGCGCGATCGCGGCGATCTCCTCGATCGAGGCATTGCCGGGGGTCGCCAGGATGTAGGGAATCCGCTGGCGCTGCGCCTCGGCGGCGAACAGCTTCTCGGCGCCCGGCCACATCAGCCCGGCCGAGCCCATCGGGGACACGCCGATCGGTGCGTTGTAGCGCCGGCCGAAAATCTCGGTGTCGGTCGAAGCCTTGCCCTCGACGCAGTAGTGCGGGAGCAGCTCGACCCGCTGGAACGCCTCGGTGTTGCGATCGACGCAATATTCCTCGTTGGCGCCGCCGTCGACGAAATCGAAGCCGAAGCGCGGCACCCGGCGGCGGGCGCGACGGCGCAGGTCGTCGATTGTGGGATAAAGCTGCCGCAGCCGCGCCTTGCCGGCGCCTTCGACCGTCTCGGCCGGCCCTCGATCGACCATTGTCTCCCCCCGACTGTCTCCGCCCAAAACCACGGCGGCGGATGCCGCTACATTCTGTTGTTTTACGTTCGAGCGCGCGACTTGACCAGACCGCCAACGCGTCGGTCATACCGCGCAAGACCAAGCCATTAAATTTCCATAGCCAAATTCTCGTAGCCTTTTCTCGTAGCCTTGTTCTCGTAGCCTTGGCGGACGCGCACGCCTCATGCCATGGTGTCGCCGCAACGCTCCCATCGACTGGCCCGCAGCCACTCAGCCAATATGGGGATCGGCTTGTGACCACCACGTTCGAGCGCGAACGAGACCGCCATCTGTTCGACCCCGGCCCGAAGCGCCTGCTCGCGCTCGATGGCGGCGGCGTGCGGGGCGCCATCACGGTTGCGTTCCTCGAGCAGATCGAGCTCGTGTTGCGCAAGCACCTCGGCAGGGACGAGGTCTTTCTGGGTGACTGGTTCGATCTGGTGGGCGGCACCTCGACCGGCTCGATCATCGCGGGCGCGCTGGCGCTCGGCTACACGACCTCCGACATCCTGCGATTCTATCTCGATCTCGCCCCCAAGGTGTTCCGGCGGCCGTTCTGGCGCATCATGGGGTTGCAGGCCAAGTTCGACGCGGCCGCGCTACGCAAGGAGATCGAGAGCATCGTCGGCGAACTCACCCTCGACACCGACAAGCTGATCACCGGCTTGTCGGTCGTGACCAAGCGGATGGATACCGGCAGCCCCTGGATCCTCTCCAACAACCCCCGCGCTCCTTATTGGGACTGGGACAAAGGCCGCAAGCTCTCCAATCTCGTGCGCGCCAGCACCGCGGCGCCGTTCTACTTCGACCCGGAAATGATCTCGGTCGACGAACGAACCAACGAGGTCGGCCTGTTCGTCGATGGCGGCGTGACGCCGCACAACAATCCGTCCCTGGTGCTGTTCCTGATGACGGTGCTCAAGGCCTTCAACATCAACTGGGAGCTCGGGCCGGACAAGGTAACCATCGTGTCCATCGGCACCGGCAGCCATCGCGACCGAGTCATCCCGGACGAGCTCGGAATGGGACGCACCACCAAGCTCGCAATCCGCGCGCTGACGTCGCTGATGAACGACGCGCAGACTTTCGTGCTGCAGCAGATGCAGTATCTGGGGGAGTGTCCGGCCCCGTGGTGGATCAACTCCGAGATCGGCTCGCTCGTGGGCGACGCGCCGCCCCACGGCAAGCAGTTCCGGTTCCTGCGCTATGACGTGCGGCTCGAGCTACCGTGGATCGAGCAGGAGCTCGGGCCCAAGGTCGAGCAGGCGTTCGGGCGGAAGCTCACCGAGGATGACGTCGTGCGCATGCGCAGCATGGACGATCCCTCGATCATCCCGGATATCTACAAGCTCGCTCGCATCGCTGCCGAAATGCAGGTGAAGCCCGAACATTGGGTCGGCGAGCTGCCGCGCTGGTGCGACGGCACGCATCCCTCGGCCAAGACCCGGCCGCGCCTGCCGCCGACGGCGCCCCCCGCCCCGCCCAGCGCGCTTGACAAGGCGCTCAGCCGGCTGCGCGCCCAATTGGCGCGGAGCCGCTCGCCGGGACGCTGAGGCATCGCGCTTAACCGCGCTCGCGCGCTTCACTTCGGCGGCTGAATCGGCCGCTGCCGATAGGTCGACACCCATTCGGCGCTTTCCCGCATCGCCTCCTGCCCAAGCTCCAGGTAGATCGCGCGCGTGAGTGCCGCGTTGCCTTCGTCGAGCCGCTCCGGCACGAGATCGCAGGCGCGCTCGAACAGCATCCGCATGCGGTCGTATTGTCGCGCACGCGCACCCAGAGCAAGCCGCTCCGAATATTCGTTCATAATGCTGCCGATGCCCGGGAGGAGGCCGCTCGCAATCAACAGCATGGTGCGCAGCGCCGATTCGGCGCCCACCGGCGCCGGCGACGTGAACGCCAGCACGATCGGGACGATCACGAACGGCGCCGACGCGGCCAGCACCAATCCATGGGCGGTGATGACGTCCGCGCTGCGCTTGAGACGATAGCCGCGGGTGCGGAAATACGCGTATTGCCCCCGCACCCAGCCGTGCCGGGCGGCGGCATGGCCGGCGGCATCGAGCCGGCCAGGCTCGGATGGCCGATCCCCCAGATCAACGAGCTCGAGCACGCGCAGCGCGATCTTGACCCACGCAAGCTCGCTTGGCTGCTTGATCGGATAGGCATCGGTGATGGTGCCGTGCATGGCGGGCAGCACCGGATCGGCAATCTCGCCGCCCGGCCTCGCGATGCCCAGGATCCTCCAATACACGGCGACCCGCAGCGCCTCGGCGAGCGCACGATAGTCGAGGAAGCGCCCCTGATGCTGCCCCACATGCGCCCGCACCACCACGACGAATATTCCAAGAAAGCCCAGCACGTACAGGATCAGGAGCAGATTCGAGAGCGTGCCGACATTGGAGAAGAACGCGAAGCAAAGGAATGCGAGCAGCGCACAGGCGTAGAGGTGAAGCCAGTCGCGCCCGAACTGGGTCTGCCAGCGCTGTGCCAATGCATCAGCGATCGCATACATGCGACACCAGCGCGGCGCACGCTCCATCGCGGTCTGCATTAGGGCGTTGGAATCAATCGGCGACGGCGGCGCGAAGCCGAACAGCGCATCGAGGCTTGGGCCGGCCCGATCCGGGCGCGGGGGCAACGTGAGCTGCGCGGCGTCGCGATTGAACGTGCGCGTGAGCGCGGTGAGCGCCGCGAATGTCTCCCAGGCTTCGAGCTCCCGACGCTCGTCGTCCGGCAGGGTCTCCCGCTTGTCCGCGACATCCCGGCCGAGCACCGTGGCGATAAACACGCCGGCGGCACGCAGCGCGCGTTGCGGCAGGCCGCCATGATGGCGCCTGATCACGGCACGCCCCCATGGCCGCACCGACACCTCTTGGGCCGCGCTCGTCTCCTTCCGGCGCGGCGTAATCACGTGGATCACCGGCCCGATCTCGGAGGCGTCGAGGCTGGCACGCGCCGAACCGGCGATATCGAGCGGAATCCCGCGGCGCTTGAAGGCCACGACCTCGGCGGTGCCGCCAGGCGCCATGGCCGCGCCGTTGCCGTCCCATAGCGCGACCAGCACGTTCGCGTGCTGGGCAATGAACAGCCCGGCCGCCCGGTATTGCTGGCCCCGCTTGGCGGCGTCCACGCGCACAGCCGCAAGCGAGTTGTCGGGCGTGAACGGCAACACCGGCGCCGCGATGGCCTGGGCCAGCAAGGCATCGAACTCCACCGCGTTGCCGGCGTTGAGCCCGGGCTCGAAATCGCGCCGGTACTCCTCGATCGGCATCGGCATCGGCGCGATCAGACGCGCGCCATGCGCCAGTGCCACCCGGGCGACCAAGCGGTCCGCCCCCTCGGCCAGCGATGACAACACGATGATCGGCGCCTCGCTGTCGCCGTGCAGATAGTCATGCCGCAGCCCGGCGATGATGGCGGCGACCTCCCGCTCGAGCGTCGGCACATCCTGATCACGCAGGTTGCGGTGGCCGGTGACGCCGATCACCAGCGGCAGGCGGTCTGGTAGCGGGTCCATGGTCGTCTCGATCTCCGCGGCGCGACGCATTCTCGCATCGTCGGCGCGCGACCGCTACCGCCGGCCGCGGCGCCATCGCTCCGGCTCATTGAACGGTGCGGACAGTCGGTGTGATGGCGAGATCGCCCGCGAGCGTGCGCAGCGCCAGGAGCTGCGACAGCAGGCTGAAGATCCGCTTGGTGTTCTCCGCCCTCTGGCGCGGGATGCAGTAGTAGCCGCCGTCGTAGCCCAGCTCCACGAAGCAGCCGCCCGCATCGCCACCAGCGCCGACCGCGAGCAGGCGCGGATCCTCGTCCACGTTGAGCCGGCCGTATAGCCGGATTTGCTCGGTCGCGCCGGTCGCCAGGATGCGCCCGAGGAACTGGTAGATGCCGAAGGTCGAGCGCGTGGTGATCTCATAACGAATTCGGCCCTGCGGAGAGCCGAGCACCTCGAATGTCAAGAGATCGGTTCCGCCGTCGGCGCGCTCCTTCTGCCAGGGGTCGGTGCAGCGCGGCCGGTGACCGGACGATGATTGCAATGTCGCAAAGATCTCCGGCGGATAGAACCGCCGCGCCCGCTGCGCCAGGACGTCGTCAAAGCAGAGCCGGCCGAGCACGGTCGCCTTGGCGGCACCAGCCGCGCGGTCGGAGCGTGTCTGCACCGTGAGCCCGCTTGCGAGCGCGATCTCGACCATGTTGCTGAAGCAGCGGCTCTGACCGCGCACCGTCTCGCACGCGATGGCGGGGTCCGGATCGTTGCGATACTCGAACGTGCGGCCGCCGACCGTCTCCCGCACCGATTCGGTGAACAGCCAGAACAGCAATTCGCGGGTGTAGCCCTGCCGGACGAAGAAGTTGAGCGTCGGCAGGTCCACCGGACCGAGCAGCCCGTTGTAGAACTCCTTGGTCTCCAGCAGCGTGATGTCGAAATCGTTCTTGGCGCTGGCGCTGCCGCTCAGCACCGAGTTGCTGAAAATGGCCTGGCGATTCACATTGAACACCAGCGGCCCCGGTCCCAGACCGAACGCCGGCATGCCGGCGTTCATGTTGACATTGGTGGTTCCGGCCACCTTGGAGAAGGCAATGAAGCTCAGCGGGATATTCTTGCTCGCCCGCACGATGTTCAGGAGGATGCCCTCGTTACGGGCAGCGGCGGCCGCATGATTGATGTGCTCGTAGCGTGGCTCGATGTTGTCGACCACCGCGCATCCAGCAAGGGTTATGGCCGCAAGCACACTGATCGCGATGCGCCATTTCTTGATGCGCCAAATCTTGATGCACCATGTCCTGATGCGCCATGTGTTGGTGCGCCATGTGTTGGTGCGCCACGTCGACCTCACCGCAAGCAAACCCACCAGCGCCCCCGCACCCGCACCACCACAATCCCGTGAGAGTTTGCGGAAATACGGCCGCTTGCAAAGCCTGCGTCGTCGCGGCGCGGGGCTTATGCCCGTTTTCCTGTGAGTGCCTGGGGACAGCCTGGGGAAAGCTTGGGATAGCTGTGGAGAGCTGGCTTTTCGCGGGTGGAGTCGACTACTCCGCCGCCCGTGCCGGCGCCTGCCGCCGCACCATCGGCATCACCTCTTCGGCCAGGCGCTGCATCGATTCGCGCTCCCACGCCCCGTTCGGGCCGGCCCAGTCCATCCCGGTCACCAGCACATGGCCGAACGGGCCTGTCTCCTGCCGGAATGCGATCAGTTGCTCGGCCACGCTCTGCGGCGACCCATGGATCACGCGCGCGTCGATCACCGACTCGACGGTGACCTCGTGATCGCCCTGGCCGGGGTGCGATTTGAGACCGACGAGGCGCCCGGCGCGCCCGAGCACCTCGCGCAGATAGCCGAACGCGTAGCGATAGGCGCTCTGCTCGCTCAACACGCGCGAGCGCGCCTCCGCGTCCGTACCGGAGACATGCACATACTTGACCACCCGCCAGTCGGCGCCATCGGGCACGCGGCCGGCCTCGCGGCAGCCGGCGCAATAAAGCTGCCAGTGCGAGGCGGCTGCACTTGCCGAGGTCAGGCCGCTCGAGACCGGGCCCCAGCCGCGTTGCCCCGCGATCGCGGCCGTCGGTGAGCCCGGGCTCGAGACCGCGACGCAGACCGGCGGGCCGCCGGCGCGCAGCGGCTTCGGCATCACCCCGATGCCGAGCTTCTCGTTGATCGCCTTGCGGATCGCGAAGCGCCAGAACTCGCCGCTCAGCTCATAGGGCGGGCCCTGCGCCCAGATGCGCTGGATCATATCGATCGACTCCAGCATCATGCGGTGCCGCATGCCGGCATCGGCGACATCGAACAGCTCGTAGTCCGACGGCAGGCTGCCGGTGCCGATGCCGAAGATGAAGCGCCCCCGGCTCATGTGGTCGAACTGCGCGACCTCCGCCGCGATCACGGCGGGATGGCGGTTCGGCAGGTTGATGACGCCGGTCGCAAACGTGATCCGCTGCGTCTGCGGGATCAGGCCTGCCATCAGCATCAAGGGCGACGGGATCGGCTCGCTGGTCGCCGAGAAATGCTCGCCCACCCACAGCTCGTCGAAGCCGAGCCGCTCGGCGAGCAGCGCCTTCTCGCTGGTCTCGTCGAGATAGGCGCCGAGCGTCCGCGTCGGCGGATGGAGCGGCATCATGAACAGGCCGAGGCGCATTCTGCTTCGATCGGACGCGGTGACAG
>DAIUEP010000045.1:13880-24927 GCA_036845065.1 Xanthobacteraceae bacterium | reverse complement strand
TCGGAGAGCATCCTGCAGCGCGCCATGGTGGAGTATCGCGGCGGCCGCTACGAGGTTGACGCCATCGAGACCAGCGCGGCCGAGATGGAATCGCTCCATCGCGAGAAGCTCCTGGTCGAGGTCAAGTCGCCGCATCTCGCCGACATCGTGCCGGCGGCGTTGCGGCCGCATCGCGAATGGGTGGGCGATCGCCTCAACATCATCGCGGCGGGCTACAACACCAATCTCATTCGCAAGCAGGATGCGCCGAAGTCCTATGAGGACCTGCTCGATCCGAAGTGGAAAGGCAAGCTCGGCATCGAGGCCGACGACGCGGTATGGTTCGGCGCGCTCGCCAACGCCATGGGCGAGGGCAAGGCCCTCAAGCTGTTTCGCGACCTGGTGCGGACCAATGGGCTCTCGGTGCGCAAGGGCCACACGCTCATGGCCAATCTGGTGGTTTCCGGCGAGGTGCCCTATGCGCTCACGCTCTA
This sequence comes from Xanthobacteraceae bacterium, assembly GCA_036845065.1. Lineage (GTDB taxonomy): Bacteria > Pseudomonadota > Alphaproteobacteria > Rhizobiales > Xanthobacteraceae > VAZQ01. The sequence goes on along the minus strand of DAIUEP010000045.1, from coordinate 24,454 downwards.
TCACTACAAGGCCGAGCAGCTGAAGAATGCGGGTGCGCCGCTCGACTGGTACGTGCTGCCGCCCGGCTTCGCGCGCTTTCTCGGCACCGGCATCATGCGCCGGCCGCCGCATCCGCATGCGGCCGTCCTGTTCCTCGACTTCATGCTGTCGGATGCGCAGCGCGTGCTGCTCGACCGCGATTTCACGCCGACCAACATGAAGGTCAAGCCGCTCGACGTGGCCTTCAACGTCATCGATCCGGCCCAGATCCTCGATCAGGGCGACAAGTGGCAGAAGCTCTACGACGAGATCGTGATCAAGCAGGGGCGGTGAGGCGGAGCCGTGTCCCGGCGTCTCATGTCAACGGCACTTCATCGCCACGTCATGCCCGCGCTTGTCGCGGGCATCCACGTCTTAAGGGCCGCGCAACATCAGAGACGTGGATGGCCGGGACAAGCCGGCCATGACGTGGAGAGTGCGTCTGTCATTACACACGAGGGTTACGACTTGAACGCCCGCAGCGCATTCTTGAGCAGCGTGCCCGGCGCGCGGTGCGCGTTGCCCCTGCCGCGCAGCCTGCGGTGCAGCCGATCGAGCAGGAGGTAGATGACCGGCGTGGTGTAGAGCGTGAGGAGCTGCGAGACCAGGAGGCCGCCCACGATGGTGATGCCGAGCGGGCGGCGCAGCTCCGAGCCGGGGCCGCTCGCGATCACCAGCGGCAGCGCGCCGAGAAATGCCGCCAGCGTGGTCATCATGATCGGCCGGAAGCGCTCGCGGCAAGCCTCGAAGATCGCCTGGTCGGGCGTCAATCCATGCTTGCGCTCGCCCTCGAGCGCGAAGTCGACCATCATGATCCCGTTTTTCTTGACGATGCCGATCAACAGAATGATCCCGATGAAGGCGATCAGGGAGAGCTCGGTGCGGAAGATCTGCAGCGCCAAGAGCGCGCCGAGGCCCGCCGATGGCAGCGTCGAGATGATCGTGAGCGGATGCGCGAGGCTCTCGTAGAGCACGCCGAGCACGATATAGACCGCAAGCAGCGCCGAGATGATCAGCAGCGGCTGGGCGCCGATCGATTGCCGATAGGCGCGGGCATCGCCCTGGAATTCGGCGTGCAGCGTCTCGGGAATATGCAACTCGGCGACGGCCTGGTCGACCGCGCGGGTCGCCTCGTCGATCGAGACCTCCTCGGCGAGGCTGAAGCTGATCGTGGCCGAGGGATACTGTCCCTGATGGTTGACCACGAGTGGCTGCAGGCCGCGCCGGATCGTGGTCACGGCGGAGAGCGGAACCTGCACGCCGTTGGCGCCGGGAACATAGATGCGGGAGAGATCGCTGGGATCGCGCTGGAACTGCGGGTCGGTCTCGAGAATGACGCGATACTGGTTGCGCTGGCTGTAGAGCACCGCGATCTGGCGCTGCCCGAAGGCGTTGTTGAGCGCGGTGTCGATGTCCTGGATGCGCACGCCGAGGCGAGCGGCCGCGACGCGGTCGGCAAGGACGTTGACCTGCAGCCCGCTGCGCTCGCGATCGGTGGAGACGTCGACGAGCTCCGGCAGCACACGCAGTTTGTCGTAGACGCGCGGCGCCCACAGTGCCATTTCCTGGTAGTCGGGACCCCAGACCGTATATTGGTACGATCCATCACCGCCGCGCGCTCCGGTCTGCACGTCCTGCGGCACCCAGAAGAATGTGTTCAGACCCGGGATCTTCAGGATCTGCGGTCGCAGCCGGTTGATCACATCCCAGGACGACCCGGTCCGCTCGGATGGTGGCTTGAGGTTGATGAAGAACTGTCCGCGGTTGGACGAGGCATTGAATGACGACTGTCCAATCGACGATCCCACGCCGGCCACGGCCGGATCGGCCAACACGATCTCCGCGGCGCGCTGTTGCAGCTCGAACATGGTTTCGAACGACGTGTCGGTCGCCGCAACGGTGCCGCCGTAGATCAGCCCGGTATCGTCGGACGGGAAATAGATCTTCGACGTCTTGGCATAGAGAACGCCGGTCAGCACCAGCACGCCCGCGAGGACCGCGAGCGTCAGGGCGCGATGCCGCAGCACGACCGTGAGGCTGCGCTCATAGCGCGCGACCAGCCACCCCATGACGCGCTCGACGGCGCGATCGAGCCACGTCGCGTTCTTGCTCGGCGGCTTGCGGACGAAGTGCGCGCAGATCATCGGCGTGAGGGTCAGCGACACCACCGTTGAGACCGCGATCGCAAAGGCGAGCGTCACCGAGAACTCGCGGAACACACGCCCGACCACGCCACTCATGAACAGAAGCGGAATGAACGCCGCGACCAGCGAGATGCTGATCGCGACCACCGTAAAGCCGATCTGCCGCGCGCCTTCGAGCGCCGCCTTGATCGGCGGCATGCCCTTTTCCAGGTTGCGAAAGCAATTCTCGATCATCACGATTGCGTCGTCGACCACGAATCCGACCGAGCAGGCCAGCGCCAGCAGTGAGAGATTGTCGATGGAGAAGCCCACGCACCACATCATGGCGCAGGTGCCGGCGAGCGCCAGTGGCACGGTGACGCCGGCCGCCATCGTGCTTGCCGTTCGCCGCAGGAACAGAAACACCACGAGCATCACCAGCATGATGGCGGCCAGCAGCGTCAGCTGCATATCGATGACGCTGGCGCGGATCATCTGGGTGCGGTCGGAGACTACGGTGATGTCGATATCGGAGGGGATGAATCGCTTGATGTCCGGAATGATCGCGCGGATGCGGTCGGCGGTCTCGATCACGTTGGAATCGATCGCCTTGTTGAGCACCAGCAGCACCGATGGCTGGCGATTGTACCAGCCAAAGGAGCGGCTGTTGCGCACCCCGGCCTCGATCGAGGCGATGGCGGAGAGACGCACGACCGTTCCATTCGTGGTGCGTATCACCAGTGGGTCGTATTGCGAGGCGACGCGAAGCTGATCGTTGGTGCCGATGGTCACGGCGCGCCCGTTGCCGTCGAAGATGCCAAGCGGGCCCTGCGCGTTGGTGTTGGCGATCGCGGTTCGCACGTCCTCCATCGACAGTCCCATGGAGGCGAGCGCGATCGGATTGACGCGCACGCGGATCGCGGGTTGCTCGGCGCCGTTGACGCTGACCTCGGAGACGCCATCGACCTGGGACAGCCGCTGCGCCACCACGGTGTCGGCAACGTCATAGAGCTGGCTGGCCGGCTTGGTGCTCGACGTGAGCGCCAGGATCATGATCGGTACGGAGTTTGGATTGGACTTGCGGAATGTCGGCCTCGACGGCAGGTCGGTCGGCAGGTCGGTCTGGGCCGCGTTGATGGCAGCCTGCACGTCGCGGGCGGCGCCATCGATGCTGCGGTTGAGGTCGAATTGAAGGAGGACGCGCGTTGTCCCAAGCGAGCTGCGCGACGTCATCTCGGTGAGCCCGGGAATCTCGCCGAGCCGCCGCTCGAGCGGCGCTGCGACCGTCGCCGCCATGATCTCAGGGTCGGCGCCGGGCCGGCTCGCGGTGACCCAGATGGTCGGGAAATCGACCGTCGGCATGCTGGCGACCGGCAGGAAGGCGTAAGCCACGGCGCCCACCAGAAACAGTCCGATGGCGAGCAGCGTGGTGCCGATCGGTCGACGAATGGCTGGCTCGCTGATGTTCATCGTTTCACTCCGCCGGGCGCTGCGAGGGCTCAGGCCGTAGCGGCAGGTCGAGCTCGTGCTGGACCTCGCGTCGCTCGTCGCCCACCAGCCGCTGCCGCAGCCGTTCGAGCTGCAGGTAGATGACCGGGGTCGTGTAGAGCGTCAGCAATTGGCTCAACAGCAGGCCGCCGATGATGGTGATCCCGAGCGGATTGCGCAACTCGGAGCCGGTGCCGCCTTCGACCGCTAGCGGGATGGCGCCGAACAGGGCCGCAAGCGTGGTCATCATGATCGGGCGGAAGCGCAGCAGGCACGCCTTCAGGATCGCATCGCGCGGGGCGAGGCCTTCCCCGCGTTCCGCCTCCAGCGCGAAGTCGATCATCATGATCGCGTTCTTTTTCACGATGCCCATGAGCAGCACGATGCCGATCAGCGCGATGATCGACAGGTCCTGCCGGAACAGCAGCAAGGCGAGCAGCGCGCCGACGCCGGCGGAGGGCAGCGTCGAGAGAATCGTGAGCGGATGAATGAAGCTTTCGTACAGCACGCCGAGCACGATGTAGATTGTGATGGCGGCCGCCAGGATCAGCCACGGCTCGTTCTCCAGCGATTTGGCGAACTCCGCGGCATCGCCCGAATAGCTGCCAATGACCGACGTCGGCATGCCGATCTCGCGCTCGGCGACTGTGATCGCCGCGACCGCATCGCCGAGCGCCGCATGTGGCGCGAGGTTGAAGCTGATCGTGACCGATGGGAACTGCTCCTGATGCGCGATGACGAGCGGGGCGGTGGTCGGCTCGAAGCGCGCCACCGCCGACAGCGGCACCTGGGCGCCAGCGGTGCCGGGGACGTAGAGCTTGGAGAGCGCCGACGGATCGAGCTGGTATTGCGGCAATGCCTCCAGCACGATGCGATATTGGTTGGACTGAGCGTAGATCGTGGCGATCTGCCGCTGGCCGAAGGCATCGTTGAGCGTATCGTTGATCATCTGCAATGACACGCCCAGGCGGCCGGCGAGCTCGCGGTCGACCACGATGTTCAGCCGCAGCCCGTCGTCCTGCGCCTCCGATGCGACGTCGCGCAGCACGCTCGATGATTGCAGCTGTCCGGTCAGCCGGTCAGCCCATTCGGCGACGTCCTTGGTGTCGGCGCCGGTCAAGGTGTACTGGAACTGGGCACGGCTCATGCGTGTGGAAATCTGGATATCCTGCGCCGGCTGGAAGAACACCGTCATCCCCGGGATCGGCGCGACCAGCCGCTTGAGCCGCTCGATGATGGGCGCGACCGTCTCCGTGCGTTGGTCGCGCGGGCGTAGAGTGATGGCGAGCCGGCCGGCATTGGGCGTGGCGTTGAGCGGGGTGACGCCCACCACCGATACGACGCCGACCACATCCGGGTCCTGCCGGATCGCCGCCTCGACCACGCCGCGCAGGCGCTGCATCTCGACGAACGAAACCTCTTCGCCGCCCTCCATCACACCGAAAATGAGACCCGTGTCCTGCAGCGGCAGGAAGCCCTTCGGCACGATGATGTAGAGCCAGACGGTTGCCGCCAGCGTCCCGAATGTCACGATCAGCGTCAGGCTTTCATGCCGGAGCACCCATTCAAGGCTGCGCCGGTACATCTCGATGACCCAGTCGACGAAGCGATTGAACGAGCGGGTTACCGTGTTGCTGCGCGCTCCGGTGCCGTGCCGCAGCATGCGGCTGCACATCATCGGGGTGAGCGTCAGCGACACCACCGCCGACGTCACCACCGCGATCGTGAGCGTGAGCGCGAACTCGCGGAACATGCGGCCGACGATGCCGCTCATGAACAGGAGCGGTATGAATACCGCGATCAGCGAGACCGTCAGCGAGATCACCGTGAAGCTGATCTCGCGCGCGCCTTCGAGCGCGGCCTCGAATGGGTCCTGGCCGTCCTCCATGTGGCGGACGATGTTCTCGATCATCACGATGGCGTCGTCGACCACGAAGCCGGTGCCGATGGTCAGCGCCATCAGCGACAGGTTGTCGAGCGAGAAGCCGCAGAACCACATGATGCCGAAGGTCGCCACCAGCGACAGCGGCAGCGCCACGCCCGCGATGATGGTGGCGCGGATGGTGCGCAGGAAGACCAGCACCACCATGATCACCAGCGCGACGCTCAACAGCAGCGTGAACTGAACGTCGTGCACGGACGCGCGGATCGTCTTGGTGGCATCGTGCACGACGGTCAGCGTGGCGTCGGCCGGAAACACGCGCTGCAGCCGCGGAATCTCCCGCTGGATGCGCTCGACGGTCTCGATCACGTTGGCGCCCGGCTGGCGCTGGATGTCGGCGATGATGGCCGGCCGGCCCTGGTACCAGCCGCCGACCTTGTTGTTCTCGAGCCCGTCGACGATCTGGGCGACATCCTTGAGCATCACCGGTGCGCCGTTGCGGTAGGCGATCACGATGGCGCCATAGGCGGCCGCCTGCATGATCTGATCGTTACCGGCGATGGTGTAGGACTGATGCGCGCCGTCGAGCGAGCCCTTGGCACCCGCCGAATTGGCCGCGACGACCGCGGTCCGCACGTCCTCGAGGCTGATGCCGTAGTTGGAGAGCCGCGCGAGATCGACCTGGATGCGGACAGCGGGACGGATGCCGCCCTGGACGGTGACGCGGCCGACCCCGGTCAGCTCGCTCAGCCGCTGCACCAGCACCGTGTCGGTGAGGTCGCTGAGTTGACGCAGCGAGATGGTCGGAGAGGTCAGCGCCAGCGTCACGATCGGCGAGTCGGCCGGGTTCACCTTGGAATAGACCGGCGGATAGAGCAGCGTGCGCGGCAGCGATGAGTTGGCTGCGTTGATGGCGGACTGGACGTCCTGCGCGGCCGCGTCGATGTCGCGGTTGAGCTCGAACTGCAGCGTGATCTGGCTGATCCCGAACGAGCTCGACGAGGTCATGAGCTGCAGCGATGGGATCTGGCCGAAGTTGCGCTCGAGCGGAGCGGTGACCAGCGCCGCCATGGTGTCGGGGCTCGCGCCCGGAAATTGCGTGGTGACCTGGATGGTCGGGAAGTCGACCTGTGGCAGCGATGAGATCGGCAGCCGCAGATAGCCCAGAATTCCACCCAGCAAGACCGCGATGCCGAGCAGCGAGGTTGCGATGGGCCGATGGATAAAGGGCGACGAAACGCTCATGGCGGGTCGCTACTCATTGGTTTTCGAAACGCGCTTCCCCTTGCCTTTGCCCTTGCCCGGGTCGACGGGGCTGCTGTTTTCCGGCCTGTCGACCGTCACTTTTTCGCCCTCACGGAGCCGGCCGAAGCCGCTGGTGACCACGATCTCGCCGGCGGCCAGTCCGTCATCGATCGCGGCTTCCTGGTCGTTCTGCTGCCGCACTTTGACCTGCCGCACCGTGACCGTGTCGTCATTGCGGACCACATAGGCATAGGTTCCGGTTGGGCCGCGTTGAATGGCTGCCGTCGGCACCACCACCATGCGGCTCAAGGTTTCGATCAAGAGCCGGACGTTGATGAACTGGCCCGGCCAGAGCTGCAGCTTCTCGTTGGGGAACTCGGCCTTGAGCTTCACGGTGCCAGTGGTCTGGTCGACCTGATTGTCGATCACCAGCACCTTGCCTTTGTCGATCGGCCGCCCGTTCTGGCCGAGGGCGTCGATCGGCAGGGGGCCCTCGCTGAGGCCTTTCGTCAGCTGCGGCAGTTCCTGCTGGGGCAGGTTGAACAGCACCGTGATCGGCTTGACTTGGGTGATGACGACGAGCCCGGTGGCGTCGGAGGCGCGCACGATATTGCCCTCGTCCACCATGCGGATTCCGGTTCGCCCCGCGATCGGCGCGACGACATCGGTGTAGGAGAGGATCGCACGCGCGTTGTCGATGGCGGCTTGGTCCGATCTGACCTGTGCTTCCAGCTGCGCGACCAGCGCGCGCTGGGTATCGACCTGCTGCTTGTTGACTGCGTTGGTGGCGTACAGCTTGTTGTAGCGCTCCAGGTCGAGCTTGGCATTGGCGAGGGTGGCTTCGTCCTGCGCCTTCTTGGCCACCGCCTGATCGTAGAGCGCCTGATAGGTGGCGGGATCGATCTTGGCGAGCACAAACCCTTTGGTGACGTCCTGTCCTTCGGTGAACGAGAGGGCGATGAGCTTGCCGTCGACCTGCGGGCGGACCGTGACGGTGTTGAGCGCGCGGGCGGTGCCAACGCCGTCAAGGTAGACCGGAACATCGGCGACGCGCGCCTCGATCGCCAGGACCGGGACTGCCTCGCCCGGGGTGGCGGTGCCGCCGCCGCGCTTGCCCTTGCCCTTCTTGTTGACGACGGTTTGCTGGGTGGTGGGTTGCCAGGGCGCCCAGTAATAAACGACGCCCGCCACGAGGGTCAGGCTGACGAGGGCAAGCGCTATCCGTCCGGTCCGGGTCATCACTCGGCGTTTATAGCGCCTTTTGAAGCCGGCGGCATCCAGCTGCCCCCGAGCGCCTGAAACAGGCTTAGCACGGCCTGCAGACGCGCCAAACGCGCCTCGACCTGGTTGTCCTGCGCGGTGAACAGCGCCTGCTGGGTGACCAGCACCGTGGTCAGGTCGACGGTGCCTTCGCGCAGCCTGGATTCGGCGATGCTGAAGGCCTGCCGCGAGCTGGTTACCACCTGCTGCTGCAGCCGTTCCAGCTCGGCGGTGTCGGCGACCGCGATGAGGGCGCGTTCCACGTCAACGAACGCGGAGACGACGGTCTTGCGATAGGTTCCAAGCAGCTCAAGCTGGCGGCCCCTGGCCTGCTCCAGCGCGCCTTCGAGCCTGAATCCGTCGAACACCGGCTGCGTCAGGCCCGCGGCGATCTGGTAGAAAATCGCCTGCGGGGTGAACAGGTTCTTCAGCGCCGTGCTGGCGATGCCGTATTGCCCCGTCAGCGTGATGCTCGGGAAGAAGGCGGCGCGGGCGGCCGTCACGCTGGCGTCGGCGGAGGCGAGCTGCGCCTCGGCGGACCGAATGTCGGGGCGCTGGACCAAGAGCTCCGACGGCAGCCCCGGCGTCACAGTAGGTATCCCGAGTCGGAACAAGCTGCCGCCGCGCACCTTCACGAAGGCGGGCGCGCGCCCGACCAGGAGCGCGAGCGTGGCGACGTTCTGCCGCAGCGCCTGGTCGAGCGGAGGAATGGCCGCGCGCTGTGTGGCCACCAGCGTCTCCTGCTGGGCGACTTCCAGCGCCGAGGCAGTGCCGGCGTCGAAGCGCTGCCTGATCAAGGTGAGCACCCGGCTTGCAGCCTCGACGTTTTGCCGCGCAATCCGCAGCCGGTCCTGCGAGGACAGGACCAGGAAATAGGCGGTGGCGACGCTCACCACGGAGCTGACCGCGACGGTGTCGCGGTCGAAGCGCGCCGCGATGGCGTTCTCCTGCGCGGCCTCAGAGGCGGCGCGGTTCTTGCCCCAGAAGTCGAGCTCGTAGCTGGCGTTGAGCGCAGCCTGGTAGGACACGCGCTCGGATGGGCCGCCGCCGCCACCGCTGCTCGCCTGCGACGACCTGGTGCGGGTGGCGTTGGCGCGCAGATCGACATTGGGCAGCAGCGGTGCGCCCGCGATCTTGCTGGTCGCGTCAGCCTGAATGATGCGCGCGACCGCGACCGCGATGTCGAAATTCGAGGTCTGCGCTTCCTCGATCAGGTCGGTGAGTTCCTTCGATCGGAAGCCGCGCCACCAGTCGAGCTTGGGCGGTGCGTTGACCGGTGTACCGGGCGCAGCCCGATAAGACTCCGGAATCTCGACGGCGAGATCGGGCCGGTCGGTGATGAGACATCCGGCAAGCATGGGCGCCAGACATAACCCCACCGGCACGGCGAAAATCCGGCGGAATCGAAAGCGTATCGCGCGCACGGCGCGCGCTTGCAAAGGCCTGGCCATAGGACGAACTCGCGAAAACGCGCTGATTGGGACTCAAACCCAGGGCGCAGCTCACGCTACCCGCCAGCCCCCGGCCGGAAACTATCAGTTCGGCCACGCCGGACTACCCAAATTAATGAAAAGCTGTGGGTTTCTGCCCTGGCGTTGTTCCGGCATCGCGGCGCGTCTTTGTGTCGCAGCGGATTTCTCAATGGAAACAAAGGCTCGACGGCGGCTCGGGCGCGCCGTTTGCGATCGCACGCAAGCGCACAGGCCGGTCAGGACTGCGCTGAATGATACCAGTCGAGAATCTCAAGCCCGTTCCAGTGCAGCACGCCGTCGAATCGCGCGGCGTAATCGTAGATCGCCTCGAGGTATTTGATTCGGTGTGGCTGGCCGCTGATGTAGGGATGAATCGCGAGCGCCATGATCTTGGCGCGCTCGCGTCCCTCCATGTAGAGCCGGTCGAACTGGTCGATCGCACGCTGCAGCAGATGCTCGCCCTCGTGGTGCTGCACGATCATCATCGGGATGTCGTTGAGCTCGACCGAATAGGGCAGCGTGACGAGTGGCCCGTTGGCGGTGCGGATGGTGGTCGGCTCGTCGTCATAGACCCAGTCGCCGATATACTTGATGCCGGCTGCGACCAGCAGCTCCGGCGTGTCGAACGTCTCCGTCAGGCCGGGCCCGAGCCAGCCGATCGGGCGCCTTCCGGTGAAGCGCTCGATGGTCGAGAGCGAGCGCTCTATCATGGCGGCCTGGTCCGGCTCCTGATGAATGGGGCCCTGCTGGTAGGAGTGGCCCATGAACTCCCAGCCGGCGCGCTTGGCCTGTTCGGCCACCCGCGGATAGTCCTCGCAGACGCGCGCATTGACTGCCAGCGTTGGCCTGATGCCGAGCCGATCGAACAGATCGAAGAACCGCCACGCGCCGACCCGCATCCCGTATTCGTGCCAGCTCCAGTTGGGCACGTCCGGAATTTGCGGCTGGCCGGTGGGCGCCGGCAGCACTTGACGCGCCATCGGCTTGGCGATGTCCCAGACCTCGTAGTTGACGATGGTCCACAGCACGAGCCGTGCTCCGCCCGGCAGCCGCAGCGGTGGTCGGTCGACGATGGCCGAATAGTC
>DAIUEP010000045.1:0-13780 GCA_036845065.1 Xanthobacteraceae bacterium | reverse complement strand
CCGCCTCGGGCCAGGCGCCCGTTGCCGCAGGGGCGCCGGACCGTCTGGTATCCCACGGGCTTATGATTTAGGAAAAGGCGCCACGACAGCCGCCAACAGGGTCAGGAAATGTCCACTCAAGTGATGGGTACGGCGCTGCGGTCCGGCCCGGCGGCACGTTCGGGCGCCCGGCGGCTGCGGCTCGAGCACGTGGTGATGGCGGGCGCCATCCTGTCGCTCGTCATCCTGGTCGTGCTGCCGCTCTTATGGCTGTTCTACGGCAGCCTGCGCGGCGAGCAGGGGCTCAGCCTCGACCATTTTGCCGAGGTGCTGTCGGGCCGGCTGTACGTCAACGCGCTCCTGAACTCCTTGATCCTCGGCGCCTGGACCGGCCTGTTCAGCCTGCTGATCGGGCTTGTGTTGGCCTGGGCGGTCAGCCGCACCGACGTGCCGGGCAAGAAGTTCATCCAGGCCACCGCGACGCTGTCCTACCTGCTGCCGCCGTTCCTGACCGCGATCGCGTTCACCTATCTGTTCAGTCCCAATGCCGGGCTGATCAACGTGCTCATGCGCGACGTCCTGGGGCTGCCCTTTCTCACCTTCAACATCTTCTCGATGACCGGCCTCGTCATCGTGACGGTGATGCACACCTTCCCGTTCGTCTACCTGCTCGCGTCGAGCGCCTTGCAATCAGTCGACGCCTCCTACGAGGAGGCGGCGCAGATCCTCGGTGCCTCGAAGCTGCGCACCGCGTTCTCGATCACGGGGCCGCTGGTCGCGCCCGCGGTGCTCTCAGGCACGTTGCTCGCGTTCGTCAACGCCATCGCGCTGTTCGGCTCGCAGGCGATCATCGGGCTCCCGGGTCGCATCGTGACGCTGCCGACCCGCATCTACGCGCTGTTCGACTATCCGCCCGAATATGGGCTCGCGTCCGCGCTCTCGCTCGTGTTCGTGGTGCTGACCGTGGCGGCGCTCTATCTGCAGCGCTCGTTCCTGGCCAAGCGCTCCTACGTGACGCTCGGCGGCAAGGGCTCACGCCCGCAACTGATGGAGCTCGGCATCTTCCGCTGGGTGGTGCTCGGCTTCGCGGTGATCATCTTCGTGATCGCGATCCTCGCCCCCTATGCGACGCTGATCGCGGTGTCGTTCTCGAAATCGTGGGGGCTCGAGTTCTGGAAGAACCTCACCTTCGCCAACTACAAGTTCATCCTGTTCGAATACAACGTCACCCAGCGCGCGATCCTCAACAGCCTGTTCCTGGCCACTGTCGCGGCGACGCTGGCGGTCTTTCTCGGCGTGGTGATGGGCTGGATCGACCTGCGCACCCGCATTCCAGGCCGCAAGTTCCTCGACTACGCTTCGCTCATTCCGCTTGGGCTGCCCGGCATCGTGGTGGCGGTGGCGCTGATCCAGTTCTGGCTGGCGATGCCGGTCGCGCTTTACGGCACGCTGACGATCCTGCTCCTTGCCTATGTGGGACGCTACCTGCCACTCGGCGTGCGCGCCGCCAACGCGTCGCTGCGCCAGGTCGACCCCTCGCTCGAGGAGAGCGCGCAGATCCTCGGCGCGTCATGGACCACCACGCTGCGCGAGGTGACGCTGCCGCTCATCCGGCCCGGCCTGTTCGCCGGCTGGCTCTTGGTGTTCGTGCCGGTGATCCAGGAATTGAGCGCGTCGATCCTCCTGTTTTCATCGAGCTCGATCACGCTTGCGGTCGCGGTCTACAATCTCTACGAGACCGGCTATATCGAGCCGGTCGCCGCGCTCGCGATGATCAACATGGCCATCATCGGGGTGGCGATCTGGCTCGCTTATCGCATCGGCGGGCGCTCGGTGTCCTCGCGCGAGGCCGCGCCGATCAGTACCTAGCAAGTAGTCTTCAGCAAGGTGGCGTAATGGCCGGCATCACGATCCGTGGATTGTCGAAGAATTTCGGCGCCAACGCCGAGGTTGCGGCGGTTTCCAACATCAGTCTCGAGATCGCGGACAATTCGTTCGTGACCCTGCTCGGCCCGTCCGGCTGCGGCAAGACCACGACGCTGCGCCTGATCGCCGGTTACATCATTCCTGATGAGGGCACGATCGAGGTCGACGGCCGGGTGGTGTCGTCGCCGGCCGCGGTGGTGTCGCCGGAATCGCGCGGCATGGGCATGGTGTTCCAGAACTACGCGATCTGGCCGCACAAGACCGTGTTCGAGAACGTCGTCTTCGGCCTCAAGCTGCGCAAGGTGCCGGTGGCGGAGGCGAAGAAGCAAGTCTCCGACACGCTGGCGCTCGTCAACCTGGCGGGTCTCGAGCAGCGCTATCCGAACGAGCTTTCGGGCGGCCAGCAGCAGCGCGTCGCGCTCGCGCGCTCGCTGGTGGTTGAGCCCGAGATCCTGCTGCTCGACGAGCCGCTTTCCAATCTCGACGCCAAGCTGCGCGAACGCATGCGCACCGAGCTCAAGGAGCTGCAGCGGCGCACCGGCATTACTTTCGTCTACGTCACCCACGACCAGGCCGAGGCGCTGGCGCTGTCGGACCGGATCGCCGTGATGCAGCTTGGCGAGGTGCAGCAGTTCGGAACGCCGCTCGAGGTCTACACCAAGCCGGCCAACCGCATGGTGGCCGATTTCATGGGGCTGGTGAATCTCGTGCCCGGCAAGGTCCGCGACGTACGCAACGGCTCGGGCAGCATCGAGCTTGCGGGCGATCTCACCATCGAGTGCGGAGCGCTCGACGGCGCCAGCGCGGGTGAGAGCGTGGACGTGTCGGTTCGCCCCGAGAACATCCGCTTGAGCGTGCCGGCGGCGACGCAGGCGGCGCGCGCCAAGATCACCAGTCATGTCTTTCTCGGCAATATCAGCGAATACTACGCCGCGTTGCCGTCCGGCCAGGTGCTGCGGGTGCAGACCCACCCGCTCCAGCATTTCGAGGTCGGTTCCGACGTCGCGGTCGAAATCGACGCCAAGAGCTGCAGCGTGTTCCGCCGCACGGGCGGCTAGTTGGTGCCGGCGCACGGTCATAGCAATCGGAGCTAGACGATGAACAAGCCGATCACGCCAAGCGCCGCCATCCGCGGCGAAGAGCACTGGACCAACAAGGGCAGCGACGTGCGGCTGTTCCTATGGGAGAAATGCGCCGGCGACCCGGCGCAGACGCGCGGCACGATCCTGTTCGTGCACGGCTCCTCGATGGCGTCGCAGCCGACCTTCGACCTGCAGGTGCCGGGCCGCCCCGAATTCTCGGCGATGGATTTCTTCGCGGCCCGCGGCTTCGACACCTGGTGCGTCGACATGGAGGGCTATGGCCGCTCGACCAAGACGCGCGACAACAACGCCCCGATCTCCTACGGCGCCGACGACTGCTTCGCGGCCGCCAGCTATATCGAGAAGCTGCGCGGCAAGCGCCCGCTCCTGGTGTACGGGATCTCGTCAGGCGCGCTGCGCGCGGCGCTCTTCGCCGAGCGCCATCCCGAGATGGTCGCACGCCTGGCGCTCGACGCCACGGTGTGGACCGGCGAGGGCTCGCCGACGCTCGCCGACCGCAGGAAGCGCTTGCCCGAATACCAGACCAAGAACCGCCGGCCGATCGACCGCGCCTTTGTGCATTCGATCTTCACCCGCGACCATCCCGGCACCGCCGACAACGATGTGATTGAGGCGTTCGCGGACGCGATCCTCAAGCTCGACGATTCGGTGCCGACCGGCACCTATGTCGACATGTGCGCGCGCCTCCCGGTCTGCGATCCGGAGAAGATCAAGGCCGCGACCATCATCATGCGCGGCCAGTACGACGGCATCGCGAGCCTCGCAGACCTGATCAAGTTCTTCGAGAAGCTACCCAACCCGGACAAGCAGTTCGCCGTCATGCCGGGGATCGCGCATGCCTCGCTGCAACAGAAAAATCATGCGTTGGTCAAGCACATCCTGCTAAGCTTCTTCACGCAGCCGGAACCGGTCTATCGGGGTGAGCATTAATACTCGGCGTCATGCCCGCGCTCGCAGCCAAGCTTGCGCAGGCTGCGTAAACTTGCCTGCGCGGGCATCCACGTCTTTCTTGCGAGAAGCTAGTCGTGGATGGCCGGGACAAGCCCGGCCATGACGGGTTTGGAAACTGGAGGACACGTCATGCTCGATCTCAAATATGTGCTGTGCGCCGCCGCGCTGTTCGCGCTGTCTCCCGCTCACGCGCAGGAGGCTGTCGACGTCGCCAAGGCCAAGGCCGAAGGCAAGGTGAGCTGGTACACCTCGACCCCGATCGAGCAGGCGCAGAAGATCGCCGTGCTGTTCAAGCAGCAGACCGGCATCGAGGTCGAGCTGTTCCGTTCCGGCGGCTCGGCCATCCTCAGCCGCTTCCAGCAGGAGATGGTGGCCGGCCGCGCCGCGGCGGACGTGCTCACCCATTCGGAGCCTGCCGCCGCCAACGCGCTCGCCAAGAAAGGCTACTTCGTTGCCTTCAAGCCGAAGAACTTCGACAAGGTTCCGGATGCCGCGAAGGCCGCCGACGGCTCGTTCGTCGGCCAACGGCTCAACCTGATGACGCACTACTATCGCAGCGACCGCATCGCGGTCGCCGATGAGCCGAAGACCTGGGATGACCTCACCAATTCCAAATACAAGGGCAAGCTGGTGATGACCGATCCCTCGTTCACCTCGCTGCAGGTATCGGTGGTCGGCACCATGTCGAAGGAGCGCGGCTGGGGCTTCTATGAGAAGCTGCGCGCCAACGACACCATGATCGTGCAGGGCAATCAGCAGGTCTCCGACATGCTCAAGCGCGGCGAGCGGCTGGTCGCGGTTGGCGCACTCGACTCCTACGCGGCCGACCTCAAGCGCGAGGGCCATCAGGTCAAGACGCTCTACCCGTCCGACGGGGTGTTCATCATTCCGTCTCCGACCTCGGTGGTGAAGGGCTCGCCGCACCCGAACGCCGCGAAGCTGTTCGCCGAATTCATGATCGGCGATGACGCCCAGAAGGTCTTCCCCGCCGATGGCGGGTATTCGGTGCGTATCGATATCGCGCCGCCCGCCGGCTCGCCCGATCTCAAGATCCTCAAGATCATCCCGGTGGACGGGGATTACATCGAACGGGAGACCCAGCGCATCAAGCGCCGCTTCAACGAGATTTTCTCCTGAAGTTGCGTTACGGTCCGCGCTCACCGGGCCGAGCCGGTTTGACAGTCCGTGGCAGGACTGACCAATCATTCCTGTGGGCAGCCGGCCCGCCGCCATCCCAGGCCAGTGGGCTCCTGCTAGAAGGCCCGCTGAAGCCAGGATTCAAGATTGGGAGTTTCTCATGCGCTGGTTTCGCGCTCTGATGCCGCGGGAAGAGCGCTTTTTTGATCTGTTCGCGCGTCATTCCGATGTGGTGGTCGCGGGCGCCAAGGCGTTGCGCGAGATGCTCGAGGGCGGCGATGCCGTGCCGCGCCACTACAAGACGGTCATGGACCGGGAGAACGACGCCGACGCCATCACGCGCGAGGTGCTGATAGCGGTCCGGCGGACCTTCATCACCCCGTTTGATCGCGGCGACGTGAAGGATTTGATCACCTCCATGGACAATGCCATCGACCAGATGCAGAAGACCGCCAAGACCATCATGCTGTTCGACCAGCGATCGTTCACCCAGCAGCAGAAGCAGATGGGCGACGCCATCGTGACCGCGGCGGGCTTGGTGCAGGAAGCGATGCCGCTGCTCGCGGCGATCAACACCAACGCCGGCCGGATCAGCCGTATCAGCGAGCAGATCTCGCAGATCGAAGGGCAGGCCGACGAGCTCCACGATAGCGGCCTGCACGAGCTCTATCGCGCGAACCAGCCGTCGAATTCGATGTCGTTCTTCATCGGCGTGGAGATCTACGATCATCTCGAGAAGGTGGTCGACCGGTTCGACGACGTGGCCAACGAGGTCCACGGCATCGTGCTCGAGAACGTGTGACGGCCGCGGAGCCGCCCTGATGGATGCAGTCGCGCTTGCCCTTCCGGTTCTGATCGGGCTCGTTCTGATCGCGCTGGCATTCGACTTCCTCAACGGCCTGCATGACGCCGCCAATTCGATTGCCACGATCGTGTCGACGCGCGTTCTGCGCCCGCAGACGGCAGTCGCATGGGCTGCGTTCTTCAATTTCATCGCTTTCCTGATCTTCGGGGCGCACGTCGCCCAGACCGTCGGCACTGGAATCGTTTCTGCCGAAGTGGTTGATGCGCGCGTCGTGTTCGGTGCCCTGATGGGCGCGATCTCCTGGAACATCATCACCTGGGCGCTCGGCATCCCGTCGTCGAGTTCGCACGCGCTGATCGGCGGCCTGGTCGGCGCCGGTACCGCCAAGGTCGGGATCAAGGCGATCGTGTGGGGCGGGCTGGCCAAGACCAGCGCCGCGATCGTGATCTCGCCGCTGACCGGCTTCGTGCTGGCGCTGTTCCTGTTCCTGATCGTCTCGTGGATCTTCGTCCGTTACACGCCGTTTGCGGTTGACGAAACCTTTCGCTCGCTCCAGTTCGTGTCGGCCTCGCTCTACTCACTCGGGCACGGCGGCAACGACGCGCAGAAAACCATGGGCATCATCGCGGTGCTGCTCTACTCGCAGGGCTACCTGGGCGGCGAGTTCCATGTCCCGTTCTGGGTCATGCTCTCGTGCTACGCCGTCATGGGGCTCGGCACCCTGATCGGCGGATGGCGGATCGTGCATACGATGGGCTCGCGGATCACGCGGTTGCGGCCGTTCCAGGGCTTCTGCGCGGAGACCGGCGGCGCCATCACGCTGTTCGCGGCGACCTGGCTCGGCATCCCGGTCTCCACCACGCACACGATAACCGGTGCCATCGTCGGGGTTGGGACCGCGCGGCGCGTGTCCTCGGTGCGCTGGAGCGTGGCCAACAACATCGTGATCGCCTGGGTGATCACGATCCCGGCCACGGCCTTCATCGGAGCGCTGTTCTACGCGCTATCGGGTTTGTTCAGATAGGTGCTGGACATTGCCCAGTGCCGCCGATTTGAAGTTCCCACAATACTTGCGGCAAAACTCGTTTAGGAACTTCGCCGCAATAGCGGGTGCGGCGCTTGTTGTTGCGCCCTCTCCCCTCGCGTGAGAGGGCTCAAGACAAGAAACAACAAACGCAAGTGGGTGAGGGGGTCGCTTCGTGATATGCGATTGTCACTTGCGAAGAGACCCCCTCACCCAATCGTAATGAGTTGACACGCCTTCATGCCCTCTCCCGCGAGGGGAGAGGGCGCAAAAACGCGAGCCGCAGCTCGCGGCTACGCTGCGGTTTGCAATATGCTACCAGTTTCTGACGCAGTAGTCCTACACCGCGACCTTGCGCAGGAAGGTCTCGACCTCGGCGCGCAGGTCGCCGGCTGCCGCCGCGACCGCTTCCGATGCGCTGAGCACGGTCTCAGCCGATTCGCGCGTCTCGGTGGCGGCACCGACGACGTCGGCGAGCACCGTGACGATTTGCCGGGTGCCGCGCGTGGCACTGGCGACGTTCTGTGAGATGTCGCCGGTCGCGGCGTTCTGCTCATGCACGGATGCGGCGGCTGCCGCCGTGTACTCGCTGATCTCGTTCATGCGTGCCGCGATCCGGCCGATCGCATCCACCGCGGTGCGCGTCGAGGTCTGCACTGCGGCGATCTGACCACCGATCTCGTCGGTCGCTCGCGCGGTCTGGATCGCAAGCGACTTGACCTCGGAGGCAACCACCGCGAAGCCGCGCCCGGCCTCGCCGGCGCGGGCCGCTTCGATGGTGGCGTTGAGCGCCAACAGGTTGGTCTGTCCGGCGACGGTCTGGATCAGCTTGACCACGTCGCCGATCTTCTGCGCCGCCCTGGCGAGGCCGCCGATCTCCTGGTTGGTCGCTCCGGCTTCGCTCACCGCGTTGCTGACCAGGCTGTTGGTCTGGCTGAGCTGGCGGCTGATCTCGTTGATCGAGGATGACAGCTCCTCGGTAGCGGCGGCGGCGACCTCGACGTTGTCGGATGCTTCGTTGGAGGCGTGAACGGCGCCTTCGGCGCGCTCGGAGGTCTTGCGCGAGGCGGCGAACAGGGTGCTCGCGGTCTGCCGCGTCGCCGCAGCGTAGTCGTCTACGGTCTTCAGCGTCGCCTCGATGCGTGTGCGGAACGCCGTGATGGCCATGTCGATCGCGGTCCGGCGCGCTTCCTGCTCGGCGGCGCGGTCGTGCTCCTGGGCGCGTCGGCGCTGCTCAGTGACGTCCTCGTGGGTTGTCACCCAGCCGCCACCCGTAACGGTTCGGTACGATATCGTGATGAGGCGCCCCTTAATCTCGACCACTTTGACGACTTCGCCCTGGCTGATGGCGCGTTTGACTGCAGCTATATGCTCGTCGATATCCACGCAAATGAGGCTGCCGGCCGCGCGGCGATATTGAAGCAGTTGCCGCTGGGAGGTGCCCGGCGCCGTCTGCTCGCGAGTGAGCTCATACATTTTCAGATAGGGCTCGTTGCAGAAGACGACCCGCGACGCGCTGTCGAACATGCACAGGCCCTGCGGCATGTTGTTGAGCGCCGACATGAGCCGGGCGTTGGTTTCGCGGAACCGCCGGTCTGCGACGGCGCCGACCAGGCTCATGCCCAGCACCGCGGCAGCAAGGCAGACGACCACGGCGGCGAGCCACGCCGGCGAGAGCGAGCTCGCGCTCAGCGTTCGTGTCGGATCGGGCGCAATCTCGACCGCGCCCATCGCGGTGAAGTGCAGCGATGCGATTGCAACCGTGAGCAAAATGGCGGCACCGAGGGTCGTGGACGTGGTCTCCTGGCGAATCGCGACTGCAAGGGCCGCCATCGCCAGCAGGGCGCCAATCAGAACGGAGGCGACCACAAGGTCCATGGACCAGCCGACGTGGCCCGCGACGTCGAGCGCCCGCATTCCGAGGTAGTGCATGGCGGCGGCACCGAACGCCACGATCACGCCGCCGACTGGCGCAGCCCAGGGCGTGCCACGGATCGCCACCGCAAGACCGAGCGCCGTGACCGCAATAGCGATCAGGAGGGACAGCGAGGTTGGCACAATCGCGTAGGCGACCGGAACCCCAGGCTCGTAGGCCAGCATCGCGACGAAATGGGTCGCCCAGATGCCGGATCCCGTGGCGGCGCCCGCGGTTGCGATCCACAGGGCGCGTGTGCGCCCGCCCGTGGCCTGCGCGCGTCGCACCAGATGGACGGTGACGAGGCTGGAGCACAGGCAGACCAGTGCCGCGGCCAGGACAAGCCGCCAGTTATGCTGTCCGGTCAGGCCGTTGAAGACACGAAACATCGGCGTTGCTGGAAACGGGTGGGTTGTGAGCAAAGCCTAGGCAAAATACGTTGTTCTTACGTTAATAATGATTGAATAGCTCCGCTGATCCACTTGCGCGTGTCATCGGCGTTGCGCCGCAATCAGGAGCAGTGTCACTCCTGGAACGCTTCCTCGCGACTGCGGCGGATCGCCGGCAGCGCAACGATCATCAGCAGGATTGCGGCCGCGATCAGCAGTCCGAGACTGATCGGCCGGTTGACGAAGATCATCGGGTCGCCGCTTGAGATCCGCATCGCGCGGCGCAGGTTGTCCTCCATCAGCGGCCCGAGCACGAAGCCGAGGATCATGGGCGCCGGCTCGCATTCGAGCCGCATGAAGATGTAGCCAGCGACGCCGAAGAACGCCGCGACCAGCACCGAGAACGGGCTGTTGCCGATGGTGTAGACGCCGATCGCGCAGAACAACAGGATCGACAGATAGAGGAACCGGTAGGGGACCTTGAGCAGCTGCACCCAGATCCCGATCAGCGGCAGGTTGATGACGAGCAGCATCAGGTTGCCGATCCACATCGAGGCGACCATGCCCCAGAACAGGTTCGGGCGCTCGCTCATCACCTGCGGGCCGGGCTGGATGCCGTGGATCGTCATGGCGCCGATCATCAGCGCCATCACGGCATTGCCGGGAATGCCGAGCGTCAGCATCGGAATGAACGAGGTTTGTGCCCCAGCATTGTTGGCGGACTCAGGCCCCGCCACGCCCTCGACCGCGCCGTGGCCGAAGCGGGAAGGGTCGCGCGCCACTTTCTTCTCCAGCACATAGGCGGCGAACGAGGAGAGCGTCGCGCCCCCGCCCGGCAGCACGCCGAGGATCGA
This sequence comes from Xanthobacteraceae bacterium, assembly GCA_036845065.1. Taxonomy (GTDB): domain Bacteria; phylum Pseudomonadota; class Alphaproteobacteria; order Rhizobiales; family Xanthobacteraceae; genus VAZQ01. The sequence goes on along the minus strand of DAIUEP010000045.1, from coordinate 3,697 downwards.
GCCGAGGCCGGTACCGCGCAGAACCGCCGGCCAAGCCAGGCGAAAGTCCTCGCGTGTGGGCCACAGCCGCGTGATCTTTTCGGTCATGATCGAGCGGCTCTCGGCGCCGCGCGTCAGATTGGTGATGACCTCGCCGACGCCGAAAACCCCGATCGCCAGCACGGCGAAATCGATGCCGTCGGAGAGCTGCGTGATGTCGAAGGTGAAGCGCTGGCTGGCGGTCTGCCCGTCGGTGCCCACGAGGCCGAACAGGAGGCCGAGAATGATCATGGCGATCGCCTTGAGCACCGACCCGTGCGCCAGCACCACGGCCGCGATCAGGCCAAGCACCATCAGGGAGAAATATTCGGGCGCCCCGAACGACTGCCCGACGCGCGCCAGTGGCGGCGCGAAGGCGGCGATGATGAAGGTCGCGACCGTGCCGGCGAAGAACGAGCCGAGCGCCGAGATCGCGAGCGCGGAGCCGGCCTTGCCCTGGCGCGCCATCTGATGGCCGTCGATGCAGGTGACGACCGAGGAGGTCTCGCCCGGCAGGTTGACCAGGATGGCGGTGGTGGAACCACCGTATTGGGCGCCGTAGAAAATGCCGGCCAGCATGATGAGGCCGGACACCGGCTCGAGATGGAATGTGAGCGGCAACAGCATCGCGATGGTGGCGATCGGCCCGATCCCGGGCAGCACTCCGATCAGCGTTCCGATCAGCGCGCCGATGAGCGCGAACACGAGGTTCGCCGGCGTCATCGCGACCCCAAAGCCGATGGCGAGATTGTTGAGAAGCTCCATCACCACACCGGCCAGACCGGGATCGTTAAGCCGAGCCCGAGGATGAAGATCGCCCAGGACAGGGCCATGAGCACGAGCGCGGCCGCGAGCGTCTCCCAGGCCTTGATGTCGCGCGCCGCGATCGCCCCGATGCCGATCAGGAGCAGGATCGAGAGCACGAAGCCGAGCTGCTCGATCGCGAGCGCGAAGGCGACGAGGCTTGTGGTCACAATGACGACCGGCACGAGCTGACCCGAGTTGGACTGCTCATGGGTGGTGCGATCTTGCGGGGCGTCCTTCTCGCGCAGCCCCTGCGCCAGGATGGCGGCGCCGAGCCCCATGAGGATCCAGCACAACATGCGCGGCACATAGCCGGTGCCCATGCGCAAGGTCGTGCCGATGGGATAGTTGCGCGACACCCACAGCCCGAGCGCAGCGATGGCGACGAACATCAGCCCAGCGAGCACGTTCTTGCGCGCGAGGAGGCGGAGCGGGGAGTTCGGTCTCGCCTGTTTTGGGCTGTCGATCGTCATCTGAGCGAGCTGAGGTCTCGATTTGTAACTTCCCCCGCTTGCTCGGTCGTTGTTTTGGGGGTCCCTCCCCCCACAAGGGGGGAGGGAACGCTGTGGCACTGGCGTCAGTCCCCGGCAAGGGTGTGTATGCGTCTAGCCTCGCAGCAATGGGATCGGCCCCTCACTCCGCCGCTTCGATCTTGACCTCGGAGGTGATCTTGCGCCAGGTCGCGATCTCGCCGGCGAGCCAGCTCTTGGCCTCGTCCACCGATTTCGAGGGCACGATGTTGAAGTTCTGCCGGCTCAGCGCCTCCTTGGCGGCCGGCGCCTGCATCGCCTCGACGGCAGCCTTGTGCAGCGCCTCGAGCACCGGCTTGGGCGTGGCGGCGGGCGCGAACATCGCGTTCCACGCGATGCTGCCGACATCCGGGAAACCCAGCTCCGCCATCGTGGGCACGTCCGGATAGGCGGCGACCCTTTGGTGGTTGACCATTGCGATCGGCTTGAGCTTGCCGGCGCGAACCTGCGCGGCGGTCGAGGCGACGTTGAGGAAGGCGACCTGGGTGTCGCCGGTGAGCATGTCGTTGATCACGCCCGCGGCGCCGGCCTTGTTATGGATCGCGATCATGTCGAGATCGCCCGCCCGCTTGGCGAAATAGGCCATGTCGTAGTGCGGATAGCTGCCGGCGCCGACCGTGCCGTAGCGCAGCTTGCCGGGATTCTTCTTGGCGTAGTCGATCAGCTCCTTGACGTCTTTCACCGCAAAATTGGTCGTGGTCACGACCAGGAACGCCGGCACGTCGATCAGGTTGGTCACCGGCACGACATCGCGATCGTAGTTGATCTTGAACTTGTCGGCCGCGATCACCGGGGCGATCGCGTTGGTCGACACGTTGCCGACCTGCAGCGTGTAGCCGTCGGGGCGCGCGCGCGCCATTTCCTCGATCGCCAGGATGCCGAAGGCGCCCGGCTTGTTCTCGACCACGAACGACTGCCCGAGCGACTGGCGCATCTGCTCGCCCACGATGCGGGCGACGATATCGGTGGCGCCGCCCGGCGCGTAGGGCACGAGGATCTTCACCGGCTTCGATGGGAAGCGGTCCTGCGCCGGGGCCTGCGCGAGCGCAAGCGCGAGGCTCGTAGCCGCCAGCATGGTCATGCCCATGACTTTCATGCCCACTTTCATGCCCACTCTCATGTCATTCTCCCTGGCTGTCTCTTAGGTGTCTGCGTCAGGCTACGCCGCCTTGGTCCCGTGCAGGCTGTGCGAGGCGTCCTTGACGGTGAAGAACACGACGTCGGCCTCCGGCGTCGCCTCGGCGGAATGGATCACGTTCGAGGGCACGTAGACGACCGAGCCCGGCTTGGCGACGATCTCGCTGTCGCCGATCCTGGCGCGGAAGGTGCCTTCCAGGATGTAGATCCACTGCTCGTTCGGGTGCGAATGCGCGACCGCGCCGGTGCCGGCCGGCATGCGCATGAGCGCGACGATCATGCGGTCGCCCTCGACCACGCCGCCCTCGACCGAGGAATAGTCCGGTCCGCCCTTGATGTGGTTCACCCGGGCAAGGTCGAACAGATATTCGCCGGGGCCTGCGCGCTTGGCGCCGGGCGTGCGTGCTGGCTCACTCGACATCGCCGCTCCTTGTCTCTCGAACTTTGGACCTTCGGAAGCCGGATCGTAGTGGGGCGAGGCCCCGCCCGCCAGGGCCCGCGCGGTCGCAGCGCTTTAACCATTCTTGACCATTGTCGGCGAGGACTGCCGGGGCCAGCTATGGAAACCGTGGAAATCACCTGGTCCATCCGGTAACGAGGTGCCGTGGGACGCTGTCGGTTATTTCTAATGCTCTGACTGTTCGTTAGGGTCGGCCGAAGCTTTTGCTTGGGATTTTGCTTGGGGGTGATGCGCGGATGGGGATTTTCGGGTCGATGGTGCGGGGCGTAGCAGGTCTCTCGGCCGCGGCGGCGCTGGTGGTGCTGGCCGCCTGCGCGGCCGACCGCGATCCACCGCCGGCAGAGCCGAGCTTCTACAACAGCTTGGCGGCTGCCGGCGCGCAGGTCGATGCTGGCATGGCGGCCTCGATGATCTCGGGCTACCGCTCCAACAACGGCCTGTCGACGGTCCGCGTCGATCCGCAATTGATGAAGCTCGCGCAGGCTCAGGCGCAGGCGATGGCGGCGCGCGACAAACTCGACCACGATGTGGCGCGCAACTTCAGCGCGCGGCTGCGGTCGTCCGGATACGATGCCAAGATCGCTGCCGAGAATATCGGAGCCGGATACCATACGCTGGCGCAGGCCTTCTCGGGCTGGCGCGATTCGCCGCCGCACCGCAAGAACATGCTGCTCCCCGGTGCAACTCACATCGGTATTGCGACCGCTTACGCGCCCAACTCGAAGTACAAGGTATTCTGGGCCCTCAT
>DAIUEP010000044.1:18153-25012 GCA_036845065.1 Xanthobacteraceae bacterium | reverse complement strand
GGCGTCGAGCGCGTGTTTCATCTCGCCGCGCGCGCCGACATCGTGCCGTCGATCCAGGAGCCCGAGGCCTACTTTCGCGCCAACGTGGACGGCACGTTCGCGGTGCTCGAGGCCGCCCGCCGCCACGCCGTCAAACGGCTGGTCTATGCGGCCTCGTCCTCCTGCTATGGCATTCCGAGCGCCTATCCGACCCCGGAGACGGCCCCGCCCGACCCGCGCTACCCCTATGCGCTGACCAAATATCTGGGCGAGCAGCTGGTGCTGCACTGGGCCAAGGTCTATGGCCTGCCGGCGCTGTCGCTGCGATTCTTCAACGTCTATGGTCCGCGCGCGCGCACCAGCGGCACCTACGGCGCGGTGTTCGGCGTGTTTCTCGCTCAGCTCCTGGCCGGCAAGCCGCTTACCATCGTGGGCGACGGCGAGCAGACCCGCGATTTCACCTTCGTTTCCGACGTCGTCGATGCCCTGGTGGTGGCGGCCGAAAGCGACCGGGCGGGGGAGGCCTATAATGTCGGAAGCGGAAATCCTGTCAGCGTGAACGAGCTGGTCCGGCTGCTGGGGTCGCCACCCTCCGTCACAATCCCCAAGCGGCCCGGTGAGCCGGACTGCACCTGGGCAGATATCACCAGGATTGGCAGGGATTTAGGCTGGACCCCGAAGGTAGCATTTGCGGACGGCGTGCGGATTATGCGAGAGAACATCGACTACTGGCGCGACGCGCCGGTATGGACGGCCGCCCGGATCGCCGAGGCGACGACGGATTGGTTTCGATTCCTTGGGGAGGCTCGTGCCGCCGATTTGAAGTTCCCACAACAGTCTCAGCAAATTCGGTTAGGACCTTCAAATCGAAAAGCGGCACTAGAATCATAGACTTGCTAGTGCCCCCTTGTTTCCGAAGTTCGTGCCAGAGGTTGCTGAGATGTATTACGAACTTCGGAAACGGGGCACGAGCCAGGGGACAGGGGCATGGAATCGCGCGTCGCAAAGCTGAACCGCCTGCCTGAGCCGCCAAGGGCCTCCACTCCGCGCGACAAGCTGCGGACGCTGGAGGAGGTCGCGCAAATTGCCGAGCAATTGCGCAAGGCCGGCCGCACTGTCGTGCAGGCGCACGGCACCTTTGATCTTCTCCATCTCGGCCACGTCCGGCATCTGGAGGCCGCCCGCGCGCTCGGCGATGTCCTCGTTGTCACGGTGACGGCCGATCGCTTCGTGAACAAGGGGCCTGGCCGGCCGGTGTTCGGTGCCGAAATGCGCGCCGAGATGCTGGCGACCACCGAATATGTCGACTGGGTCGCGATCAACGACGCGCCCGATGCGGTCAGCGCGATCGAGCACATCAGGCCCAGCATCTACGTGAAGGGGCAGGACTACCTCAATCCGCAGGGCGACATCACCGGCAAGATCACGCTCGAGCGCGAGGCGGTCGAGGCGCATGGCGGCGAGATCCGGTTCACCGACGAGGCGACGTTCAGCTCGACCGAGCTGATCAACCGGCACATCAACGTCTTCGAGCCGCACATCCGCCAGCATCTCGATTCGCTGCGCAAGGATGGCGGCCTTGAGGATCTGCTGGCGCTGATCGAGCGCGTGCGCGACTACCGAGTGCTGATCATCGGTGACGCGATCATCGACGAGTATCAATACGTCCTCCCGATGGGCAAGACGCCCAAGGAGAACATGATCGCAACCCGCTTCCAGGATCGCGAATTGTTCGCTGGCGGCGTCCTTGCGGCGGCCAATCACGTCGCCTCGTTCTGCAAGCAGGTCGACATCATCACCTGTCTGGGGTCCTCCGACAGCTTCGAGGACTTCATCCGCAAAAGCCTGCGGCCGAATGTGCGGATGCAGGCCTTCGAGCGTGCGGCGGCTCCCACCACCCTGAAGCGCCGCTTCGTCGACCCCTCGTACATGCGCAAGCTGTTCGAAGTCTATTTGATGAACGACGAGCCGCTCACCGGGGATGTCCAGAACGAGATCGATTCCGCGATTTCGTCGACGGCCGGGGACTACGATCTGGTCATCGCCACCGATTTCGGCCATGGCCTGCTCGCCCATTCGTCGATCGAGATGCTCAGCCTCAAGGCGCGGTTCCTGGCGGTCAACACCCAGAGCAACAGCGCCAATCTCGGCTACAATCTCATCACCAAGTATCCCTGCGCCGACTACATCTGCATCGACGCTCCCGAAGCCCGACTCGCCGTCAGCGATCGGGTCTCCGATATCGGCGAGATCGCGCGCCGGCTGGTCGAGAGTCATGTGGTATGCTCGAAGATCATCGTGACCCAGGGCAAGCACGGTTGTGTGACCTATGAGCGCGGCGGCGTGGCCCACACGATCCCGGCCTTTGCCAAGAATGTCGTCGATACCGTGGGCGCCGGTGACGCATTTCTGGCGGTGACGGCGCCGCTGGTGGCGGCTGGCGGCGCGATGCATCAGGTCGGGTTCATCGGCAATGTTGTCGGCGCTCTCAAGGTCGAGATCGTCGGGCACCGCCGCTCGATCGACAAGCCCTCCCTCGTCAAGGGCATCACCGGCCTGCTCAAATGAGGGCGGTGGTGCGTGAGCGGCTGGCCCGATACATCGCAACGCTTGCGGATGCGGTGGGCGCCGCCGAGGTGACCGACTGGGCGCATCAGGCGATGGCACTCGATGACGGCTGTGAATGGGTCCGGCGCGTGGCGCACGAGGCTCACGACGGCGGGAACAAGATCATGTTCATCGGCAATGGCGGCAGCGCGGGGATCGCGAGCCATCTGGCGATCGATTACTCGAAGAACGGCGGCTTGCGCTCGCTCTCCTTCAATGATCCCTCGGCCCTGACCTGTCTGGCCAATGATCTGGGCTACGAGAACGTCTTTGCCAAGCAGATCGATCTGCATGCGCGCACTGGGGACTTGCTGATCGCGATCAGCAGTTCGGGCCGCTCGCCCAATATTATTGCTGCGGTTGCTGCTGCCCGGCAGCGCGACTGCCGGATCGCAACCTATTCAGGATTCTCCGTGGACAACGACTTGCGCCGGCTGGGCGATGTGAATTTCTACGTGCCGGCACAGGAATATGGCTTCGTCGAGATCGCCCACTTGACCTTGTGCCATGCGGTCCTCGACATGGACATGGGCTGGGGCGAAGGGCCCACGCCCACACGATGATCGGAACCGGCTTGAGCGGAATTGGCTGATGACTCAACGTCCTAAACGCGTGTTGGTAACTGGCGGTGCTGGCTACGTCGGCTCCAGTCTCGTCCCCAAGCTGCTCGCCGCGGGCTACGACGTCTCGGTGCTGGATCTCTATATGTACGGGGAGGATATTTTCTCCGCCTTGCGCTCCGAGCCGAGGCTGAGACAGGTCAAGGGTGACCTGCGCAATCCGGCTGACGTGGCGCGCGCATCTGCGGGATGCGATGCGGTCATCCATTTGGCCTGCATATCGAACGATCCGTCGTTCGACCTCGATCCCGACCTCGGCCGCTCAATCAACTATGATTGCTTTCGGCCGCTGGTGAAGGCCTGTAAAGACGCCGGCGTGCGGCGCTTTGTGTACGCGTCGTCGTCCTCGGTCTACGGCATCAAGAAGGACGCCGATGTCACCGAGGATCTGCCGCTCGAGCCGCTGACCGACTATTCGAAATACAAGGCGCTCTGCGAGGAGGTGCTGGAAGCGGAGCGTGAGCCCGGCTTCGTCGCTGTCACGCTGCGGCCGGCGACCGTGTGCGGTTACGCGCCGAGGCTGCGCCTCGATCTTACCGTCAATATCCTGACCAACCATGCCATCAACAACGGGCGGATCACGGTCTTCGGCGGTGAGCAGTTGCGTCCGAACCTGCACGTTGAGGACATGACCGACCTCTACCTCCGGCTGCTGGAAGCCCCCGACGCGGCGATCGATGGCAAGGTCTGGAATGCGGGCTACGACAACCTGAAGGTCAGCGCGATCGCCGAGATGGTGAAGGCGGAGGTCGGTCCGGGGGTTGATGTCATCGTGACACCGACCGACGATCACCGCTCCTATCAGGTTTCATCGGAGCGAATTCGCCGCGATCTCGGGTTCAAGGCGGAGCGTACGGTCAAGGATGCGATTGTTGATTTGAAGGCAGCCTTCAACACTGGAAAAGTGCCGAATGCCATGACCGACGATCGCTATTACAACATCAAGCGAATGCAGTCGCTGGGATTACGATGACGGTGGGCGACGTGTTGGCGCGCGAAGGTTCTTCGAAGACTGCCGCCCCATCCGCGCCTGCTCTGTCTCGTCGATCTTCCCCGGTCGCGGCGAAGCTGATCGTGCCCGTTTGGGGCTACCAGCACGTCCGGCAGTTTCTCGAAACCAGCCTGCCGACGTTGCTGGCGCCGGGCAATGTGCCTGCGCTTGCCACCGCCCTGGATTGCGAATTCGTCATCCTGACAAGCGAGGAAGACAGGGACTATATCCGCGAGCATGCGGGCTTCAAGCGCCTCTCGCAGGTGTGTCGCACCGCGATTAGGCTGATCGACCACCTCATAACCGACGGCAATCACTCGACCACGATTACGATCGCTTACACGGAGGTCGTCCGCTCCGTCGGCGCTGCGATGGTCGACACATGCTTTTTCTTCCTGGTGTCCGATTACATCGTTGCCGACGGTTCGCTGAAAAGTGCTCTGGAGCGAATGAGGGGCGGCGCGAGCGCCGTCGTTGTCGGCAATTTTCAGGTCGACGAGTCAGAAGCGTCACCCTGGTTGCGCGAGCGGTTGCGCGCCGATCGCTTCTCGCTGTCGCTCACGTCGCGAGAGCTCATGCATTGGGCGCTCAAGCATCTGCATCCGGCGACAGTCGCAAACACGCTCAATATTCCGCTCAGCCATAACTCGCACACCAATCGGCTGTTCTGGCGTGTCGACGGCACCACTGTGCTGGGCCGCTTCTACCTGATGCATATGCTGTGCGTGCGCCCTGAGCTGACCGACTTCCATATCGGCGCGTCCTGCGACTATTCATTCATTCCGGAGATGTGTCCTTCCGGAAACGTTGCGTTCATCACGGATTCCGATGAATACCTCGTGATCGAGATGCAGCCACGTGGCCACGAGTCGATCTTCCTGCGACCCGGGCCCCTCCAGCCCAAGGTACTCGCCCGCAGCCTTGCCGAATGGACGACCGCGACGCACCGTACCAATGCGAATCAGTCGCTGATCTTCCATGCCGAGGATGTGCCACCCGGCATCGAGCAGGCGATCGCTGAGGCGAGCGCATTCGTGGACAGCGTTAAGCGCGCGATCAAGCACGAGCCGCAGCCCCATCGCGGCCATCCCTATTGGCGCGGTGCCATGGCGACGTTTCACGACGCCAAGGGACGCAGGATCGAAAAGGACGAATGGCAATACGTGTTGGGCACATCCTTGTCGCCTCGCGGCCTTAACGACTGGCTTCTGTGGCGCGCCAAGGGTGCGATCTTGGGACAGGCGCCACGGGTGTTTCCCTGGCATCCCGCGTGGGTAGACTTCCGTTTGGTGCTGCAGGAACTGGAACCGTTTCACGCAGACCCGGCCAAGCGGCTGCTCGTGCTTTCGAACGTGCCGACGGCCTTTTCGGTTGCGCTGGCGGATAGCGGAGAGCGGGTGCGCCGGCTGAGGTGTGGCCCGTTTCTGCAAAGTCCGCCCGAGCGCTTTGAGCCATTGCTCGGCTACTTCGACATTTGCCTGCTCGAGCTCGAGGAAGGCGAGATGACGCAAGGCGGCGAGCTCATTGACCGGATCGTGCCGCTGATGAAGCCAGAAGGAACGATCATCGTCTCGGTTCGCAATCGCCGCCCGATCGGTCAATGGGAGGGTTTTGGGACGAGTGTCGGCTACCATGCGCTACGCTTCATCCGGCCGGGGGCTCTGCCGACGCGCATTCAATACGTGCCGGCAAATCCCGTTCGCTGGGGCGCCTATCGCGGCCTGGGAGGGCTGCGCGAATTGGCAAGCCGCTGGCCGATCATTGGCTTGCCCATTCTGGCGGTGAGTGCGGGGGTTCTGATCCTGCTTTCGGGGCTCGGCAATCTCGACCGGCTTCGTCGCACGACAGAGCGTGTCCCGCGCGGCATCTGCTCGAGTTTCTTGGTGCGGTTGCGCGTCGATCGGCAGGGAGCTGCAGCGAGCCGGCGCTCATTGAAGGCCGGGCAGTCACAGGACATTAAACCCGCCACAGGCGATCCAGGAGGCCGGTTGCCGGAGGCCGCTACGACGCGCGAGCCGCAGTATTCGCGATGCCTCGAACTCAAGGACAAGTTTGGCCTGACGTCGCTCGGGCTGATGACCAATCAGGTCTGGTATGACGATCCCCGCAGGCTGACGTTCCTGCTGGCGCGCTACAAATTTGTGTCAAAGATGTTGAGCGGACGCCGCAATGTCGCGGAGGTCGGTTGCGGCGATGCCTTCGGCACGCGCATCGTCCAGCAGGAGGTGGACAAGGTCACCGTCTACGATTTCGATCCGGTATTCATCGAGGACATTCTGTCGCGTCCGAGCGACCGCTGGCCGCTGAAGGCTGTCCTGCACGACATCGTCGCGGCGCCGCTGCCGGAACGGTATGACGGCGTTTACAGCCTCGACGTGATCGAGCACATCGAGGGCGCGGACGAGCACGCCTATCTCGCCAACCTGCGTGGCTCGCTGACCGACGAGGGCGTTCTCATCATCGGATCCCCGTCAATCGAGTCGCAGCTTCATGCGTCGCCACCCAGCAAAGCCGGGCATGTGAACTGCAAGAGTGGCAAGGAGCTGAAGGTCCTGCTCGATCGCTATTTCACCAGGGTGTTCGTGTTCTCCATGAACGACGAAGTCGTCCACACCGGCTTCTATCCGATGGCGCACTATCTTTTCGCGATATGCTCCGGAGC
>DAIUEP010000044.1:0-18053 GCA_036845065.1 Xanthobacteraceae bacterium | reverse complement strand
TCCACACCGGCTTCTATCCGATGGCGCACTATCTTTTCGCGATATGCTCCGGAGCGCGCCTTTATGATGTTCAGCCAGGGAGTGAGCGACCCGTGGAGCGGACGCAGGGATGCGGATCGGAATAGATTTCGACAACACGATCATTGGTTACGACGACGTGTTTCTCGCTGCGGCCCGTGACTGGGGGCTCATCGATGCGGCTTTCCGGGGCCGTAAGCAGGCGATCCGCGACGCCATCCGGCTTCTACCGGACGGAGAGCTCGCCTGGCAGAGATTGCAGGGGCATGTGTACGGTCAAGGAGTTGGCGGGGCGTCGATGTTCGACGGCGTCGCCGGCTTCATGCGGAGATGTCGGCAGGAGCGATGCCAGGTGCTGATTGTCAGCCACAAGACGGAATATGGCCATCATGATCCCAACCGGGTCAATCTTCGTGAAGCCGCGCTCGGCTGGATGCGGACGTTCGGCATCATCGGAGATGGCGAGTTTTCGATTCCGGTCGAGCAGATTTTCTTTGAGAATACGCGCGGCGATAAACTGTCGCGCATCTCGGCGCTTGGTTGTTCCCACTTCATCGACGATCTCGAAGAGGTTCTCACCGATCCGGCCTTTCCCATGGGCGTAACGCGGCTCTTATTCTCTGACTGCGCTGCCGTTGTGCCGGATGGGCGTTATGTCGTGTGCCCGACCTGGCGGCACATCGAGGAGCAGGTCTTTGGCCGTGGCCGATGATGTGGCGGTCAGCGAAGCGCGGGGCGTCGCCAGCGCGCTGGCCGGCGGCCCAGTCGATCTGCACCGGATTGTGTCCGGTGGCCGCAACAGCCGGATTTATTGCGTCCGCTCCGGAGGGCGGCTGCTGGCGCTCAAGCAGTATCCCTCCCGGCAGGACGACCCGCGTGACCGGTTATCCACAGAGGTGGCGGCGCTGCGGCTCATGGAGCGCTGCGGGGTCGACGGGGTTCCGCGCGTTGTCGGCGTCGACCGCCAGCACGGTTATGCTCTCCTGAGCTGGATTGACGGTTCGGAGATCGGTGAGGTCACCGACGCTGATATAGACGCTGCCATCGCTTTCCTGAGGTCGGTCCACAACCTGCGTCGCGCGCCGGATGCCGCGGGCCAGCCACTGGCGGCAGAGGCCTGTCTCGCGGGTGTTGAGATCGAGCGGCAGGTCCGGGCGCGCCTCGCCCTCCTGCGAAGCCTCCAGGACGAGAGTGAACTTGTTGAGTTCATTGATGGATCAGTCGAGCCTGAGTTGGAGCGCCGGATTGCACAGGCGCGCGCCTTGGCAGCGGCCGCTGGCCTTGATTTTACGGCCGACCTGCCCCAGGAATGGCGAACCCTCGTGCCTGCCGACTTTGGCTTTCACAACAGCTTGCGTCGCAGCGATGGTTCATTGGCGTTTGTCGACTTCGAATATTTCGGTTGGGACGATCCAGTGAAGCTGACTGCCGACATCCTGCTGCATCCTGGTTGGCCGTTGCCGCCGTCGCAGCGTCGGCGGTTCCGGGCGGCGGCCACGCGTCTCTATGGCTTAGACCCGTTGTTCGGGTTGCGATTGAGAGGCTATTTGCCGCTGTTCGCGCTGCGTTGGGTGCTGATCCTGCTGAATGAGTTCGTTCCCGAGCGATGGCAACGCCGCGTGCTCGCGGGCGAGACAGCAAGCTGGGACGAGGCCAAGGCCCGTCAGCTTGCGCGCGCGCGCGCCTTCCTGACGGCGCTGCCACACATGGTGGAGGCTTAGCGGATGGCGGCGCGAATCGAGGCAGTGCAATTGACACCGGCCACAAGCCCGCCTCTCGATCAGCGCTCGAAGGAGTTGCGGCGCCTGGTGGTGCGCGCGCTCGAAGGCGGCGAACGCGGCCATGTCGGCTCCTCCATGTCGCTCGTGGAGATCATGCGCGTGCTCTACGACGACATCCTTCGCTATCGTCCGAACGAACCTGACTGGCGCGACCGCGATCGCATGATCCTCAGCAAGGGTCACGGGTGCATCGCGCTTTATGTGCTGCTGGCCGACAAAGGTTTCATCCCGCTGGAGGCGCTCGACACGTTCTGTCGTCGCGATTCCATCCTCGGCGGGCATCCGGAAGCAGCCAAGGTCCCGGGGGTTGAAGCGTCGACCGGTGCGCTCGGCCACGGGCTGTCGATCGGCGTCGGCATGGCGCTGGCCGCGCGTATCGAGCAACGCGACAGCCGCGTGATCGTGGTCATGGGTGACGGCGAGATCAACGAAGGCTCGGTGTGGGAAGCGGCGATGTGTGCGGGCAAGCATAGGCTGTCCAATCTCACCGCCGTCGTCGACTACAACAAGATCCAATCGGCGGGGCCGACTCGCGAGATCCAGGACCTCGAGCCGCTCATCGATAAATGGCGTGCATTCAATTTTGCGGCGGTCGACGTCGACGGCCATGACGTGGGGGCCTTGCGCAATGTCTTCCGCAGGCTGCCCTTCGCGCCGGACAAGCCGAGTGCCATCATCTGTCACACGGTGAAAGGCAAGGGCATTCCGTTCGCCGAGCACGATCCGAACTGGCACCACAAGTCCAAAATCGCCGGCGACGTGGTCGCCAGGCTTTATGCCGCACTGGAGTAAAGCCCTTGCGCGCCACCTGCCTCAATATGGTCTACGATCTCGCCAAGCGCGACCGGCGTGCGCTGTTCATCGGCTCGGACCTGAGCCCGGGCCTTCTCGACAAGATGCGCAGCGAGATGCCGGAACGCTGGTACATGGAGGGCATCACCGAAGCGAACGTGATTGGGATGGCGGCGGGCTTCGCGCTTGAGGGCTACATTCCCTACGTCAACACGATCGCGACCTTCATCACCCGGCGCTGCTACGAGCAGGTGGCGGTCGACCTCTGCCTGCATGATCTCCCGGTGCGCCTGATCGCCAACGGTGGCGGGCTCGTCTATGCCCCGCTGGGGCCGACCCATCTGGCGATCGAGGACCTCGCCATTATGCGCGCGCTGCCGAACATGACGGTGACCGCGGTGTGCGACGCCAAGGAGATGGTGCGGCTGATGAATTGCACGCTCGACTGGCCGCACCCGATCTACATTCGGCTGGCCAAGGGCGGCGATCCGATCGTGAGTCGCGAGGAGAACGGCTTTGCCATCGGCAAGGCCATCCCCATTCGCAGGGCCCGCTCGCGCTCTGCGGTCGTGCTTCTGGCGACCGGCGTGATGACGACGAATTGCCTGAGCGCCGCCGAGCTACTGGCCCAGGATGGCGTGGACGTCTCGGTTGTCCACTTCCACACCATCAAGCCGCTGGATGAGGACGCGGTGCTCGAATTCGCGCGCGATGCGCGGCTGGTAGTGACGGTGGAGGAGGGCACGCAGATCGGTGGCTTTGGCAGCGCCGTCGCCGATGTGCTGCTCGAGAAGCTCAGCAGCGCCCTGCCGCCCCTGATGCGAATCGGGCTGCCCGATGCGTTTCCCCGCAAGTACGGCGTTCAGGAAGACCTGTTCGAGGTCTATGGCCTGACGGCGGAGCAGATCGCGTCTGCAGTGGGGCGCGCGGCAAAACAGGACAAGGTGGCGTGACCCGCGAGGGTGCGCGATGATGCTTCTGATCGGCGGCGACTCCGAGATCGGCGCAGCGACCGGCCGGTACCTGACGGTGCAAGCGCTGTCCGTTCAGGCGACGACCCGGCGGCGCAATCAAGTGTCCGCCGGCCGCCCCTTCCTCGACCTTTCCGAAAAGCTTGGCGATTGGACGCCTCCGCCCGGCACGCGCTCGGCCTGTATCTTGGCCGCGGTCGCGAGGCTCGCCGCCTGTGCGGCAGATCCCGTCGCGACGGCGCGCATCAATGTCTCGCAAACTCTGACGCTGATCGAGTGCCTGCTCGCCCGCGACACTCACGTGCTCTTTCTATCGACCAACCAGGTCTTTGATGGCCTGACAGCTCATGTCGCGCCGGATGCTTCGACCTGTCCAATCAGCGAATACGGGCGTCAAAAGGCGAGCGTTGAAGCGGAGTTACGTCGCTTCATGGGCCGGGGTGCGCCGGTCGCGATTCTACGGCTCGGCAAAGTCGTTGGGCCTGCGATGCCGCTGATCGAAGACTGGGGCGCCAAGCTGGCAGCCGGCAAGCCGATTTCGGCGTTTCATGATATGCGGCTCGCCCCAACCCCGATCAATGTCGTGACCCAAGCCATCGGCGCGCTCATGCAGGATCGGGCAAGCGGCATCTACCAGCTCGCCGGCCCCCGCGATGCAAGCTATGCCGAACTCGGCCGTTTTCTCGCCCAGCGCCTCGGCGCCGACCCGGCGCTGGTGACCGAGGTCAGCGCGCGCGACACCGGCCAGCCGGAGGGGGCGACGCCGCGCCATACGACGCTCGATTCAAGCGCCCTGCGCCAGCGCTATGGCCTTAGCGTTCCGGATGTCTGGGTGATCTTGGATCAATTGATCTCGACGAGTGCTGCCGTTCGGCGCGCCGGTGGCGGCACCGGCGCTATGCCACGTTGACGAGCACCCGCCCGGCGTCGCCGCCGCGCACGACGTCGAGCGCGGCGTTGATGTCGTCCAGCGAAAATTCGTGCGTAATCAAGCCGTCGAGCGATAGGCGGCCGGCCTTGGTCAGCCGCACCAGCCGCGGAATGTCGATGTGGGGAGCAGCGTCGCCACCGTGCGAGCCGGTCAGCACCTTGTTGAAGTGGATCGGGAGCGTGTAGATCGTCACCTTTTCGCTGGGTACGCCCACCAGCACGCAGGTGCCGTCAGCATGCGTGAGCTCGTAGGCGAGCTCGATCACGGATTTAGCACCGGTTGTCTCGATCACCTTGTCGGGACCGGCGTCTCCGACGATGCGGCGAATCTCCAGGGCGATGTCGGCGGTTGTCGAAGCGTTCAAGGTGTGGGTCGCGCCGCGCGCCTTCGCCATCGTGAGCTTGCTGTCGCGCAGATCAACGGCAATGATGGGGTGGGCGCCAGCGAGCTGCGCGAATTGCACCACATTGAGCCCGACTCCGCCGACACCAAACACGACGACGGATTCGCCGATCTTCACGCCCGCATCATTGTTGATCACGCCCGCCGCTGTGGTCACCGCGCAGCCGAGCAACGGCGCGACCTTGAGGTCGAAGTCCGGCGCAAGGACAGTCATCCGGTTCTCGGAAATGACCGCGTAGTCGTTGAACGTTGTGACCCATCCGGCATTGAGGGTCTCGCCGCGCCATTTGTATAGGGGCGGGCGGCTCTGAATGCCGCGGCTCGGCCGCCAGTGCAGCACCACTGTGTCTCCCGGCTTGACGTTGGTCACGCCCGGACCGATCTCCACGACCGTACCCGACGCCTCGTGCCCCAGGAGATGCGGCAGGAACTTGTCAGGGCCTTTGGCAGCCTCGATCTCGTTGATCTGGGCGCCACAGATCGTCGTGCAGATGATCTTGACGAGCGCCTGGCCGACGCCGAGCTCATCGGGAAGCGTGATTTCATCGACAATGAGCGGCTCGCGCGAGCGCGCGAGGATCGCCGCCTTGGCAGTCCTGATTTTCATGCGGTCCCGCTATTCGAAATAGATGAATTCGTAGTCGCCGGTATAGCCGAAATGCCCGTAGAGCCAAATCCATTCAGAGGTGTGGAGAATCGATTCCGCAGTCAGTGCCCAGCATTCGAGATTGAATTGCTCAAGCTCGTTCCGATAGGCCTCCACCATGATGTATTTGTTGCGACCGACCCGCTCGATCTCCTGGACCGCGGTCTGCAGCTCATAGAGCCGCAGATTGTGCAGCGCACCGAGCGAGATTACGAGGTCGAAATGCTTGTCGCCGTAGGGATAGCGGTCTTGGGCGCGAAAGCGATACAGATAGGGCTTAATCTCGGCCCGGGCGTCGGCGAGGCCGTGGTGCGAGATGTCGAAGCCGGCGATTTCCAGGTTCGGCAACAGCTTCTTCATTTCGTAGAGGAGAAAAGCCTTGCCGCAGCCGACATCCAGCACTCTTGAGCCGTCGCGCAGGCCATAGGTGTCGATCAGCGCCTGCGCGACCGGCTTCCAGCGGCCCTCGATGAACCTGTAGCCGCCATAGCCGTAGCGGCGGTCGCCGTCCCAGTAGTCGAGCTCGTACTCCTTCGCCTTGAGCATGCAATGAACCTTGTCGTCGTTCATGCGGGCGAGGTAGTCCCTCTTGGTCATCTTGTGCAGCGGAGTGACGATATCGAGCAGCCGTCCCATTCATGACCCCAGTGATGCGTGTATTGGCGAGCGCGCTCACCGTCGCGCCAGATGATTGGGCCGCCAGATGGCGGCCCAACACTCCGTACGAGGCGTGCGTGCTTATAGCAGGCTAGGCCCGCGCGTAAATATCGTCGAGCCTTACGATATCGTCCTCGCCGAGATAGCTGCCGACCTGGACCTCGACCAGCTCGAGCGCGATCCTGCCCGGGTTGGCCAGCCGATGGGCGCTGCCGATCGGCACGTAGATCGATTCGTTCTCGTGGATGGTGCGCACGTCGTTGTTGACCGTCACCTCGGCGGTGCCGCGCACGACCACCCAATGCTCGGCACGATGGAAGTGCTTCTGCAGCGAGAGCTTGGCGCCGGGTTTGACCACGATGCGCTTGACCTGGTAGCGCGCCCCGATGTCGACGCTCTGATAGTAGCCCCAGGGCCGATACATGCGGCGATGCTCGATGGCTTCGCGCCGGTTCTGGGTCTTGAGCCGCTCGACCAGCGCCTTGACGTCCTCGGTCTTCTGCCGCGCCGCGACCAGGACCGCGTCTGCGGTCGTGACTACGACCACATCGTCGAGACCGACCACGGTGGTCAATATTGTCTCGTCCGACCGCACCAGCGTGTTGCGGCAGTCATGCACGACCACCGGGCCGTCGATGGCGTTGCCGTCGGCATCATGGTCGAGAATGTCCCAGACCGCGCTCCAGCTGCCGACATCCGACCAGCCGAAGTCCCCCGGCACGACCGCGGCGAGCTTGGTATGTTCCATCACAGCGTAGTCGATCGACTTCTTGGGCGCCGATGCGAACGGGCCGTCGGCCAGCCGCAGGAAATCGAGGTCGCGCGTCATCTGCGCGACCGCGGCCTTGGCGGCGGCCGCCATGGCCGGCTCGAAGCGCTCGATCTCGCCGAGCATGACGCTCGCGCGGAACATGAAGTTCCCGCTGTTCCAAAGATAATTGTCCGCAAGGTAGGTGGCGGCGGTCGCCGCGTCGGGTTTTTCAACGAAGGCGTCGACGGCAAGCGCAGGGCCGCCATTGAGCTTGCGGCCGGGCCGGATATAGCCGTAGTTGGTGGCCGGTCGTGTCGGCTTGATGCCGAAGGTAACGATGCGGCCCTCGGCCGCGGTCTTTGCGGCCTCGCGGCAGGTGGCGAGGAACTCGTCGGGCTTGCGAAAGACGTTGTCGGCGGCAAGCACCAGCACCAGCGCCTGCGGATCGCGCTCGGCCGCGAGCGCGGCGGCGGCCGCGACCGCCGGACCGGAGTCCCGGCGTGCCGGCTCCAGCACGATGTCGGCCTCGATGCCGCATTCGCGAATCTGCTCGGCCGCGATGAAGCGGAAGTCCGCATTCGTAATGACGATCGGGCGCGCAAACAGCGTGGGATCGGAGACCCGCTCGATGACCTGCTGGAACGTCGAGTGCGGCCCGATCAGGGGGACGAATTGCTTGGGCATGCTCTCGCGCGAAACGGGCCATAGCCGCGTTCCGGCGCCGCCGCACATCAAAACTGGAACAATGGACAAATTCATCGGGGCCATCGGGGAAAAAATATTTACTCAGAGTGGCATAATTGCGCTTTTGTATCCAATCTTCCATAAGGGCGCCATGACGAAAATCCTCTATTTGGTTACCGAGGATTGGTTCTTCGTGTCGCACTTCCTGCCCATGGCGCGGGCAGCCCGGGAAGCCGGTTTCGAGGTGATGGTGGCGGCGCGGGTTCGTAACCATGCCGGCCGGCTGGCGGCCGAGGGGCTACGCGTCATCCCACTCGACATCGAGCGGAAAAGCCTTGGGGTGATCGAGGGGCTCCGCAACGTCATGCGGACCTATCGGATCGTGCGCGCGGAGCGGCCGGATATCGTGCACTGCATTGCGCTGCGGCCGATCGTGCTTGGCGGGCTTGCGGCCCGATTGGCCGGGGCGCGGGCGCTGGTGCTCGCGCCCACGGGTCTCGGCCAGCTTTGGACCGAGCGTGGCCTCTCCGTTCGCCTGGCGCGGTCGATCATTCGGTTCACGATTGCTCGCCTGCGCGGTCCGCGCACGCGCTTCCTGTTCGAGAACGTCGATGATCCTGGCGAATTCCGGCTCGACCCCGCAGGCCCTGAAGTCACGATCGTGGGCGGTGCCGGGGTTGATCCAGCGGACTTTCCGGCAGAACCGGAACCACCGGCTCCGCCGGTGAAGATTGCGGTCGTGTCGCGCATGATTGCCGCAAAGGGGATCGCCGATGCGGTCGAGGCCGCAAGGCGCGCCCGCGCGCACGGGGCGCCGGTCGAGCTGCATCTGTTCGGAGCTCCGGATCCATCGAACCGGGACACCATTTCCGAAGACGTTCTGCGGCGGTGGTCAAGTGAACCAGGGATCGTCTGGCATGGCCGTACCGAAAATGTCGCCCGCGTCTGGCGCGAGCATCATGTGGCCTTGCTGCTCTCGTACTATCGCGAAGGTCTACCGCGGACGCTGCTCGAAGCCGCGGCATCGGGCCGTCCCATCGTCACCACCGATGCGCCCGGATGCCGCGAGCTGGTGCGCCACCGTCAGGAGGGCCTCCTGGTCCCCCCGCGCGACATCGAAGCGGCGGCGGGCGCGCTGGTCGAGCTCGCCGGAGACCCGGCGCTGCGGAAGCGGCTTGGCATGGCTGGCTCCGAGCGGGTCAGGGAGCGCTTCACCGAGGACGCGGTCAAGCAGGCGGTCGGCAGGCTTTATCGCTCGCTCGTGGCCTCATAGGGCTATCCGAGAGACCCTTTAACGTTAGCGATATGTCCGGCGAATTGGGCATGCCGCGGAACCGCGATCTTTGCTATAGCTGGCGCATTCGAACACTCGCGACTGGTGAGACATGGCCATCAAGCTAGCGGACCTGACGATTCAGCTGTTCACCGATGGCGCCGACAAGGCGCAGATCGTCGACATGGCGAAGCAGTCCTGGATCAGGGGCTTCACGACCAATCCGTCGTTGCTCAAGAAGGCGGGCGTTCGCGACTACGCCGCTTACGCGCGCGACCTGGTCGCCGCCGTGCCGGACCGGCACATTTCCTTCGAGGTGTTCTCCGACGACATCCCCGAGATGGTCGCGCAGGCGCGCGTTATCACGACCTGGGGCCGCAATGTCCACGTCAAGCTGCCGGTGACCACGACGCGG
This sequence comes from Xanthobacteraceae bacterium, assembly GCA_036845065.1. Taxonomy (GTDB): domain Bacteria; phylum Pseudomonadota; class Alphaproteobacteria; order Rhizobiales; family Xanthobacteraceae; genus VAZQ01. The sequence goes on along the minus strand of DAIUEP010000044.1, from coordinate 8,732 downwards.
GGTGAGCCGCTCTACGACGCGGTCAAGGCGCTGTCGCGCGACGGCGTCAAGATCAACATGACGGCGATCTTCACGGCGGACCAGGTCGCGCGCGCGGTCGATGCGGTGGCCGGCGGCGCGCCGGCCTGCGTCTCGGTGTTCGCCGGCAGGCTGGCCGACTTTGGCGTCGACTATCGCCCCGTCATGCAGGATGCGGTCGCGCGCGCACGCAAGACCACGAATGTGGAGATTATCTGGGCGTCGACGCGTGAGGTGTTCAACGTCGTCGAGGCCGACGCCATGGGCTGCCACATCATCACGGCACCGGCGGATGTGCTCAAGAAGCTGCCGGCGCTCGGCACGCGCTCGGACGCCGAGCTGTCGCTCGATGCGGTCAAGGCGTTTCGCGAGGATGCCCTCTCGGTGGGACTGACGCTCGACGTGCCGGCGTCGCGCGCCGCCGAATAGGGCCGCGAGGGGGGCCTAATTTGGCTTGAGGCCGGCGGCCGCAATCGCCTCGTCGAATTGCGGCTGTTCGCGTGCGATCTGCGCGAGGAATTCTTCTGGCGTTGTGCCGTTCGGCGTGATGCCGAGATTGTCCAATTGAGCGACGATCGTCGGTTCCCGCGCTGCGGCCGCAACCAGGTTCGCGAGCCGCTCGACGATGGCGCGCGGCGTTGCGGCTGGTGCGAGAAAGCCGTTCCAGGACGAGAGCGCGAAGTTCGGATAGGTCTCGCTGATCGTCGGAACGTTGGGCAATTGCTTCATGCGCTGGCCGGTGGCGACGCCCAGGATCCTGATCTTGCCGCTCTCGGCCTGCGGGATGAGCTCGGACGCGTTGCCGAAATACATGTGGATCTGCCCGGCGAGCAGCGCCGAGGTGGCGGGGCCGCCGCCGCTGAACGGAATGTGCACGGAATCGAGGCCCGCTCGCGCGACCAGCAATGCGCCGGACAGGTGGCCGATCGATCCCACGCCGCCGGAGCCGTAGTTGAGCTTGCGGCCTTTCCCGTAAGCGACGAACTCAGGCAACGTCTTGGCGGGGATGTCACCGTTGATCGCGAGAATGAACGGGCCGGTCCCGAAAATGCTGACGGGCGCAAAGCTCTTGAGCGGGTCGTAGTTGACCTTTTGGATGCGCGGCACCACCGCGATCTGCGGGGCGGCGCCGAACAGCAGCGTGTAGCCGTCGGGCGCGGCCTGTGCCACGTAGTTCGCCGCAATCGCGCCGCCGGCACCAAGGCGATTCTCGACCACGAAGCTCTGCTTGAGCTCGGCGGCGAGCTTATTGCTTGCCATGCGCGCCATCACGTCGGTGTTGCCGCCGGCCGCGAACGGCACGATGACGCTGACGGTCTTGGCGGGCCAGTCCTGTGCCTGGGCGTTCGAGGGCAGAAGCGCGAACAGTGCCATGCCGGCGGCAGCCCCCAGGCCGGTCCTTCCGATCGGAGTCTTTGACATGGTTGCTTACCTATCTTGATGCTGCGTCACGTCTGGGCGTGCTTACGAGATGACCGATCACGTCGGCGCTGGTCATCAGGTCCGCGTACTTTTGTCCCATGTCGAACAGATTGGCCTCATGCGGCGCGATGGCGCGGTCGCCGACGCAATCGGTCACCACGATGGTGCGAAAATTGTAGCTCATGGAATCGACCACCGAGGCCCGCACGCAGCCCGACGTGGTGCAGCCGGTGACCAGGAGCGTGTCGACGCCCTTGCTGATGAGCCAGCCGCTCAGGCTGGTGCCGAAGAAGGCCGAGGGCTGGGTCTTGCGAATGACGTATTCGCCTTTCAATGGCTCGAGCTCCGACACGATCTGGCTTGCAGCAGCACGTTCCGTCAGCGCTGCAAGTCCCGGTGCCTTCAGGCAGAAGACGCCGGCGTCCGATCCGTCCTCCGCATAGACCACGCGCGTAAAGGCGATCGGCAGCCGTTGCGCTCGCGCGCATTGCAGCAGTCCCTTGGTGCTTGCAATCGCCATGCCAATATTGCCGCCACCGAACAGGGCCGGGTCGTTGAAACCGTTGACGAAATCGACAATCAGCAGGGCGGGCGCTCCGCCAAACCCGCTGCGGTTGCCGAAGCCCTGCTGGCGATAGACGTCAAGCTCGCCCATGGGCGTGCCTCAAGCCTTCCAGTACTGGCTGAAACGCGTTGCGACGATGTCGTCATAGGACACATCACCGGCCAGCAAGCCCATGTTGCGCTGGAATTCGGTCATCCCGGCGACGAACTCGCGGGAGATCGCCGGATCGTAGAACGGCAGGTCGCGCATCACCACGTCGGCAATGAGCTCGGCTTCACTCGCGGGAAACAGCTTGCGGCCGACCTTGGTGGCGAGGCTGACATCGGCCTTGAGCGCCTGCTGGGTCTTGACCAGCGCCCGCACGGCGGCCGCGACCGCGTCGGGATCACGCGCGATCACGGCGTCGGAGGTGATCAGCGCCGGCATGGTGTAGTGGATCGCCTTGGGCGGACCGTCGCCGCGCCGCGCATCGATGACGATCGTGCCGGCGCCGCTGCGCACCGCGACTTCGGCGCCCATGCCGTTGGCCCAGAAGCCGTCGATCAGGCCGGCCTGCAGCGCCTTGGCGGCGGCCACGCCGAAGTTCTTATTCTCGCCCAGGAAGGCGCCAGGAACCGGACCGATCTTCACCCGGTCGCGCTGCTCGTCGATGCCGGACTCGACCAGCAGCCGCTTGAGCCCGAGGTCGACCAAAGGCGCCGCCCCGATGTTCAGTCCCTTGATCGCGTTGATATCGCCTTTCTTGGCCTTGAGATCGGCGCGCAGCACTAGGAACCAGTAGGTGTTCTGGGCGAGGGCGGCGAGAAGCTTGCCGCCCTTCCAGCCGGGAAAGGCAAACGGCACGCTGTGAGCGGAGCCGCCGACAAAATCGATGCCGCCGTCGCGCAGCACCTCGAGCGTCTTGTTGACTGGAAAGATGAGCTCGAGCGTCATATCGAGCCCCTCCTGCTTGAAGAAGCCAAGCTCGACCGCCGCGGCCGCGGGGAAGTAGGAATTGGAAATCAGGTCGGGAATTGCAATCTTCATGATCTCGTTCTCCGTTGCGGGGCAGGGGACGCCCCAGGCGTTGTTGTTGCAAGCATGCCGCTCAAGCGATCGCCGCCGACCGGCGCACGCCTTCGATCATCGCGACCCGCAACAGATAGGCGCGAAGCTTGTCGTGGTCGGCCGTAATGGCGCGCAGCTCGGCATGGAATCGCTCCCGCTCGCGCGGGTCCTTCTGCTCGATGTTCTTCTTGTTCTCGATGGTCTGGCGCTGGAGATAGTCCTGCGCGACGGTGCGGCGCTGGCGGTCATAGCGGTCGAGCAAGGCCTCGTCGGCGCCGTCCCGGATGATGGCGGCGAGCTTGTCCGCAAGATTGAAAGCGTCGTGCAGCCCGAAGTTCATCCCCATGCCACCAAGCGGATTGTTGATGTGCGCGGCATCGCCCGCAATCAGGAGCCGGCCGTCACGGTAGCATGAGGCAACCCGCTGATGCACATCGTAGAGATTGCGATGGGTCACGTCATAGTGGCCGGCCTTGGGGTGGAAGCCCTGGATGCGCCGCTGCACCGCGGTCTCCTCGAAAATGAGGTCGGGCGAGGCGCGTGCGTCAACCGGAAAGACGACGCGCCAGATGCCGCGCTCGTCGTGGCCGGGGACCTTGAACAGAGCGCACCATTCGTCCGGGTCGGCGATGTAGTTGGTCAGCGCATAGCCATGCGGCGCGAAATCGTACCGCGTGCTCAGCACGAGGAACCGCTCCTCATAGGTGAACCCGGAGAATTCGACCTGCATCGATTTGCGAACCTGGCTGCGGCCGCCGTCGCAGCCGATCATCCAGTCGGCGCGAAAGGACGTTTCGCCGGCCGGCGTTGCCACCGTCGCGGTCACCTCGTCGCCATGCTGGGTCACCTGCGTGACGCGATGCTCCATGAGCAGGCGGCACTCCGGATAGGCCTTGAGCATTTCGATCAGGATGCCGCAGATCTTGTGCTGTTCCAGCATCAGCCGGAACGGGTAGGGGGTGTCGTCCGCGAGCGCTCCCAGATCGAAATCCGCGACCACGCCGGTGCGGCGGTCACGATACTGATAGTTGCGCACGACATATCCTCGCGCCAGCATGGCCTCGGTCACGCCGACTGTGGCAAACAGCTCCAGCGTCGGCGGGTGGATCGTGCCGGCGCGCGGATCGTCGGCAATCCGATCGCCGGCTTCCAGGACGATGACCGCAACGCCGCGGCGGACGAGGTTGAGCGCGGCGGTAAGGCCGACCGGGCCTGCCCCGGCGATCAGGACGGGGCGCAAGGATTCCTCTCTCTGTGTTGACGGCATCGGTTGGGATAGATTGCGAAAGCTTGGCTTAGAGGAGAGGTAGGATGGATCAGGCCGTCAAACTGACCAAGGCGCAGGAGCCCTGGATCGGCGCGCGCGGCCGGATTGGGGTCATCATACCCTCGACCAACATCGGTGTGGAATACGATTGTCAGCGGATCATCCCGCCGGGGGTGACTTGGCATTTCGCCCGCTTTTTCGTCGCGCAGCCCGACCTCTCCAGCGACAACATGTTCCTGGCCTTCATCGAGGCCATCCGCAAGACCATTCCGGATGCGCTGCGCGACATCATGACCTGCGAGCCGAGCTACATCATGATGGGCATGTCGGCCGAGACATTCTGGGGCGGCCTCGAGGGCAATGCCGAGTTCGAGATGCGGCTGCGCGAGGTGATCGGCCCCGAGATCGGGCTGACCAGTGGGGCTGCGGCGCTGAAGGCCGCGCTCGATGCGTTCGGAGCGAGGCGCGTGGCGGCGCTCACGCCCTATCAGCCGGTGGGCGACGAGCAGGTGCGCCGCTTCCTCGAGGAGTCAGGCTACCACGTCACCAATGTGGTCGGCCTCAAATGCGATACCGCGACGTCGATCGCGCATACGCCGCCGCGCGAGGTAATCGATGTGGTGCTCAATCAGCTCGAGGGCGATGACGTGGACGCGATCGTGCAGGCCGGCACCAATCTCTCCACCCAGGACATCTTCCCCGGGCTTGAGCAGCAATTGGGCAAGCCGGTGATCCCGATCAATATCGCAACCATCTGGCACGCGCTGCGCGCGCAGGGCATCGAGGACAAGGTCTTCGGCCGCGGCTGGCTCTTGGAACGGTTCTAGCGGCGGGGGTGGTATGCCGACGCGCATCGACGATGTCTCGCGCCTCGGCCTCGTGATGGTCGATCTGCAGAACGACTTCCTGCATCCGCGTGGCGCCTATGGGCGCGCGGGCTGCACGGCGGCATCGATCGCGGCGCTGCCGGCACGGATCGCGCCGCTCGCACGGACGATGCGGGAGCGGGGCGCTTGGATCGTCGCGACGCAGTTCACGCTCGTGCCTGGCCGCAACGGCGAGCCGTTCATATCGCCGCATCTCAAGACGCTGCGGCCATTTCTCGGCAAGGGTGACTTCGTGCCGGGCGGCTGGGGGCACGCGCTGGTCGACGAGCTAGCGCCCGCCGATCTCGCGGTCGAGAAGGTCGCGTTCTCCGGCTTCTATATGACGCGGCTCGAATGGGTGCTGCGCGAGGCCGGCATCACCACGCTGGCGTTTTGCGGCATCGTCACCAATGGCGGCGTGGCGGCAACCTTGCGGGATGCGCATGTGCGCGGCTTCAATCTCATCTTGCTGGAGGACGGCTGCGCGGCCTTCTCGGACGACTTGCACCGCGCCGCGATCGTGTCGCTGGGCAGCGTGGCAGAGGTCATGTCCTGCGCCCAGTTGCAGGCGCTGTTCGGCGGCCGGTAGACGTCAGGATTGACGCGCGGCCGCGCGCCGGTCGGCAAAACGCTTCTCGAGGTGCGGCACCAGCCCGCCATCCGCGATCATCGCCAGCAGGAACGCTGGCAGCGGCGCGGCCGACAGCGTCGTTCCGCGCGTCTTGTTGTCGATCACGCCGGTCGCCGCATCGACGTGGACCAGGTCGCCCGCGCCGATCCCATCCACCGAGTCGCATACCAGCACGGGCAGACCGAGGTTGAGCGCGTTGCGATAGAAGATGCCGCCGAAGGAGCGGGCCAGCACGGCCGCGACGCCGAGATGCTTGAGCGCTTCCGCTGCCTGCTCGCGCGAGGAGCCGATGCCGAAGCCCTTGCCGGCAACCACGACATCGCCAGGCCGCACTGTGGTGGCGAATGTCGGGTCGACGGATTCCAAGCAATGGCTCGCGATGGTTCCGATCGGATGCTTCATGTAGATGCCGGGCGCCAGCGCATCGGTGTTGACGCTGTCGCCGAACACGAAGGCGCGTCCGTATTGCACGGTGTTCATGACAGCAGCTCGCGCGGGTCGGTGATCCGGCCGCGGACTGCGGACGCCGCGACCGTGTAGGGCGAGCCGAGATAGATGCGAGCGCTCGAGGGGCCCATGCGGCCCTTGAAGTTGCGCGCGATCGAGGAGATGCAGGTCACGTCCTCATCGAGCGCGCCGCCATAGCCGGCGCACATGCCGCAAGCGTTGGGCAGAAGCTTGGCGCCGGCCTCGACCAATATCTGCAAGGTGCCGTCCCGTGCGGCAGCTTCCTGATCGCGCCGCGACGCCGGCGCCACCAGCAGAGGGACGCTGGCCTTGCGTCCTTTCAGGACCTGCGCGGCCATGCGCAGATCGGCGATCTTGGCGCCGGTGCAGGCACCGATATGCGCCACCTGGATCGGCACCGACCGATGCTCTGTCACCGCCGCGGCATTGGCCGGACTGTGCGGGGCCGCGACCTGTGGCACGAGGGTGCCGGCGTCGAAGCGGTGATGCTCGGTGGGCTTTGCGTCAGCATCCGACTGCCAGCGCAAAATGTCGCCGGGCTCGGCGCCGGCTCTGCGGATGAACGCGGCCGTGGTGTCGTCGGGATCGACGAGGCCGGTCTGGCCGCCGATCTCGGCGGTCATGTTGGCGAGTGTCATCCTCTCCTGCATGCCGAGCGAGCGGATCGCCTCGCCGCGGAAGTGCACGGCCTGGGTGCGGCCTCCTTCCATGCCAAGCTTTGCGCACAGGAACAGCATGATGTCCTTGGCGACGATGCCCGGCGCGAGGCGGCCCGACCATTCGATCTCGATCGTCTCGGGAACCGTGAGCCAGATCTCGCCGGTCGCGAGCACGCCCGCCATCTCGGTTGCGCCCACGCCGAACATGTAGGCTCCGAAGGCGCCGCCGGTCGGCGAATGGCTGTCGCCTCCGACCACGAACATGCCCGGTCGCAGATGACCGCGCTCGGGCAACACGACGTGGCAGATGCCTTCGCCGTCGTAGAAGCCGGCGAGGGGGTTCTCGGCCGCGAACTTGCGCGTGATCTCGCCGATCCGCCGCGTCTCCTCGTCGCTGGCCGGCACGTAGTGATCGCTGATGAGCACCACCCTGCCGGGGTCCCACAGGCCGACGCCGAAGCGCTTGAGGATGGGCGCCACCCGCCGCGGCCCGCCGGAATCGTGGATCATCGCCAGATCGACTGCGCAGGTCACGATCTCGCCCGGCGTCACATGGCCGCGCCCGGCGGCCCGTGCCACGATCTTCTCCGCAAGCGTCATTCCCATAGCGGCATATCCATTGAGCGAGCGTGAGTGCCCAATTGCTGAACTTGCACCTTGGACTGCAATGATAATACAACCGATCGCGTCGGAAAAATGCTTGTGAGATCGGCTCTGTGTCGCGGTACGACGGGATCACCATGCCTCTGGACCAGGTGAATGAGCTCTCCGCGCGTCTCGAGCGCGCGGAGCGCGATCGCGGCATCGTGGTGGCGCCGGGGGTCTGCGACGCGCTGACTGCCGGCATCGCGGCTGCGGCGGGGTTCGACACGCTCTATCTGACCGGCGCCGGCATTGCCTATTGCCGTCTCGGCCGCCCGGATATCGGGCTTGTCTCGAGCACGGAAGTGGCCGAGACGATTGCGCTCATTCGCGACCGCGTGCCATGCGCGCTGATCGTGGATGCCGACACCGGCTACGGCAACGCGCTCAATGTCCAGCGCACGGTCAGGCTGTTCGAGCGGGCGGGCGCCTCCGCGATCCAGCTCGAGGACCAGGTCTTTCCGAAGCGCTGCGGGCATCTCGCCGACAAGACCGTGATTCCGGCGGCCGAGATGGTCGGCAAGATCAAGGCCGCAGTCGATGCGCGGCAGTCGGCCGATACGCTGATCGTCGGACGCACCGATGCGGCCGCGATCGAAGGCATGGACCGCGCCATCGAGCGCGGCCGGCTCTACGTGGACGCCGGCGCCGACATTCTGTTCATCGAGGCGCCGCGCACGCGCGACGAGCTGTCCCGGGTGGCGAGGGAGCTGGGCGATTCGGCGCCGTTGCTCGCCAACATGGTGGAGGGCGGCAATACGCCGCTGCTCACGTCCCATGAGCTGGCCCAGATCGGCTTTCGCCTGGTGATCTTTCCCGGCGGCATCGTGCGCGCCTTGGCGCGTACGGCGCGCGACTACTATGCAAGCCTGCACGCGAACGGAAGCAACGCGCCGTTCCAGGACCGGATGTTCGATCTCACCGAGCTCAACGACATGCTGGGAACCGCGGAGATCCTCGACAATGCGCGAAGGTACGAAGGCTAGCTGGCTGGCAAGGGTTGCCGCCTGCCTTGTGGCGTGGCTTGCGGTGTCTGCAAGCGCGTGGGCGCAAGCCGACGGCTATCCGACGCGTGCCATCACGATCCTGGTCCCGTTTGCGGCGGGCGGCAGCTCGGACGTGGTGATGCGGCTTGTGTCAAAGCGCG
>DAIUEP010000043.1:0-25186 GCA_036845065.1 Xanthobacteraceae bacterium | reverse complement strand
GCGCGTCCGCCGGACCGGCGAGGGCCACCGCGCCGCAGAGGCCGGCCACGAGGCACCCGCGCGTCAGGCTGGTGTGGTCCCGGAAGGCGCGGTCCCAGAAGGTCTTGTCCCAGAAGGTGTGGCACCAGGACATGCGTTGCTCCATCGGCGCTCGATCGGCGCCTCCATCGGCCTTTGGGGTTGGGCCGGCGCGATCATAGGATCGGTATCCGGCAGGTGCCATCACAGAAAGCACCGCGGTCACCATGCCGTTAACTAGGACTATATACCTAGAAGGGGCCTGCTGGTCGACAACCCGCGGGGCCGCGGTTCCAAATGTTTCGTCCCCCGCGGCCTGACGAAACAATCGGCCGGCGTGGCGAAACCATTTTCGCGGCCGCAGCAATATTGCCGAAACGGCCTCCCGATAGACCCGCCCGGTGGGATTGCGCCTGGGGCGCGCGCACTTTTGGGAGGGTTCCCATGCAGTACAGTCAGGCAGTCGCCGCCGCGTCGTCGGTCCACACGCAAGCTGCCTCCCATGAAGCGTCCGATGAAGCGCTGCTTGCGCTGATTGCCGGGCGCGACAAGCGGGCGCTGCAGTCGCTCTATGCCCGCCACCACCTCCGCGTCTATCGTTTTGCGCTGCGTTTCCTCAACGATGAGGCCGCGGCCGAGGACACGGTCAGCGAGGTCTTCATCGACGTGTGGCGCCAAGCCGGGCGGTTCGAGGGCCGCTCACAGGTGACCACCTGGCTGCTGGCGATCGCCCGCAACAAGGCGCTGTCGCTCCTGCGCCGCCGGTCGGCCGAGGAGCTTGACGACGAGGTCGCCGAATTCATCGAGGACCCGTCGGACAATCCGGAGATCGCGATGCAGAAGACGCAGCGCGCCTCGGTTCTGCAGGACTGCTTGACGCAATTGTCGCCGGCCCATCGCGAGATCGTCGACCTCGTCTACTACCACGAGAAGACAGTCGAGGAGGTCGCCGAGATCATCGATGTGCCGACCAACACGGTGAAGACGCGCATGTTCTATGCCCGCAAGCGGATCGGCGAGCTGATGGCCGCCAAGGGCCTCAATCGCGCGCATATCTAATTCGCCTCACGATTTCCCAACACGAAGCGGCGGCCCGGCGCGAGTTGGGCCGCCGCTACTTTTCTTGGAGGCGAGAATCGGCTCAGGTGGCTCCGGAGGCGCGAAATGCTTTGTGAAACCTGTCGACATTCCGGTCGCGTGGGCTTCGTGCGCGCCGGTGGCCAAGCATCATCGGATGACCGCATCGATGAGCAGTCCGGGCTGATTCCCTGCCCGGATTGCGGCGGGACTGGCATCGCGCATTGCTGCGACGGCATCTGCGAGCAGCCGCCGACCGCGAACGACCCCCCGCCATGAACGGCTCGACGGCGGCGGTGACGCGCACGATCGTGGCGTGCGGCGATGCGCGGATCGAGGTGCTCGCGCAGGGGCAAGGCCATCCGATCGTGCTGTTGCCGTCGCTCGGCCGCGGCGCCACTGATTTCGACCCGATCGCCGAGCGCCTGGCGGCGGCCTCCTTTCGGGTGCTGCGGCCGCAGCCGCGGGGCATCGGGGAGAGCCGCGGCCCGATGACCGGCATCGACCTGCACACCTACGCAGCGGATATCGCGGCCGTGATCGAGCACGATCGTGGCGGGCCCGCTTTCGTGGTCGGCCACGCTTTCGGCAATCGCGTCGCCCGCATGCTGGCGGTCGACCGGCCTGACCTGGTGCGGGCGGTGTCGCTGGTCGCCGCCAATGTCGGCCACGCGCCGAGCCCGCCGGTCGTGCGCGAGGCCATCAAGGCAAGCGCCAATCTGGCGCTGCCTGACGCCGAGCGTTTGAAAGCGCTGCAGTTTGCGTTCTTCGCGCCCGGTAACGATCCGCGCGGCTGGCTCGCCGGCTGGCATCCCGACGTGCTGGCGGCGCAGCGGATCGCCGGCGATCGCACCTCGCGCGAGGAGGACTACGCCGCCGGCAACGTTCCGGTCCTATACCTGCAGCCCGACCATGATCCGCTGGCGCATGTCGAGGACGCGCATGAGTTCAAGCGCGCGCTGGGCGAACGGGTCACCGTGACGGTGATCTCCCGTTGCAGCCATGCCGCCATCGCGGAGCAGCCCGAGGCGATCAGCGATACGCTGATCGGCTTTGCCCGGGCGCTCTGGAGCGCTCCAAGTTCCTCGCGCCAATAGCTTGATTTTCCCAGTCCTGGGTGCTCCGCTGGCCGCCCAAGCCGGTGGGTGGCGGTATGGTCCGAGCTTTCCTCAAGAATGGCGACGTGATCTCGGGCGCGGCTTTGGCCGCCCTCGGCGTCTACATCATGATGCAAGCGCACGCCTGGGACTACTATACCCTCGACGGCCCCGGGCCGGGCTTCTTTCCATTCTGGTATGGCGCCGCGATGGTGGCGCTCTCGCTGCTGCTGATCGTCAATGCGGCGCGCGCGAGTGATGAAGGGCAGGCGGTAGACTGGCCGGCGACCGGCCGGGCGATGGCCACCTGGCTCGCCTTTGCGCTGTCGGTCGTGCTCATGGAGTTTGTCGGTTTCCTGATCAGTTTTGCGGTGCTCACGTTCTTCATCGTGGCCTTCATCTTCCGCCGGCCGTTCGCGACCGCCACCGTCGTCGCAGTTGCGTCCGCGCTCACGTTCCATCTCATCTTCCCCGTCGCGCTGAGCGTGTCGCTTCCCACCGGTCCGTTCGGGTTCTGAGATGGACATCGCCTCGGGCCTTCTGCACGGGTTCGCGGTCGCGCTGCAGCCGAGCAACGTGTTCTGGTGTTTCGTCGGCTGCCTGCTCGGCACCGTCGTGGGCATCCTTCCGGGATTGGGTCCTGCGGCCACCATCGCGCTGCTCTTGCCGCTGACCTTCAAGATGGATCCGGCCGGCGGGATCATCATGCTTGCCGGCATCTACTACGGTGCCAAATACGGCGGCTCGACCACCTCGATCCTGCTCAACATTCCGGGCGAGTCGTCCTCGGTCGTGACCTGCCTCGACGGCTACCAGATGGCGCGCAAGGGCCGCGCCGGCGCGGCGCTCGGCATCGCCGCCATCGCGTCGTTCGTGGCCGGCACCGTCGGCGTGATCGGGCTTACGCTGATTGCGCCGCCGATCGCGGCCTTTGCGCTGTCGTTCAGCTCGCCGGAATATTTCGCCCTGATGTGCCTCGGCCTCGCGCTGGTCGTGCTGCTGTCGGGCACGTCGCTGATCAAGGGGCTCTTGGCGCTGCTGGTCGGGCTGTGGCTCACCAGCATCGGCACTGATCTTTTCACCGCGCAGTCGCGCTTCATCTTCGGGCAGGCGAGCCTCCTCGGCGGCATCGACTTCATGGTGGTGGCGATCGGGGTGTTCGCGATCGGCGAGGTCATGGCCTCGATCGAGGCTGGCGAAGAAGCCAAGATGCTGCCGGTGCCGCGCGGCATCCGCAACCTCCTGCCGAGCTGGGAGGAGCTCAAGGCCTGCCGCTTCGCGTTCATCAACGGCTCGGTCACCGGCTTTTTGATCGGTGTGCTGCCGGGCGCCGGCGCCGCGATCTCCTCGTTCATGGCCTACGGGATCGAGAAGGCGGTGTCGAAGCATCCCGAGCAATTCGGCCAGGGCGCGCCCGAGGGCGTGGCCGCGCCCGAAGGCGCCAACAATGCCGATACCGGCGGCGCGCTGGTTCCGCTGCTCACGCTCGGCATCCCGGGCGGCGGCACCACCGCGATCATGCTCTCCGCGCTGGTGCTGTGGGGCGTGAAGCCTGGCCCGTTGCTGATGACCGAATCCCCCGATGTGTTCTGGGGCCTCGTGGCCAGCATGTATATCGGCAACGTGGTGCTGCTGATCCTCAACCTGCCGCTGGTGCCGCTGTTCGCGCAGATCCTGCGATTGCCGGTCTACGTGCTGTTCCCTGGCATTCTCGGCATCTCGATCGTGGGCGCCTACGGGGCCTCGGGCCGGATGTTTGACCTCGGCCTGCTGGTCGGCTTCGGCCTCCTGGGCTATACGATGTCCAAGCTGAAATATCCCACGGCTCCGCTCATTCTCGGCTTCGTGCTGGGCGACGCCATGGAACGCGCCTTGCGGCAGTCGCTCATGATGTCGCAGGGCGACTTTGTGCCCTTGGTGCAACGTCCGATTTCGGGGATCATGCTGGCGCTTGCGGTGCTGGTCCTGTTGATGCCGCTGTTCGGCTGGCTTAATCGGATGCGGGTGCGCGCCATCACCGAAAACGGATGAACCGCGAAGCGGCCGGTCAGTGCGGAGGACATTATGAATTTTGTGAACGTCATGAACAGACGTCATCTTATTTGCGGCGCTGCGTCCGCGATCGCGGCGACCGCGGCCGGCCCGGCCTTCGCGCAGTTCAAGCCTTCGCGCCCGATCGAGTTCGTGGTGCATGGCGGGCCGGGGTCCGGCAACGACGTGTTCGCGCGGGCGCTGACCACCATCATCGACCAGGACAAGCTCTCGCCGGTGCGCATGCAGGTGGTCAACAAGCCCGGCGGCGGCAGCACGACGGCGGCCGCCTATGTGGTCAGCAAGAAGAACGACCCGCACGTGATCGCCTGCTTTACCAATATCTGGCTGATCGATCCGATGGTGCAGGAGGCCGCGACCAACAAGCTCGTGGACATGAGCCCGATTGCGCGGCTCGTGGTCGAGCCGGCGCTGGTCGTGGTGCGCACCGATTCGCCGTTCAAGACGCTCAAGGAGTTCATCGACGCCGCGAAGGCCAAGCCCGGCGCGCTCAAGATGTCGGGCGGCTCGATCACCTCGCGCGAGAACACCGTGCGCCAGCTGCTGATGCAGCTGACCGGCGCGCGCTGGGCGTTCATCTCGTTCCCCTCGGGTGGCGAGCGCATCGCCGCGCTGCTCGGCGGCCACGTCGACATGATGATCGTCGATCCGAGTGAAGCGGGCGAGCAGGTGCGGGCCGGCAAGCTGCGCGTGATCGCGCAGGTCAACGACCGGCGGCTGCCCGGCTTCCCGGACTTCCCGACCATCAAGGAGGCGGGCTACGACATTCCCAACGTGCCGCAGATGCGCGGCGTCGTCGGCGCGCCCGGCATGTCGGCCGAAGCGATCGCCTATTACGAGGACCTGTTCCTCAAGGCGAGCAAAACCGCCGCCTGGCAGAAGTTCCTCAACGAGAGCCAGCTCGACGGTGAGTTCATCAAGGCCGCCGAGCTCAAGACCTTCCTGGCGACGTTCGAAGGCGAGCTGCGCGAGATTCTCAAGGCGGCGGGTGCCAAGGTGGTGCGCTAGCAAGCCAGGCGAATAGCGAGTGGCGAATAGCGAATAGAAAGACGCGGCTCGCTCTATCGCTGCTTCCTCTCACTACTCGCTACTCGCCAATCGCTACTCGCCCCCTCAACTCACTCTGCCGCGCGCTTCTGCACCAATGCGGCGGCGGCCTTGTCGTAGGTCTCCTCGCGCGTGAGCAGCGACTTGAGGCCGACGAGGCCGTAATAGTCGTCGAGCGGTAAGAGATGCGGCTGGCAGGGCGCCAGGGTGTCGTTCTCCTTGAGCAGGCGCAGCACGTTGCGGACCGCATTGGCGGCCGCAAAGAGCGCGACCGACGGGAAGGTGGCGGCCACCACGCCAGCGTCTTCAAGCTCCTTGAGGCTGCGCGCCTTCGGACCGGCCGCCTGCGAGAGCGTCGCCATGTGCGGGCAGGGGATTTCGCGCAGCGCCCGCTTGATCTCCGGAATGGTGTCGAGCCCCATCGGCTTCGCCATGTCGGCGCCCGCCTCCATGAAAAGCTGGCAGCGCGCGATGGCGTCGTCGACCGAGGTCACGCCGGCGGCGTCGGTGCGGGCCGCGATGTAAAGATCGGGATCGCGCCGCGCGTCGAGCGCGGCTTTGAGCTTGGCCAGCATCTGCTCGACCGGGATGATCTGCTTGCCCGGCAGGTACCCGCACCGGTTCGGAAACACCTGATCGCTGATGAAGATGCCGGCGACGCCCGCCGCCTCGAAGGCGCGCACCATCTGGCGCACGTTGTTGACGCCGCCGAAACCGGTGTCGGCGTCGACATAGACCGGGATCTCAACCGCGCCGCAGACGCGTGCGTAGTGGTCGGCGTAGTCGCGCATGTTCGACTGGCCCATGTCGGCCTGCGCCAGCATGCTGCCGATCGCCGCATAGCCGCCGGCCACCATCGCCTCGAAGCCTTCGGCCTCGATGACGCGCGCCGACAGCGCGTCATAGGCGCCCGGCATCAGGACCAGCCGCTTGCCGCCCATGATCTGGCGGAATGTCTTGCGAGCACTCATCCTTTTCTCCTCTCCAGCTCGGCAAATTCGGCGTCATCCTGAGGTGCTCACCGAAGGTGAGCCTCGAAGGATGGCCGCAAGTCGGGGCCGTTCACCCATTCGAGGCTCGGTCGCATCGCAGCCAAGTGTATGCAGCTTGCGCCTGCTACGGCGACCTCGCGCCTCAGGGTGACGGGTCGAAGCCCGTGTTTGCATTAACTCCTGCTATCCCGTGCCGTCTGCAACCACGGATGCTGTGCCGCGATGTCCTGCTCGAAGGCCACGATGTCCTCGGTGTGCTTGAGCGTGAGCCCGATGTCGTCGAGGCCCTCCAGGAGCCGCATGCGATCGGCAGCCGCGATGGTGAAAGTGATGTCGGGGCCGCCGGGCCCGCTGATGGTCTGGGTCTCAAGATCGACCGTGAACGGCGCGGCGCCGTTGGCCGCAATCACGCGCTCTTCGAACGCGTCTGCCTCGGCCGGCGCGAGCACGATCGGCAGGAGCCCGTTCTGCAGGCAATTCTCGCGATAGATGTCGGCGAAGCTTTTCGCTACGATCACCTTGATGTTGTTGGCGAGCATGCCCCACACCGCCGACTCGCGCGAGGAGCCGGCGCCGAAATTCTGCCCCGTGACCAGAATGCCCGCGTTGCGAAACTGCGGCTTGTTGAGCACGAAGTCCGGATCCTCGCTGCCGTCGTCGCGCCTGCGCGCGCGCATGAACAGAAGCTCCTTGTAGTCGGGCTTGAGATTGCGCATCGCCTGGATGGGCGCGATCTGGTCGGTGTTGATGTCGTCCTTGATGAGCGGGACGGCGACGCCGGTATGGGACTTGAAGGGCTGCATCAGGGGTTCCCTGCCAAAGATTGCCCCGCCATCAGCTGGCGCACGTCGGTGATGCGGCCGGTGACGGCGGCAGCTGCCGCGGTCGCCGGGCTCGCCAGATGGGTGCGCACCTTGGGGCCCTGCCGGTTCTCGAAATTGCGGTTGGTGGTGGAGACGATGCGCTCGCCGGGCTCGCCGCGGTCGCCGTTGCCGCCGGCGCACATCGAGCAGCCGGATTCGCCCCAGGCGAAGCCGGCGTCGCGGAACACGCGGTCGAGGCCTTTTTCCTCCGCCTGCCGCTTCACGGTCGAGGAGCCCGGCACCACGAGCGCAACGACGCCGTCGGCGAGGCGCCGTCCGCGCACCACCGCGGCGGCGGCCTCGAGGTCGCCCAGGCGCGCATTGGTGCAGGAGCCGATGAACACGCGATTGACGGGGAGCCCGACCAGCGGCATGCCGGGCTTGAGCCCCATATAGGCGTAGGCGCTTTCCATGGCGGCACGGCGGCCTTCGCGGGTGCCTGCAACATCGGGCACGCGCTCGCTGATCCCGACCACCTGGCTCGGGTCGGTGCCCCAGGTGATCTGCGGCTCAAGCGTGCTGCAGTCCAGCGTGTGCTCCTGGTCGAACACGGCTTTGTCGTCGCTCTTGAGCGCGCGCCACTGCGCGAGCGCCTGATCCCATTGCGCGCCCTGCGGCGCCCATGGCCGCCCGTTGAGCCACGCAAATGTCGAGTCGTCCGGCGCGACGAAGCCAGAGCGCCCGCCCATCTCGATGTTGAGGTTGCACAGCGTCATGCGCTGCTCGATCGGCATCGCGCGCACCACCGCGCCCGCATATTCGACCACGAAGCCGCGCCCGCCCGACACGCCGAGCTCGGCGATGATGCGCAGCGCCACGTCCTTGGCGGTGACCTGCGCGCCAAGCTTGCCCTCGAGGCGAATGCGCATGCTCTTGGGCCGCTTCAGTGCCATCACCTGCGTCGCCAGGATGTGGGCAAGCTCGGTGGTGCCGCAGCCGAACGCGAGCGCTCCGAGCCCGCCAACGGTGGAAGCGTGGCTGTCGGGAACCGCATGCGTTGCGCCCGGCAGCACCATGCCGATCTCGGGCGCGACCACGTGCGAGATGCCCTGCTCGGGATCGCCGAGATCGAACACCCGGATGCCGTTCCGGCGGCTGCCTTCACGCATGGCGCGCAGGAATGGCGCGCCGTCTGGATTGGTGGTGTCGGTGCGGCCGGGCCGGGTAGAGACGGTGTGATCCTGCATCGAGAAGGTGAGGTCGGGCCGGCGCACCGGGCGGCCCTGCTTCTCGAGCGACTCGAAGGCGTGCGGGGCGTGCAGCTCATGCAGCACATGGCGGTCAATGTAGATCAGCTCGCGGCCGTCGATCCGCGTCGCCACCAGATGGGCGTCCCAGATCTTCTCGAACAGGGTTTTGGGCATGGGTGACTCGACCAGGAGGTGGGGCGGGGGACGCCGTTCGTTCTCGTTGCCGCGCATCTTGCGGTGCGCGACCCGCGATAGCAAGCGTGGATGGCAGGCGGCGCGATTGAAATCATGTGGTCGCTTCGTTCGGCCAAAAAAAACTGAGGCGCGTTCCTCGGCTTTCTTCCGTTGTCCGCGCGCAGGCGGGAACCCAGGGCCAAGTCCGCCAATTTCTCAAAGACTGGGACTTGGGACTGCGATAGCTTGCCTGGCGAGTGTCAGGGATTGGCGAGTTGGATGTGCCAGTCCGCCCCGGGGAGGACGCCATGATTTATTCGCGCCGTAGCGTTCTGCGGTTGTCAGCGGCCGCGCTGCCGATGGCGTCGCAATTCGCAAGCGCACAGACCTATCCGACGCGGCCGATCACACTGGTGGTGCCGTTTGCGCCCGGCGCCGGGACCGACGCGGTCGCGCGGATTATGGGCCGCTGGCTGTCGCCGCGCCTGGGCCAGACGGTCGTGGTCGAGAACAAGCCCGGTGCCGGCACCATTCTGGCCACTCAGTCGGTCGTGAATGCGCCGGCCGACGGCCACACCGTGCTGTTCGTCTCGACCAGCGGCGCGACCAATCCGACCTTCTATCCGACGCTGCCCTACAGCTTCCTGCGCGACATCACGCCAGTCTCGGGGCTGGTCTCAGGCCCGTTCGTGATGGTGGTGAACCCGTCGCTGCCGGCGAAAAATATTGCCGAGTTCATCACCTACGCCAAAGCCAATCCTGGCAAGATCAGCATGGCCTCGACCGGTGCCGGCACGGCGGTTCACCTGTCCGGCGAATTGTTCAAGGTGATGACCGGTGTCGACATGGTGCACGTGCCCTATCGGGGCGGTGCACCGGCGATCACGGACCTGATCAGCGGCCAGGTGCAGGTGCTGTTCTCGGATGTTCCGGGTGCGCTTCCCCACATCAGAAGCGGCGCGCTGCGCCCGCTCGCGGTGACGACGGCGAGCCGCTCGGCCTTCCTGCCGGACGTGCCGGCTGTCGGCGAGACCGTTGCCGGCTATGCGTCGAGCACCTGGTACGGAACCGGCGTGCCGAAAGGCACGCCGTCCGATGTGATCGAGCGATTGAACCGCGAGATCAACGCGGGGCTGACTGATCCGACGATCAGGGGACAGTTGACCGAATTGGGCGTTACGCCGCTGGTGTTTACCCCCGCAGAGTTCCGAGCGCACATCGAAGCTGAGACCGAGAAGTGGGCCAAGGTCATCCGCGCGGCCAATATCAAGGCGGAGTGAGGGCGCCGGTGGCGGATTACGCCTTCGGCTCATCCGCCCTACGCGCTGCGGTGCTTATGATTGCGCCCTCTCCCCCTTGCGGGAGAGGGCATGAAGGCGCGTCAGCACATTACAATTGGGTGCGGGACAATTGGGTGCGGGGCTTCTTTGCAACAAGCAAAGGCATATAACGAAGCAACCCCCCTCACCAACCCGCATTTGTTGCTGCTATCTTGAGCCCTCTCCCGCGAGGGGAGAGGGCACGAGAGGCGAGCGCCGAGTTTGGGGACGCAGGAAGGCCAATCCGCGTTGCGCCGCTGCCGTCTCACTCCCCCCTTAACTGCACCTCTCCCGCGCGGCGATATTGGCTCGGCCATTTGAGGCCGGTGTAGCTCTGCGCGCGGGCGGCGTGGCGGGGGAAATAGGCGTCCTCCAGATAGCCGCGCCCGAGCGCGCACATGTCGGCCCGGCCGGCCGCCACGATGGTGTTGATGTCGGCGTGGCTGACGATGCCACCCACCGCCATGGTGGGAATACCGAGCTCGTTGCGGATCTGGTCGCTGAAGGTGGCTTGGAACACGCGGCCATCGACCGGGCGCTGCGCGCTCGAGACCCCGCCGGTGGACACCGCGAGAATATCGTTGCCGGCGGCGTGCAGCATGCGGCCGATCTCGATCGCGTCGTCGATGGTGGTGCCGCCCTCGATCCAGTCGACCGAGGAGATCCGGGTCGAGATCGGCTTGTGCGTCGGCCAGGCGGCGCGCACGGCGTTGAACACTTCGAGCGGAAAGCGCATGCGGTTCTCCAGCGAGCCGCCATACTCGTCGGTACGCCGGTTGGTGAGGACTGAGATGAACGACGACATCAGATAGCCGTGCGCATAGTGCAGCTCGATCATGTCGAAGCCGGCCAAGTCCGACATCTCGGTCGCGCGCACGAAGGCGTCGCGCACCTTGTCCATGTCGGTCCGTGTCATCTCGCGTGGCACCTGGCGGCCTTCCGCGAACGCGAGCGGGGAGGGTGCGATCAGCTCCCACTTGGCTTCGCCGAGCGACTTGTGACCTTCCCAGGAGCGGGTGAGCGAGCCCTTGCGGCCGGCATGCGCGAGCTGCACCGCGATCTTGGACTCGCTGTTGGCGTGCACGAAATCGGTGACGCGCTTCCAGGCCGGCACGTGCTCGGGCTTGTACATGCCGGCGCAGTGCAGGCTGATGCGGCCCTCCGGAAGGACATCGGTCATTTCGGCGATGATCAGCCCGGCGCCCCCGATGGCGCGGCTGCCGAGATGGACGAGATGCCAGTCGTTCACGGTGCCGTCCGTGGCCGAGTACTGGCACATCGGCGAAACCACGACCCGGTTGGGGATGGTCAGGCCGCGCAGCCGAATGGGCGCGAACATCGGCGGCGGCGGCCGGTTGCTCTCCGGCGCCGTGCCCGCCACCAGCGCATCGACCGCTCGCACCAGATCAGGCGCCGCCTTTTCGATGCGCGCATAGGTGAGCCGCATGCTGTTGGTCAGGAGCGAGAAGCAGAACTGCTCGAACGGCAGCTCCCGATAGCGGCGCACATGCTCGGACCAGGTGAGGGACGCCTCCGAAGCGCGCTGCAGGCTCTCGGCCTTGGGGCGGCGCCCGGCCTCGTAGGCGTCGAGCGCTTCGCCGATGCTTCCGCCGGACGACAGATGCTCGGCGAGCGTCTCGGCGTCCTCGAGCTGCGAGCGCAGGTCGAGCCCCACCGAGCCGTGCGACGTATAGGCGGCGCGGCCGATGACAACGACATTGCCGGCATGCCAGGGGCGACTTCGCACCGTGGCGAACGAATCCCAGATCGAGCCGTCGGCGGCTGCCACGATGCGATCGAGCGGCAAGGCAAAAAGCTTGCGGCAGAGCGCGATGATGCATTCGGGCGGCGCCTTGTCGAGCCCGCTCACCCGCAGCGTCTCGGCTGGCGTTTCCACCACCACGCTCGAGCCATTGGGGCCGCGCGGCACTTTGTACGCATGAAAGATGCCATGCTCCGTCGCGCGGAAAAAATACTGCAATGCGTCGGTGGGCTCGGCCGACTGGAACACGACCGAGCGGTTGCTGCTGCGGCGCAGCTCGGCTGAGAGCCCAGCCGTCCGGGTTTCGCCGTCGGGGCCATCGGCTGCGACCAGGAGATCGGAGCGCCGATCGTCATCGGCGAGGTCGCGGCGCTCGAATGTGCAACCGAGCTGCGCGGCGCGCTGCTTGAGCGCGCCCACGAGCGCCGTCCGGTCGATGGATGCGTATGTGAGCCCCCGGGTCTCGAAGGTCCGCCCCTCGGCGTCGATGCTGACGCGGTCGAACGAGACGATCGCCGGCTTGATCGCGTCGAGCGTCTCGCTGTCGGCGAGCGCCAGCCGCGGCTTGAGCGGGTTGCAGACGATCGTCGCCGGCGCAGACGGCTGCGGCGCGGTCTCGATGAAGCGCACCACATGGGACGGATCGCGCCGCTTGAGCAGGATGCCGAGATAGAGCCCGGCGGGGTCCGTTCCGACGCACGTCACTTTCATTGTCGCTTACTCTTCCTGTCAGGGTGTCGCCAGCACGCGGCTGTGGCCGGAAAGCGGCGTCCAGGCGTCGAGCATCTTGAGCGTGTTGCGGATGACCGCGGCCTGGTTGCACAGCACTGGCTTGCCGAACTCGGCTTCAAGCCGCACCGCGACCGGCTCGGCGATCCAGGAGCCGCCGCCGATATAAATCGCGTCACAGTCGGGATGCTCCAGAAAGGCGCGCCGGCCGAGCTCATAGGCGAGCTGCATGTGGTCGCCGGCATCGAACTGATGAAAATCCGCCGGTTTGAGCGACTTCGTGGTCTCGCCGACGACGCTCACGCCGCCACGAGCGAAAAAGGCGGCAAGCGAGCGGTTCATCTCCTCGGTCCATTTGTTGACTGCCACGACCTTGCGGATGCCGAGGTCGGTGGCCGCACGCACGACCGAGAGCACGGTCGAGGTGGCGGGCAGCCGCGTGTAGCTCGCCATATGCGCAACCATGCGGTCATGCGCCTCGATCCCGAGCAGGATCGGCAGTGGCACGCCGTTCTGGATCACCAGGTTGATGCCGCGCTCCATGAGCTGGTCGAGATAGCGCTCGAGCGGCGCGAATACGCGCTCGACGTCGTCGCGCGAGAATTCGCGCAGGCCGACACCGATCATCACCAGCATGACGCCTGAAGGAACCAGCCGGTAGAACTCGAAGGCGTGATTGTCGATCACCGACCCTGGCATCAGGCAGCCGATCTTGAGCCTGGGTACGCTACTCTCGAACATCCGATCTCCCACGACGGCAGGAGCTCCAGCGGGTTTCCACGTGGCGTTGTCGTTGCGCCGGCCGCATGCCATCCGTATCATGATTGCAGCAAGGCTGTCGGCTCACAAGACCGATGACGCTGGGACCATGAACGCCTGGTCGAACGCATACGGGTTGGCGCTCGGCGCCGTCTTGGCGGCGAGCCTCGCGGGCGGCGTGGCGGTCGCGGCGCCGGACGACTTCTATGCCGGCAGGACCATCAGCATCATCACCAGTGGCGGCGGCGCCTACGAGGCCTACGGCCGCGTCCTGGCGCGCCACATGCCGCAATATATCCCCGGCCATCCGACCATGATCGTGCAGGCGATGCCGGGCGCGGGTGGGGCGCGCGCGGCGAGCTATCTCTACAAGGCGGCCGCGCGCGACGGCAGCGTGATCGGTGGCGTCCATGGCGCGGTGCTGACCGCGCCGTTCCTCAATCCGGGCGCGGCTGACTTCGACGTGACGAAGTTCTCCTGGATCGGCAACGCCACGCGCGACAAGTATGTCGGCTATGTCTGGCACACCGCGCCAGCGCAGTCGCTCGCGGAGGCGAAGACCAAGCAGCTCGTCGTGGGCGGAACCAGCGTCGGCGGCCTGGGCATCGATGCCGCGATCGTCCTGAAGGAGATCTTCGGCTACAGGCTCAAGATCGTCTCGGGCTACAAGACCAGCAACGAGGTCAAGATCGCGCTCGAGCGCGGCGAGGTCGAAGGCACGCTCGGCAATGCGTTGTCGAGCCTCAATCAGACCGATTGGCTCGCGCGCAAGCTCGTCCGTGTCATCGTGCAGCACGGCAGCAGCAAGCACCGCGAGCTTGCCGATGTGCCGCTGTTGCGCGATCTCGCGCGCGACGAGGCCGAGCGGCAGATGATCGATATCCTGAACGTGCGCGACGAATTCACGCGGCCTTATCTTGCGCCACCCGGCATCCCGCCGGCGCGGCTCGAGATGCTGCGACGCGCGTTCGATGCGGCCGTGCGCGATCCCGCGTTCCTCGCCGACGTGCGGCGCCAGAAGCTCGAAGTCGAAGGGCCGTCGACTGGCGAGGAGATCGCGGCCGTGGCCGACAAGCTGGCGCGCACCCCGCCTGCCGTCGTCGAGCGGCTCGTCGCCCTGTTGAGCAGCTATAAATGAGGAAACGCATGCGCCGCCTTGCCCTTCTGGCGCTCGCTGCCGCCGCCCTGGCGGGGTCGGCCGCTGCGCAGGACTTTTACCGCGGCAAGACCCTCACCATTCTGGTTGGGTTCTCGCCCGGTGGCGGCTTCGACCTCAACGCGCGGGTGCTCGCCCGCCATATCGGCCGCCACATTCCCGGCAACCCGACCGTGGTGGTGCAGAACATGCCGGGCGCCGGCAGCCTCACGGCGGTGCACTATCTCGACCTCTCGGCGCCGAAGGATGGCACCGTCCTCGACATCTTCAACTTCGGCAACATCGGCGATTCACGCCTCAACCCCGACAAGATCAGGATAGATTTCCGCAAGTTCAGCTGGGTCGGCAGCATCAGCCAGGACCTCACGGTCTGCTATGTCTGGCATGGCTTCGGGGTGAAGACGATCGCCGACCTCAAGAGTAAGCCGCGGGTCCATATGGGCCTCACCGGCATGGGCTCGTCGTCCGACACCAACCAGCGCATCCTGAAGAACATCTTCGGCGTGCGCGTGCAGCAGGTCGCGGGCTATCCGGGCAGCGCCGAGCAGCGCATCGCGATCGAGCGCGGCGAGCTCGACGGCGACTGTGGCGCCTGGAGCAGCATCCCGCTCGAGTGGATCGAGGGCCGCAAGATCGTGCCGGTGATCCGCTCGGGGCCTTCGACCGCGCCCGACATGCCGCCCGACGTGCCCTATAGCGTCGACATCGCGCCGAGCGAGCGCGACCGTCAGGTGCTGCGGGTGCTGCTCGCGTCCGCGCAGGTCGGCCGGCCGTTCATCGCCTCGCAGGCGGTGCCGGCGGAGCGCGTGACGATTCTTCGCGACGCCTTCAACGCCACCATGCAGGACCCGCAGTTCATCGCCGAGGCGCAGAAGCTGCGGCTGCCGATCTCGCCCAAGACCGGCGAGGAGGCGCTCAAGGTGGTCGAGGACATCTACGCGACGCCGGACGACATCGTGGCGACGGCCCGCAAGGTGACGGCGGAGTAGATGGCTTGCGCCCTGCGTGCCGGCTGCCCGCACGTCACGCCCGCACGAGCTTGTCCTCGAGCCAGTTGCCGATCTCGGCGCAGGCGAGCGTCAGATAGTCGCGCTGGCAATGCTGCGCGCCGCCTTCTTCGCCGGTGAAGACACGCAGCGTCTTGTCGGGCGAGCCGCAGGCCTCATAGAGCGCCTGCGCGTCCTTGAGCGGGACCTGCTCGTCGTCGGCGCCGTGCAGGACCAGGAACGGGCAGCGCATCTTCTGCACCACCCCGTCGAGCCGGAACGGCTCCAGCCGCTTGAGCGCCTCCTCGAGCGTATCGACGCCCAGGATCCACATGATGTGATGGCCCGGCACCGAGAGCGCAGCCTTGAAATTCGCCTCCACGCGCCGCTTCCACACCGCGTGATAGTCCCAGATCGCGCCCCACGCGACGCAGGCCGCAAAGCGCGGCTCGAGCGACGCGCAACGCGGCGCGTAGTAGCCGCCAAGGCTGATGGCGAGCATGCCGATCCGCTTGGGGTCGACGTCGGCGCGCTTTTCCAGGAAGTCGACGCAGGCGCTGCCCGCGGCCTCGTAGTCGTGGCGCAGGTGCATGCCGCGAAAGCGGATCGCCTCGCCGGTGCCGGGGCCGTCCATGACCAGCACCGAGATGCCGCGCTTGATCAGATCGGGCACGCCGGCGACGAATTGGATCTCCTTGGTGATGTCGAGGCCGTCGAAGAACACCACGCACGGTGTGCGCGCGGATTTCGCGTTCTGGGCATGCACGAAATAGCCGGGTAGATGCTTGCCTTCGAACGGCACCTCGACGATCTCGATTCTGTAGTCGGTATGGCGAACGAACTGGTGGAAGCAGTCGACACCGGCGCGAAATGCATCGAGTGCGCGCTGGTCCTTGGGCGTGCGGAAGCGCTCGCCCATGTGATAGTACTGCGCGGCGCGCAGATAGAAGGCGGCCGCCGACACCGGATGGCTGCCGTAGCGCTCGGCGCCCGCGCGCACCTCGTCGGCGATCGTGAGGAAGGCGTCGAACCAGGCCTCGTCGTCGTCCGCGCGCTTGCCTTCGAGCATGCGGCCGATCTTATGCAATTCCCCGATCTCGGCGCCGCCATAGAAGCCGCGGCCGAGCACGGTCACAAAGGCCGCCGACCAGCGGTAGTTGCCCGGGAAGTACATGAAGTATTTCGGTGCGTTGGACATGGGGGCACTCCTCGCCTGCGCATTTCTCGGTCTGTCGTCCCCGCGCAAGCGGGGACCCATAAACACGGGCCCCTGGAATGTGGGTCCCCGCCTGCGCGGGGACGACATTCGAGAGGCAAGTGGACTACACATCCCACGGCGGTACGCGGTCGGTCGGATTGGCGATGCGGCCGTCCGGCCGCTTGAGCGCGTCGATGCGGGCCATCTCCTCGCTGCTGAGCGAGAAATCGAACACGGCGATGTTGTCGGCCATGCGGGCCGGGTTCGACGAGCGCGGGATCGGGGCGACGATCTCCTTCTGGATGAGCCAGCGCAGCGCCACCTGTGCGATGGTCTTGCCCTTGGCGCGCGCGATCTCGCCGAGCACCGGGTCCTTGAAGATGCGGCCGCGCCCGAGCGGGCAATAGGCGGTGTAGATCAGTCCGCGCGCGCGGCAGGCGTTGAGCAGCGTGGTCTGGTCCAGATAGGGATGATACTCGGCCTGCAGCGTCACCAGCGGCTCCGGGCAGAGCGCGATCGCCTGGTCGAGGAGCGCGATGTTGAAATTGGCGACGCCGACGTGGCGGGCGAGCCCCTGCCGCTTCGCCTTGGCGAGCGCGCCCATGGGCTCGGCCAGCGGAATCGCGAGGTTGGGCCAGTGCACCAGGAGCAGGTCGACATAGTCGACGCCGAGCGTCTTCAGGCTCTCGTCGACCGAGCGGGCGAAATCATCGGCGCGCAGATATTCATGTGACACCTTGGTGCACAGGAAAATATCGGCGCGCGGCACGCCCGACGCGCGCAGGCCTTCGCCGACCTGTCGCTCGGTGCCGTATTTCCAGGCGGTGTCGATGTGCCGGTAGCCGAGCTTGAGTGCGGTCGCGATGTGCTCGGCGCGCACGTCGCCCATGCCCGAGGTGCCGAGCCCGATCACCGGCATGGTGGCGCCATGCGCCGACAAGGCAGGGATCGTCATCACGTTCTCCGACCGCTGTGCGGGCGCACCATAACATCAGCCGATCAAGTCGCCACCAGCCCCTGGCGGCGTGCGATCAGCCAGTAGAGCGCGATCGGCGGCGTCATCATCAGCAGCATCACGATGGCGAGCGCGGACGCCTGGCCAAGCCCGCCGCCGAGCCATAGGCTCCAGACCACGACCGGGAACGTGACGTTGTCGGCGGTCGAGAGGATCACGGCGAGCGTGAGCTCGCGGAAGACGAGCAGCGCGATCCACAGCCAGGCGTAGAGCAGCGTCGGCGCGAGCAGCGGCACCACGATGCGGCGGAAGCCCTGCCAAGCGGTGGCGCCGCTCATCTGTGCCGACTCTTCCAGCTCGGCGTGGATCTGGATCAGGCCCGAATTGGTCATGCGGGTGGCGTAGCTGATGCGCGCAATGACGAACACGATCAGGAGGAGCCAAATCGTTCCATAGAGCGGCAGCGCCCGCTGCAGCACGAACAACGCAAGCAGGAGCGCGCCAACCCCGAATACGATCGAGGGCACCGCGTGCGGCAGGAACGCGATGAAGTCAAAGGCAGCGCGGCCGCGGATGCGCGAGCGCAGCACGATCCAGGAGAAGGCGAGTGCGATCGCGAGCGTCACCGTCGGCACCAGCACGGCGAGGATCGCGGTGTTGGCGAGCGCCTTGAACACGATCTCCCAGGGTAGCGACGCATAGTGGTTGAGCGACACGAACGCGAAGGCGCGCTGCGACGGCAGCTGGAAGAACGGCAACAGCGAGCTCCAGATCAGGAGCAGGATCGGCAGGAGCTTGCTCAGCACCAGGTAGCTGCCGATGAAGAGCCACGCGACGTAGACGCGGCGCCCGAGCCGGATGATCTTCGGCCGATAGGCCCGCCCGGTGACGACGGCGAATCGCCGCGAGCGCGCCTGCATGCGGCCGTACCAGAAGCTCATCGCGGCCGCGATCGCCATCGCGACGGTCGAGAGCGCGGCGGCGAGCCCGTATTTCGGCAGCACGTCCTGCGGATTGAGCAGGAGATAGAGATAGGTCGTGAAGGTGAAGATGCGATTGCCCCAGCCGATGATCGCCGGCACGTCGAAGGCCGCGAACGCGGTCATGAAGATGTAGATCGAGGCCGCGAGGATGCCCGGCCAGGCGAGCCGCACCGTGATGCGCCGGATGACGCGCCAGGGGCCGGCGCCGTGCATCTCGGCGGCTTCCTCGAGCGTCGGGTCCATGGAGCGGAACACCGCGGCGGTCATGATGAAGGCGAGCGGCGCGAGGTTGAGCCCCTGCACCCAGCCCATGCCCAGGAGGCTCGTGATGCTGAGCGGCGGGCCGGAAAGCCCAAAGGTTGTGACCAGGAACTGGTTCACAAGCCCGATGCGCGGATGCAGCAGGAACAGCCAGCCCATGGCGGCCGCGAAGCCCGGGATCAGCAGGCCAACCGCCATCAGGGTGAACAGCAGCGTCTTGGCGCGAAAGTCGGTGCGTTCCGCAAGCCACGCCGCCGGGATGCCGAACGCAAGCGCGATCACGAGCGACACGAGCGCGAACGCAAAGGTGTCGAGGAGCACCGAATAGGTGCGGGCGTCCGAGAACACCTCGACGAAGTTGCCGGCCGTGTAGGCGAGGCCGAGGTCGCCGGGCGAGCCGCTGGTCCAGGCGAGCCACAGCACCACGGCGAGGTGGGCCAGGATGACGAGGCTCGAGACGATCACCACCAGCAGCATGCCGGCGGGGAGAAGGTCGCCGGCACTGCGGCGCTCGGCAAGCGGTGCGGCGAGGGCGGACATCAGGATTCCGTCATGCCCGCGCTTGGCGCGGGCATCCACGTCTTTCGTGCTTTGACCGAGATCAAGACGTGGATGGCCGGGACAAGCCCGGCCATGACGTTGATAGGTGCGAGACTGGTCGTTGCTCCGCTCATTCCTTCGTCGTCAAAATCTTGATCAGCTCGCTCTTGCTGGCGTCGATCTCGGGGTGCTGGCTGTACCAGCCGACGGTGACTTCCTTGAACTTGACGCCGAGCTTGTTGTAGTCCTCCACCATCTTGCCCATCTTCGAGCCCGGCAGGCTGTGCAGGTCGGTCTTCCAGGTGTCGTAGGCGAGCTTCTGGCCTTCCTCGGTCATGGTGAAGATCGAGTAGAGCTTGGCGGCGTTTGGATGCTGGGCGTTTTTAGGGATAGCGAAATAGTAATAGCGCTGCTGCGCCGCATCGAGCGGCATCATCTGGTCGAGCGGAGCGCCCTTTTCCTTCCACTGCAGCGCGTCCTGGCCGGTGCAGTCCATCACCAGCGCGAGATACTCGCCGGTCGCGATCCGCTCGGCCTCGCCGCAGCGGATGAGGCCGGTGATCTGCTTCGACAGGGCGCGCACGTAGGTGAAGGTCCTCTCCTTGCCCCACACGTCCTCGGCCAACAGGATGTCGAAACCCGCGGCGTAGGGAGTGGAGGCGATCTTGCCTTTCCACGCGGGCTTGAGAAAATCATCGAGCGTCACGGGCTTCATCGGCGCGAGCGCCGAATTGTAGGTCGAGCCCGAAAGCCCGGTCACGATGCGGATGAGCTGGCCATTCTGCTCGATCATCTCGTCGGTGATCCGTCCGGGCAGATACTTCTTCCAGTCGACCGCCTCGAAATAGTTGGCCTTCAACACGGGCACGATCTGCGGGGCGGCGCCGAGCGCGATATCGACCGATGCCTTCTGCCCGGCCGAATGCTCGGTGGCGAGCGTGTTGACGATGCGCGCCATGTCGGCGCCGGGCAGGAAGTTGATCCGGATGTTGGTGCCGAAGTATTTGTTCATCGCCGCCTGGTAGCGCGCCGCGCCCTGGATGCCCGCGAAGGTCGAGCCGCTCCAGCTTAAGGTCAGCGTGCCTTCGCGGTTGGCGGCGGCGGCGAGCTCCTTGAGCGCGGTGTTGATCTCCTGGGCGGGCGCTGGAAGGCTTCCGGTGAACGCCAGCGCGGCCGTGAGCGCGATCTGCGACAAAAAAGACTTGCGTGCCGGCACCAAACCCTCCCGCGAATTCATTGTCTGCCGCATTCTAGTCCGAACTCGCGCGAGCGGCATAGTTGGCCGATGCCGCTTATCGCCGCGCCTTGCCGTCGGCCCCGATCGTCACGCCGTAGTCCTTCATGGCTGCAACCGCTGAGACATAGCCGGCGTCGAGATCGCGCTGAATGAGGTCGAGCGGGCGCTCAGCGGGCGAGCCATAGCCGCCGCCACCACCGGTCTCGACGCAGACGAGATCGCCGGGCTGCAACGAATAGGCATTCTCCTTCTCGACGGAGCGTTCCTGTGTCTCGCCCGCCTTCACCAAGGTGAACCGGCCGGACTTGCCTTCCTGGCCGCCCTGCACGCCCCATGGCGGATATTTGGTGCGGTCGAGATTGGTGCCGAGGAGGCACGGCCGCAGGATGCGGTAGACCTTGCGGAAGCCCATGCCGCCACGGAACTTGCCGGCGCCGCCGGAGTCCTCGCGCAGCGAGAACGCCTCGATGCGGAACGGCATCAGCGATTCCTGCAGCTCGAGCGGGATGATGCGGGTGTCGCCATGCGCCATGGTGCGGAACGGGCCCGAGCCGTCGTGGGTCGCGCAGGCGCCCCAGCCGCCGTGGCCGCTGTCGTGGGTGTCGAAGAAGGTGCCGTTGGCGCGGCGGCCGTAGAAGCGCACGCCCGAATGCGTGCCGAAGTGGCCGCCCGGCACGCGCGCCGGCAGCGCCTTTTCGAGCGCCTTGATGACCGCGTCGATCACGGTCGGGAACGGCGTCGGATACATGAACATCGGCGCGGTCGGGTCGGCGCTGATCAGCTTGCCGAGCGGCAGGATGAGCTTGATCGGCCGGAAGGTGCCTTCGTTGGCCATCTCGTCGGCGCCCATGAGATATTTGAAGGCGACGCGCGCGATGGTCTGGCCGCCGCCGTAGTAGCCGGAATTGATCGGCCCCTTGGCCTGGTGGGCGATGTCGGTGAAATCGACGGTGAGCTCGTCGCCCGCAACGATCACCTTGACGATGATCGGCACCGGCTCCTCGCCGCCCGAGCGGTCGTTGTCGAGATAGGTCTCGGTGCGGTAGACGCCGTCCGGCATGGCGCGGATGAAATCGCGCGCAGCGGCCTCCGACTGGTCGAGGATGAGGTCGACCGCGCGATTGAAGGTCGCGATGCCGTATTTGTTGGCAAGCTCTGCAGTGAGCTCGCGGCCGAGCAGGCAGCCGGCGAGCTGGGCCGCGATATCGCCCATCAGCTCGTTCGGCATGCGGGTGTTGTTCTCGATGATGCGGTAGACCTCTTCGATCGGCTCGCCCTTCGACCACAGCTTGATCGAGCGCAGCTGCAGCCCTTCCATGAAGATGTCGGTCGAATTGGTCTGGATGCCGCCGATCTCGATCCAGTGCACGTTGATGGCGAAGAAGCCGATCAGGGTGCCGCGCTCGGGGCCGGCGTAGATCGGCGTATACATCACGGTGTTGTTGAGGTGCTGGCCCTGCACGGCGGCGTGATTGCAGAGCACGACGTCGCCATGGTGCAGCCGCTCGCGGCCGTAGATTTGCAGCCCGTCGCGCACCGCCATGCCGACCGAGTCGGCGACGAACGGCGGCATTCCGCCGGTGCATTGCGCGATCAGCCGACCGTCGGCGTCGGTCAGCCCGACCGCGAAGTCGTTGTACTCGTAGATGTAGGGGCTGAACGCCGTGCGCTTGATGTTGGCGTCGATCTGGTTCGCGATCGACACCAGGCCGTGACGAATCACCTCCAGCGTGATCGGGTCGAGGGGGGGTCGGGACGTGTCCTGCATGAACGCCTGTTAGTCTTGCCGCCGCGCCTTTGGTGGGAGCGTTGATGCCAGAATGGCGGCGGTCCAATCATTGAAATCTCTAGCATTTCGCGGCTGGGTTCGTCTGGAAAAGTTGCCCCATCAGGCTTGGGCTGCCGGCCTCCATGGTCTCAACCGGCATGGCGGCGTCTCGGCGAATTGACATATTTTCTGTATATACTGAACACGATGCCGCAGCCTGTGCCGCACATTCTGTCCAGGGTGGTTCTCGCCGTCGCGGCCTTTGTGGTCCTCGCCGCCGCGATCATGAGCCAGCCGCCGAAATGGCTGATGGACTTCGACCAGCCGTTCTATCTAACCATCGCCTACGATCTCGACCGCCATGGCGTCTTCAGCAACGGCATTTTCGACGACACCGACAGCACGCGCGCGGTCCCGCCGCCAGGCATGTTCTTCGTTCCAGGCTATCCGTTGCTTGTGCTCGCAGCCATGAAGGTGGACTCCCGTTTTGCCAAGGCGGTGGAATGCGGCATCGAGGTCGACTACAACAGGAGAAGAAGGGCCGAGTGCGAGGTTTACGCCACACCCATCTATGTCATTCACGCCTTCCTGCTTGCTCTTGCCGTGCTCGCGATCGCGCTGGCGGGAGAGCTGATCTTCGGCAGCACCCGGGTGTTTTGGATCGCCGGCGCGCTGGCGACGGCAAGTCTTGCTAACGAGGCGGACATCTTCTCGTTCATCATGACCGAGAGCTTGACGGTCTCGCTGTATTCCATGCTGATGCTGTGCGCGGTCCTGTCATGGAAAACGTCACGGCTGCGCTATTTTGCGCTCACGGGCGCCGTTCTGGGCCTCTTGTGCCTGACGCGCCCGTCTTTCGTCGTTCTGATCCCCGTCTTGCTGCTGCTCGTTGTGCTGAGCTGGCGATGGGTCGCCCGTGACGACATGGGGACAGTGTGGACCCGTCTCGTCGCGGTCGCGGTCGCGGGCCTCGTCGTGGTCGGGCCTTGGGTCGTGCGCAATCATCTCTCGGTCGGCAAATGGGGGCTGACGGAAGAATATGGCTCGGCGGTCCTGATCGAGCGGTTTGCCTACAACGACATGACCGTCCGGGAGTTCATGGTGGCCTTTTGCTATTGCGTGCCCGGAATTGGTGATCTCGCTTTCGATCAGACCCAGGGCAAGGACTCGATGCATCGGTTCGTCTACCACACCCCTGGCAGCTTCTTTCACCTTGGACGCGACCGCCGCGATGCGCTGGTGAAGGCGCATGGCCGCCTTGATCCGTTGATTGGAGACATTGTGCGCGATGAGATGCGCCAGAATTGGTGGCGGCATCTCCTGGTGAGCCTTCCGCTCGGCTGGTGCGGAATGTGGGTCGGGTCGCTCTGGGGAATTGTGCTGATCCCGCTGTTCGGCGTGGCGGGCGTGCGCACGATCCGGCAGTCGCAGCCTTTGCTGCTCCTGTACGCGGCTCCGGCGATCGTGATGCTTGGTCTGCACGCCGCGGTGGCGAACCACTACACCCGCTACAATCTGATCCTGATCGGTCCGCTTTCCATAGGAGCGGCCTTCGTCATTTCGGCGTGGCTGCGGACTCTGCGTTGGCCATCGCGAGCTTCCGCGCCAGCACGGTGATGACTTCCATCTGGGCCCGGAGCTTGAGATGCAGATTCAAGAGAATGATCAGGCTGATCGCGACCCAAAGGTAGATCAGGAGGTCGACGCCGCGGCCGATACCCACGAACGCGGCGAGCCAGGTGGCGTGGGCGGGAACCCAGACGAAATAGAGCCCAGTCAAGGCCGCCAACATCGACAATAGGCCGATCAACGGCGCGCGCCGGTACTCGATCCAGGAATAGAGCAGGGTGCCGAACAGCAGCATGGTCAGAAGAAGTTGCGCGATCATCGGTGCAGCCTCCCGGCCGACAGGTCGATCAGGATCGCCAGCGCATCGCCGAGCTTCTGGCCCTTGGCGAGCGAATAGGCGCTGTATTCGATGGTCACCGGCACCTCGACATAGGGCAGGCCGCTGGCGGCGATCTGGCTGAGAATCTCCGAGGCGTGCGCCATGCGGTTCTGCCGCAGCCGGATCGCGCTCGCGCCCCGGCGCGTCATGGCTCGCAAGCCATTGTGGGTATCGGTCAGGGTCAGGCCGCTGGTGAGGCGCGTGAACCACGCGGCGGCTTTGAGCAGGAGCCGCCGGGACGGTGGCAGATTGATGGTGTGGCCGAGGAAGCGGCTCCCGAGAGCGTAGTCGGCGCCATGCCGCGCCAGGGCATCGACCAGGCGGTCAATGTCAGTCGCGCGATGCTGTCCGTCGGCGTCAAAGGTCACAATGATGTCGGCGCCCCCCTCCAGCGCCATCTCCAATCCGGTTTGCAGTGCCGCACCCTGGCCAAGGTTCACCGGATGCCGGACCACCATCGCGCCGGCACGCTCGGCAACAGTCGCCGTGGCGTCTGTAGAGGCGTCGTCAACGACAACGACCGGACATTCATGGCGTCGGACATCCGCGATGACACGCGCAATGACGCTCGCCTCATTATAGGCGGGGATCACAACCCAGATATGCTTGTTCGGCTGCATGGCTCATCCGGCGACAATCACCAGGGCGCAGAAGATCACCGCATTGCCCACACTGGGTCGCACCGAGACCATAACTCCGCATCCGGCTCTTTGTTCCGCGCGAGCGAAGACAAATAGTGCGATGCAGCAATTTGACGTCATCGGAGCGTTTTGGATCCACTCTGCGAAGCGACCACACCAATCAAATGTGTCAGCGCGAGGCCGTCGCGGTGCGACGAAAAACCCCCAATACTGCGACATCATGTAGCGGTGGCGTCACAAAGAAGCCATTGAGCCTCAGCGCGGCCAAGGCGTTCAATCAAGCATCCATGGTCGGGCCTCTGAGCCGCTCAGAGCAGACACCGGATATCATCGTCGCGCTTACCGGCTGACGGTGACCCTGATCTCACCCAGCGCCCCAACCTCGAAGCGGTCGCCCGGCCAGATCAGCGTGGTCGAGCCGTATTCCTCGATCA
>DAIUEP010000042.1:0-25226 GCA_036845065.1 Xanthobacteraceae bacterium | reverse complement strand
GAATGAGCGGCGGGTCGTTGGCCAGCGCGCGCGCCACCGCCACGCGCTGGCGCTGCCCGCCCGAGAGCTGATCCGGCCGCTTGCTCATATGCTCGCCAAGCCCAAGTGCGCTGAGAAGGGAGGACGCGCGCTCGCGCATGGCCGCGGGCGACAGCGCTCCGAGCGCCCGCATCGGCAGCATCACATTGTCGATGACCGAGAATTCGGGCAGCAGGAAATGGAACTGGAAGACAAAGCCGAGCGTGGAGAGCCGGATTTGCCCGCGCTCCACCTCACTCATGCTCGCGGTGGCGCGGCCGCGGATCAGCACTTCGCCGCTCGTCGGCAGATCAAGCAGGCCCAAGAGATAGAGGAGCGACGACTTGCCCGACCCGGACGGCCCAGTGATGGCGACGAATTCCCGCTCGCCGACCGCAAGGCTGACGTCGCGCACCAGGGTGGTAGGCACGATCCCAGGCAGGATACGCGTCACCTGCCGGGCCTCGACCAGCGGCACGCCCGTCATGTCGCGCCCCGGATGATCTCGACCGGATGCAACCGCGCCGCGCGGCGCGCCGGGATATAGCCGGCGGCAAAGGACGAGATCATCGCGACGCAAAGCGCGATGGCGTAGTGCCACGGGCTGTAGGCGAGCGGAAGCCTGGTCGCATCCAGGAACGGGCTCTTGATCTCGATCGAGCCGAGCGCCAGGCAGAGCAGGTAGCCGAACACGAAGCCAATGAGGCCGCCAACCAGGCCGAGGATCTGCCCTTCGATCACGAAGATCGCTCGCACCGTGCCCTCGCTCAGGCCCAGCGACTTCATGATGGCAATGTCGCGCGCCTTCTCGTGCGTGATGGTCGAGATGATGTTGTAGGTGCCGAAGCTCGCCACCAGCAGGATCGCGCCCACAATCGTGTACATGATGAGATTGCGAATGACGAAGGTGTTGAGCAGATCCTCGTGCGCTTCCTGCCAGGAGACGGATTTGTAGCGGGTCTCCTGCTCGATCCGCGCCGAGACCTCACGCGCCGCCATCGGGTCGGTGACGCGCACCCTGATCTCGTTCACGAGCCCGGTCTGCCGGGCCAGAATCTGGGCGGTGCGAACCAGGACATACGACGCGCTCTCGTCGATCGAGCGCACGCCCGAGTGAAAGAAGCCCACCACCTGGGAGTCGATGCGCGCGCCTTCGCTCGTCTGCACGGTGATGTTGGCGCCGACGCGGGCCCCGATCTTCTCGGCCAGCCGGTCGCCCAGAATGATGGCGTTGTTGGCGCGGTAGAGCGAGGCGAGCGTGCCCTGGCGCATCTGGTTGACGAGATCGGACACGCGCGGCTCGCGGTGCGGATCGATTCCGAAGATGCTGGTGCCCACGTCGCGCGAGGCGTAGCGCAGGATCCCCTGCACCTTCACCGAAGGCGCGACCGCGCCGGGCACCCAGCCCTCCAGCGACGCTATGGTCGCCAGCGGGTTCTTGATGCCGCGCCGGCGGCGTTCCGGCGTGAGCCCATAGATGCGCGCGGCGGCGTATTCGCTCTCGGCGGGCTGCATCGGCGGATCGCGCCGCTCATCCGAGATCGTGATGTGCGGCAGCGCGTTGACCAGCTGGCGAATGAAATCGTCCTGCGAGCCCTGCATCAGGGCCGCCATCATGATCGAGAAGCCCACGCCGATCGACACGCCGGCGATCGCCACCAGCGTCTGGCGCGCCCGGCTGCGAACATGCGTAAAGGCGATGTCGAGGACGAGTGTCATGGCACGGCCGCGGCCTTGGCAATCACGCGAACGTGGCGGCCGTCAGCCAGCGTCGTCGGCGCGGGCGAGGCCACCTGCTCATTCGCGGCCAGGCCGGACAGCACCTCGATGGCCCGCGTGCCGCGAATGCCAAGCTCGAGGTTGCGCCGGCGCACACGCTGACCCTCGACGACGAAGACGCTCGATCCTTGCACCGCATCGGATGGAATGAGCAGCGAGTCGGCTTTCTCGCGCGTGACCACGTTGGCCTCCACGCTCATGCCGGGCAGGAGCGGCGTGTCGTCCGGCAGCGCCGCCTTGATGCGGTAGGTCTTGGCGACCGGATCGCCGATCAGGGTGACTTCCCGCACGGTGCCCGCCAGCCGCCGGCCCGCAAAGGCATCGGTGCGCAACAGCACGGTCTGCCCGACCGCGACCCGCGGAATGTCCTCCTCGTTCACCTCGGCGACGATCTGCAGCGGCTTGAGCACGCCAATCCGGAACAGGATCTGGCCGACATCCGCGATCTCGCCGACTTCGCCATCGCGCCGCAGCACCACGCCGTCGATCGGCGCGGTGACCGTATAGTCCGCAAGTTTCTCCAGCTGGACCGAAATCAGCCCCTGGATCGCGCGCAGATCCATCGAAGCGCGCTCGTAGGCCTGCGTGGTCGTGGAGCCGCGGCCGAGCAGCTCGGTCTGGCGATTGAGCTCACGCTTGGCGAACTCTTCGCGGGCGCGCAACTCCTGCAGCTGAGCGCGTACGTCCTTGTCGTCCAGGCGAGCCAGCACGTCGCCCTTGGCGACCGCTTTGCCTTCGCAGTCGCAGATCTCGATGATGCGATCGCGAATGACGCTCGCGACTCTCGCCCAGCGGACCGGTTCGACTGCGCCCGTCGCATAGACGATCTCGACCGCAGTGCCGCGCACCGGCGTCACGGCGGTCACCACCGGCACCGAGCCCACCAGCCACCACCAGCCGGCGGCCGCAGCAATTGCGATGCCCACCAGGGACCACGCCAGAAGTTTCAGCCTTCCCACGCTTCCCTCGAATGCATGCCGGACAGCCACTTTAGCATATAGGCAACAATTCTTGCGATTCCGAGGCAGCCCTGTCTGTGATACACTCAATCCAGGCAACCCAATCTGGATCGAAGACGCCTGGGCCGAAAACGACGAATACTACTCTTTCGGCAAGCCAACCTATCTCCGCAGCGCGGACGGCCACCTCATGCCGACCAAGAAGGACCAGCCGCCGGATCCGCGACATTTCAATCCGGCGCGCCCGTGACGTCGATCGCGGCGCCGCGCGACCTCTTCGGCCACCCACGCGGGCTGTCGGTTCTGTTCGCCACCGAGACGTGGGAGCGCTTTTCCTATTTTGGCAACAGCGCGATCGTCGTCCTCTACATGGTTCAGTATCTGCTGCAACCCGGACGGATCGAAGGGGTCATCGGCTTTGCCGCCGTCAAAGCCGGCCTCGACTATCTGTTCGGGCCGCTCGATCCGCAGCCCCTCGCCTCGCAGCTGTTCGGCTTCTATACCGGGCTCGCCTATTCGGCTCCTGTCGTCGGCGGGCTGATCGCCGATCGACTGCTGGGCGAGCGACGCACCGTCG
The DNA here is from genome assembly GCA_036845065.1 of Xanthobacteraceae bacterium. GTDB lineage: Bacteria > Pseudomonadota > Alphaproteobacteria > Rhizobiales > Xanthobacteraceae > VAZQ01. The sequence goes on along the minus strand of DAIUEP010000042.1, from coordinate 21,893 downwards.
TCATCGGCGGCCTGCTGATGGCGGCCGGCCACTTCATGATGGCCGTCGAAGCGTTGTTCCTGCCCGCGCTCGCGCTGCTCATTCTCGGTGTCGGCGCCTTCAAGCCCAACATCTCGACACAGGTGGGCGCGCTCTATGCTCCCGGCGACCCTCGACGCTCCCGCGCCTACGCTATCTTCTATGTCGGGATCAACATCGGCGCCCTTCTGGCTCCGCTCGTGTGCGGCACGCTCGCAGTCGCCTATGGCTGGCACACCGGCTTCGCCGCCGCCGGCATCGGCATGCTGGTGAGCCTCGGCATCTATTGGCACGGCTGGCGGTCGTTGCCGAAGGACCCTCCTGCGCCCGGAGTGGCCAGCGCGCCACGGCTCCCGCTCACTCACGCCGAACGCCGCACCATCCTGGCGCTCTGCCTGATCTGCCTGTTCGTGAGCCTGTTCTGGGCGAGCTACGACCAACAGGGCAACACCATCGTGCTGTGGGCGGACGGGTTCACCGATCGCTCGATCGATCTCGTGGTCTGGCGGGGCGAGATCCCGACGACCTGGTTTCTGGCGCTCAACCCTTTGATGATCTTCGTCCTGACGCCGGTTCTCGTACGGCTGTGGGCGGCGCAGGCCGCGGGCGGCGCCGAGCCATTCCCGGCCGCCAAGATGGCGTTCGGCTGCGCCGCCGTCGCGGCGGCGAACCTCGTCATGGCCGGCGCAGCCATGGGCCTGGGACAAGGCCAGCTGGCTTCGGCCTGGTGGCTGGTCGGCTATTTCGCATTGGCGACGCTCGGCGAGCTATTCGTCGCGCCGGTCGGCCTCGCGCTGATCTCGATCGTCGCGCCCGCGCGACTGCGGGCGCGGATGATGGGGCTGTGGTTTGCAACAACGCTGCCGGGCGACATCCTGGCGGGCTGGCTCGGCGGCTTCTGGAGCACGACCGACAAGACCCGCTTCTTCCTGCTGATCGCGTCGGTCGCGGCGCTCGCGAGCGCCGCGCTGTGGGCGGCGAGCGCAGCCCTGCGCTCATCCTTCGCTATGCGACCGCAGGGGTGAGGTGCTGCGGCGTATCATAAAATACGAATGCGGCACTAGCGGACCCGGGTCGCCTCGATCGGCTGGACGCGACTGCCGTTGGTCACTTCGTCAGGCACGTTGATGGCGATCTTGTCACCCGGCTTGAGACCCTCCAGGAGGCTCACGACGGCGCCATCGGTCGAGGCCACCTTCACCGTACGAAAACGCACCACGTCGTTGTCGAGCACCGCGACGATATTCTGGTTGGCGCGATTGAGCAGCGCCGTCACCGGGATCTGCGGATAGCTCTGGACCTTCACCTGCAATGTCAAATAGGCAAAGCTCCCGGGCACCAAAAAGTTGTCCTGGTTGTCGAGGTGGACCTCGATCAGCATGGTGCGCGTCTTGGCGTCGAGCTCGCCGGTCATGCGGGTGATTGCCGCCTTCCTCCTGCGCTCGGGATTGCTCGCGTCCGACACCTCTGCAAGATCGCCGACGCTAACGAAAGGAACGTCCGCCTGCTGCAGATAGGCGTAGACGCGCACTTTGCTGTCGTCCGAGATCGTTATCATCGGCTGCGCGCTGACATAGTTGGTCTGGGCATTGCCGATCAGCGCTCCGGGATCTGCGTAACGCGACGTCACGCGGCCCGCGAACGGAGCCCGCACGATCTGATAGCCCCGGGTTGTCGCCAGCACCGCAACGTTGTTTTCGGCCACCGTGGCCTCGGTCTCGGCCTGGTACATGGCGACCTGCGTCGAGTTGCCCTTCTCGTAAAGTCCCCGGATGCGCGCCAGATTGCGTTGCTTGTTGGCGAGGTCGGCGCTGGCCGCGGCGTATTGCTGGTCCAGTTCCGGCGACTCGATCTCGGCGACGATCTGTCCGGCCTCGACCTTGTCGCCCTTATCGACATGCATCGTCTTGAGATAGCCGGCGACCTTGGAATAAAGCGTGGTCGAGGCCCCTGAGCGCACGTCTCCGAGCAGCTTGATCGTGCGGAGCTCCGGACCAGCCGAGGTCGTGACGACCTCGATGCGCGGGCCGCGATCCGCAACCGCCGCCCTCACCTCGCGGACCGTCGCGATGTCGTGATTGCGGGCGTAGTGGAAATAGAAAGCCGCCGCTCCCGCCAGCATGAGCGAAACGACGCTCAACACGTAAAACCGGGGCGAGCGCGCGGGCTGCGAACTAGCCATGAGCGGAACCTCCTGTCGATGCGCCGGCTGATTCGGCGGCAAATTGTTGGTCGAGTGTGTGCAGAGCCGGCGGCTTCTGTCGTAGCAGAGTGTAGAAGATCGGAACAAGGAACAAGGTCGCGAAAGTCGCGACCGCCAGGCCTCCGATGACCGCACGGCCGAGTGGCGCGTTCTGCTCGCCGGCCTCGCCGAGGCCCAGCGCCATCGGCACCATGCCGATGATCATCGCGAGCGCGGTCATCAGGATAGGTCGCAGCCGCGTCCTGCCTGCGTCGATCACCGCCTGAAGCGGCGTGAGGCTTTCATCGTGGGCGCGCAGATCGTTGGCAAAGCTCACGATCAGGATCGAGTTCGAGACCCCGATTCCGACCGACATGATCGCACCCATGAGCGACACCACGTTGATCGTGGTGCCGGTAAGCGTCAGCGTCCAAAGGATGCCGATGAGCGCGCCAGGCACCGCCATCATGATGATGAACGGATCGACCCAGGACTGGAACAGGATCACCAGCACCGCGTAGCACAGGACGATCGCGAGGATGAGGCCAAACCCCAGCAGGCGGAACGAGTTCTCCATCACCTCGTTCTGTCCGCGCAGGAAAATCTTGGTGGTCGCCGGCACGGTTTTCTGCACCTCGGCGATCGCCTGCTTGATCTCCGCGGCGGCCGAGCCAAGGTCTCGCCCCTCGATATTGGCGTTGACGTCGATCACGCGCTGAATGGTGTAGTGATTGATCGAGTTCATGGTCGAGCCGGGCCGCACGGTGGCGATGTCGCCAAGCCGCGTGACCTGCGCGGTCGGCACTGTCACCGGCGTCACGGCCGTGCCCGCCGGCAGAATATTGTTGGTTGGCGGGTTGGCCGGGAAGCTCAGAATGTCGGCGACGGACTGCAGCTTCTCCAGCGGGGTGTTCACCGCAACCTGATAGTTCACGCCGTTCTGCGGATTGAGAAAGTAGGTCGGACTGACCAGCGTACTGCCGGCCAACGAGGTCAGCATGTTATTGGCGACGTCGCGCTGGACGATGCCGAGCCGGGCCGCGCGCTGGCGATCGACGTCGATCTGGAGAGTTGGAAAATCCAGCACCTGGGGGATGCGCGGGTCGACGACGCCCGGTATCCGCTTGATCATCTGCAGCAGCTTCTGCCCGGCCTCGTAGCCCCGGTTGAGATTCTGATCCTGAATCTGGATGGAGATCGGCGCAGCCAAGCCGAAATTGAGGACCTGGCTCACAATATCGGCGGTTTGGAAGTAGATGATGGTTCCGGGGAACTCGTCGGCGAGCTGCTCACGGATGCGCCGGCGATAATATTCCGACGGTTGGTGCGGCTTTTGCAGCGAGATCAGCATCTCGCCATCGGCGCCGCTGGTGTTGTCGCTCGGAACGAATGCGAGATTGAGGGCACCGGGCACGCCAATCGTATGATTGATGGTGCGAAGCTCCGCCGGCGGGATGATCGTGCGGATGCGATCCTCGACCTCCATCATGATCTTTTCGGTTCCCTCCAGGCGGTTGCCGCGCGGCGCGCGCACGTGCAGTTTCACGATCCCCACGTCGGCCTGCGGGAAGAAGTCCGTGCCGACGACGGGGACCAGCGCACCGGTCACCGCGAGCAGAAGGGCGACGCACCCGAGGACGAACTTACGCCGGAGCAGCACCGACTCCAGCGCGCGCCCATAGCCGTCGCGGAACCGGTTAAAGCCGCGGTCGAAGGCGCCGGACAGCCTGCGCCCGAAGCCGGCCGGCTGGGACGGCTCATGATGCTCATCCTTGAGCAACTGGCGGGCGAAGGCCGGAACGACTGTGAACGACAAAACGTAAGAGGCCAGCATCGCCAGCACAACCGTGATGGCGAGCGGGATGAAGAGGAAGCGCGCCGGCCCGGTCAGGAACACGACCGGAAAGAAGACGATGCAGATGCACAAGGTCGCAACGGTCAGCGGCTGGATCACCTCCGCCGAGCCGTCGAGGATCGCGACCGTCAGCGGCTTCCCGAGCGACTGGTTGCGGTGGATGTTCTCCATCACCACGGTCGCGTTGTCGACCAGCATGCCGATCGCGAGCGCAAGCCCGCCGAGCGTCATCAGATTGATGGTCTGACCGGCCAGGAAAAGACCGACAACGCCCGCGAAGATCGAGAGCGGGATCGACACCGCCACCACGACGGTGTTCCGCCAGCTGCCGAGAAATACGAGAATCATCAGCGACACGAGCAGCGAGGAAAGGATCGCCTCCTTGACGACGTTCTCGACCGCGGCGCGCACGAACACGGACTGATCGAAGTCCATTTTGAGCTCGAGGCCCTCGGGCGCGGTGGCCTGGATGTCGGGCAGCATGGCCTTCACCGCGTCGACGACCGCGATGGTGGACGCTGTCGAATTCTTGAGGATGGGCAGGAAGCTCGCGCGCTGGCCGTTGATGCGCACGATGTTGGTCTGCTGCGCGAAACTGTCGCTGACCTTGGCGATGTCGCCGAGCACGACCGTCTGTCCTTCCCGGACGCCGATCGGCAGATCGTTGAACTGCTCGACCAGGCGCGGGCTCGAATTGAGCGAGATGTTGTATTCCTTCGGCCCAAGCCGCGCGATACCCGCCGGCACAATCACGTTTGCGGTGCCCAGCGAGTTCACCACGTCCATCTGGGAGAGACCCTTGGAGCTGGACTTGGCGGGGTCAACCTCAACGATGATCTGGCGCTGCTTGCCGCCGAAGGCGCCCGGGATCGACAGTCCGGGGATGGTGAACAGCCGCAGCCGCAGGAACTGGTTGGCGTAGTCCGACAGCATCTGCTCGGGGAGCGTCTTGGTATTGAGCGTGACCTGCACGACCGGCACGTTCGACGCGTTGAACTGAATGATGTTGGGCGGTTGCATCCCCGGCGGAGCGATGCGCAGCACCGCGTTGCTCTGGGCGGAGATCTGGGCGATGGCGCCACCAATATCGACGCCGGGCTGGAAGAAAATCTTGAGAATGCCTTGGCCGGGGATCGACAGCGATTCAATGTGGTCGATGCCGTTGACCGTGGTCGAATAGGCGCGCTCGCTGACCAGCACGACGCGCCGCTCCATGTCCTCGGCGTTGAGGCCGTTGAAGCTCCAGGCGACGTAGACGACTGGGATGTCGATGGTCGGGAAGATATCGACCACCATGCGGCTCACGGAGATGAAGCCCATGAGCACGATGAGCATGGCCGCGATCGCCATTGTGTAGGGGCGCCGTAGCGCGATCTTCACAAGGTTGATCATGGCCGTTCTCTCCCCACCGCTATTGAATGCCCGAGCGCCCGCCAGCGCACCAGCATTGCTGTTTTCCGCATCCAAGCGGTTCTGTCCGACCCAAAGCGGTGTTTCCGCCTCAAAGTGGACTTTTCCGCCTCAAAGCACACGCAGAGTGGACGTTGCGTTTCTATTCTTGACTCTGCCTTGTCAATTCATCCGAAGAATTAGAGATTGGCAAGTAGCGAGAGTGTTACAGAACGGCCCCACCCCAACCGAATAAACTTCCCGTAAACACGTCTTTGGTGTAGACTGCACGCACAGCCACGCGGCCGAGCGCCGCCCGTCCTCGTTCAATCGCAACGATTACTCGGCTTTGGCGCCCGAAACCTTGACGACGTGGGCCCATTTTTCGATATCGGCACGCAAATACTTGTCGAATTCAGCCGGGCTCATGGGCATCGGCACGGCGCCGTCTTTGGCCCAGGCGTCCTTCACGTCCTGCCGGTTCATGATCTTAATGACCTCGGCGTTGAGCAGATCGATCACCGGCTTGGGGGTGCCGGCAGGCGCCATCAGGCCGAGCCAGATGGTGGCCTCGTAGCCGGGCACGCCGCCCTCGGCCACGGTCGGCATCTCGGGCATCACCGCCGAGCGCTTGCTGCCGGTCGTGCCCAGTCCGATCAGCTGACCCGAGCGCACCCCCTGGGCCATGACCGTGATGGCATCGAACATCATCTGCACGTGGCCGCCCATGACGCTCGTGCGCATGTCACCCGAGGTCTTGTGCGGCACGTGCACGATATCGGTCGCACTCATGGCTTTGAACAGCTCGCCGGCCATGTGGTAGGGCGTGCCCGGCCCGGACGAGGCATAATTGAGCTGGCCCGGCTTGGCCTTGGCGATTGCGATGAAATCCTTGAGGGTTTTGGCGCCAACGGAGGGGTGCGCGACCATCAGCAGATCGGAATAGTTGATCGGCGTGATCGCCGCGAAGTCGCGCATCAGCTGGTACGGCTGGTTGGGACGGAGCGACTCGTTGGTCGTATGGGTATTCGACATCACGAGCAGCGTGTAGCCGTCAGGCGCGGCCTTGGCGACCGCGTCGGTGCCGATGATGGCGCCGGCGCCGGGGCGGTTTTCGATCACGAAGCTCTGCTTGAGCTGCTCCGAGAGGTGTTGCGCGATCACGCGCCCGAACACATCGGCCGGTCCGCCGGCCCCGAACGGGACGATCATCCGCACCGGCTTCGAGGGATATTGCTGCGCCCTCGTCTCGCCGGGAGGAGAAGCCAAGAGAACCGCCATAGCGGCGAGCAGGGCGCGCGTCCGGTTGGTCATCAACGGTCCTCCCATGAATACCGAACGATGATAGTCCGGGCCCCTGCCCCCTTCAATGCAGCCCTCGGTCGATCGTGTCGCAGCCCTATCGCCTTTGCAACCCGCCCGGCGCGGTCAACTCCAGAGCTCTTTGCTGGCCAGCCGCGCGCCCTCGACCAGCGCTTCGAGCTTCGCCCACATGATCGAGGGATGGACCCGCCGGTGGAACGGGCCCTGCGCAAAGCCGCAGTCGGTTCCGGCGATGACGTTCTCGCGGCCAAGGAGCCGCGCCAGCCGCACGATCCGCTCGGCGACGAGCGCGGGATGCTCCACCACGTTGGTGGCGTGACTGACGGCTCCCGGAATGAGCACCCTGCCCTCCGGCAGCCTGACGTCCCTCCACACCACCCATTCATGCTCATGGCGCGGATTGGCGCCCTCGATCACATAGGCGCCGACCTTCACGCTCAGGATCAGGTCGACGATGTCCTTGAGCGGCACGTCGGTCGTGTGCGGGCCGGGCCAGCTGCCCCAGCATACGTGATAGCGGATGCGCTCCGGCGGCAGCCCCGCGATGGCGTCGTTGAGCACCTCCATGTGCAGCGCCACCCATTTGCGGTAGTCGGCGAAGCTCGCCGGCGGCACCATCCGGTCGTAGGTGGTGGCGGCGCGCGCGTCGTCGAGCTGCAGGATGAAGCCGGCATCGACAATCATCTTGTATTCCGTGCGCATCGCCGCCCCGATGGCGCGGATGAGATCCTCGTCACTCTTGTAGTATTCGTTCTTGCGGTCCGGGATCACGCTCGCTGGCGCCGCCACCGGCATGAACGCGTCCTCGACCTTGACGCCTTTCAGCGCGGCCTTGAAGTTGTCGATGTCGCGCGCAAGCTCCTTCTGGCCGGTATAGCTGATCGGCCCGACGCAGACGGAGTCCATGGTCGTGGCAACGCCTTCCCGCGCGTCGAGCTCGGCATAGAACTCGGCAAAGCGCTCGCGGTCGGCGCCGCGCTGAAAGACATTGCCTCCCGGCTTGAACGGCCGGCGCTCGAAACCGGATAGGCGCTCGATCACATATTGCGACCAGCTGATCGACTTGCCGAACTCGCCGTCGCTGACGACGTCGATGCCGGTCTTGGCCTGCGCCTGCACGACCTCGGCAACCGACGCTCTCAAGCACTGATCGTAGGCCTTCTGATCGAAGCCTTCGCCCTTCTGCTTCGCGCGCAGGAACTCCTGCAATTGCGGCGGCCGGATCAGGCTGCCAACGTGGGTGGTGAGGATGCGATCGGTGCTGCGCTTCATGCTCTGCCTTCATGGGTGTCGCGAGGCGGGTGCGCCCCTGTAGGACAGGAGAAGCGCGCATGCAACAAGTAGCACCGACCGAGTAGCGCCTGCGCTCCAGTGGGCGAGGCCCCACCGGCTTGCCCATGGCGCGCCCGCGCCGAAGCACCTACTCTTTCACAAATGACCGGTTCACCAATGACCGGAGGGAGGAATGACACCAGCAAGGCTCGGCAGGCTCGGCATCGCGATCATGATCGTCGCCACCATGGTCCATCATGCGCAGGCGCAGGCGCCGGAGGAATTCTATCGCGGCAAACAGATCCGCATGATCATCGGTCACCCGGTCGGCGGCGACTATGACATCGGCGGACGGCTGCTTGCCAAGTATCTGCCGCGCCATGTTCCCGGTCGTCCCACCATCGTGGTGCAGAACCTGCCAACGGCGGCGAGCATCGCGGCTGCCAACACCCTGCTTGGCGCGGCCCCGAAGGACGGCACGGTGTTCGGCTCCTTTTCCCGCAACCTGCCGAGCCAGGCGGTGCTTGGGCATCCAAACCTGCAAGCCGATATGAGCAAGTTTGAATGGCTGGGCGCCGTATCGCAGCCGAGCCGGATATGCGTGAGCTGGCATAGCAGCCGGGTCAAGAAGGCCGAGGACATCTTCGCGCATGAGCTGATCGTTCCGGGAGGCGGCGCCAGCTCCGGCCTGAGCATCGTGCCGCTGATCATCAATCATGCGCTTGGCACGAAGTTCCGGATCGTCGAGGGCTACCGCGCGTTCCCCGACGCCATGCTAGCGTTCCAGCGCGGCGAGGTCGAAGGTATCTGCAATACGTATAGCCAGATCGTCGCGCAGGCGGATCTGGTCCGGGAGCGCAAGCTCAACTTTCTCTTCTCCAGCGAAGAGAGCGCGCCACGGCCCGACATTCCCTCGATCTTCAAATTCGTCAGGACAAACGAGCAGGCGCAGCTGCTCCGTTTTGTCTTCTCCAGCACCGAGTTCGGCCGGCCCTATGTGTTCCCGCCAGGAGTACCCCACGACCGCGTCGCAGCCATGCGCGCCGCATTCAAGGCGACGCTCGCCGACCCGGACCTGCTGCACGAGGCGGCGAGGTCAGACCTAGACATGTCGCTGCGGGCTCCGGAGGACCTGATGGGACTGATCGGACAGCTCTACGCGACACCGCCAGCAACGCTTGAGGTCGTGCGCAAGCTTTTGCCCGGCGGCACTTGATTGCCATCCGGAGCGCCCCGGCTGTATGGTCGCACGCCAATGTTTCGGCCCACTGAGGAGCCGCCATGACGAGCGCCTTCGAGGTCGCGCTGCAAGCGCGCGTCGGCGACATGCTCGACGCCTGCACCAGATGCGGCAAGTGTTTCGAGGCTTGCCCGATCACCGGCGCAGCCGGCATCGCGGACGCCGATCCGAAGGCGACCATCGCCGGCGTGCTCGATATCGTGCGCACCGGCAACGGGCCGGACGCCGCCCGCACCTGGGCGAGCTCCTGCGTGCTCTCGGGCGAATGCATCAAGGCCTGTGACTATGGGGTCAATCCGCGCTTCCTGCTCAACATGGCGCGTGTCGCGATGGCACGAGCCACGAACGAGCCGAGGGAGCAGCGCAAGGCGGGCGTCGACGGCTTCCGCCTGGTCGCGCGCGACGTCGCGCATCTGTCGAAGATGCAGCTCACCGACGCGCAGCTTGCCCGGCTCGGCCAGAATCCGAGCCACGCCGCCGCCTCCGCCGGCGGGCCGCCCGACGTCGTGTTCTACACCGGCTGCAACGTGCTCAAGACGCCGCACATCGCGCTCTTGGCGCTCGACATGATGGATAGGCTCGGCGTGAGCTACCACGTCATGGGCGGTCCGACGCATTGCTGCGGCGTGGTGCAGATGCGTCCCGGCGACGTCGACACCTCGGGCCGCTTCGCGCAGGCCACCATGGACAAGCTCGCTGCCAGCAAGAGCGGGCAGGTCTTGGCCTGGTGCCCAAGCTGCTTCAACCAATTCACCGAGGTCACGCTGCCCACCGTCGAGCGCATGCAGGGATCGCGTCCGTTCGAGATGACGCCGTTCGTGCTGTTCCTGCGCGCACAGCTCGACCGCTTGCGGCCGCTGCTGCGCGAGCGCGTGGAGCTGCGGATCGCGCTCCATCGGCACACCGGCGCGCCCGGCGTGATGGAGGCGGCCGCCGAGATTCTCACCGCCGTTCCCGGCATAACGCTCGTCGATCTCGGCCAGCCGGCGCCCGGCCTGATGAGCAACTACCTGCGGGCGCTGCCCGCCTACAAGCGCGAGCTGCAGCTCAACGAGCTCAAGGCCGCGCGCGACGCGAATGTCGACGCGCTGGTCGCGGTCTATCACGCCGACCATCGCGAGCTGTGCGCGCACGAGCGCGACTGGCCGTTCGTGGTGGTCAACATGCTGGAGATTATTGGTGAGAGCATGGGCCTGCACCAGGCGGACCATTACAAGCGGCTCAAGCTCAAGCAGGACGTCGACGCCATCATGGCCGACTGCGCCGATCTCCTGACACTGCATCGCCTCGATCCCGCGACCGCGCGGCTCGCCGTCAAGGCGATGCTCGACGATCAGCCGCTGCCGCTTGTGGGCAAGGCCGGCGCGACCGCGCCTTAGCAGGCTGATACCTTTTCTTCTTCACGCAACCGTTCCTGGTGCGACGACACGCGTTGCGCTATCGTTAGTCGATCAAGGCAGGATCGCTCGCGGGGAGGATCATGCGATGACCAATCAGAACCGCCGAACATTGCTGCGAGGCGTCACGGCCATGACGGCCGGCGCACTCGGCAACCAATTCCTGTCGTCCTCAGCCGCGCGGGCGCAAGGCGCCCAGCTCGGCGACAGCGTGAAGGCGCTCGTCTTCGACGTGTTCGGCACCGTGGTCGATTGGCGCAACGGCGTGGCGCGCGAGGCGCGCACGATCCTCGCTCCATTGGGTTACACGCTCGACTGGCTCGCCTTCGCGGATGCCTGGCGCGGCCAATATCAGCCCGGCATGGACGAAGTGCGCACCGGCAAGATCGCCTTCGTCAAGCTCGACGTGATCCATCGGCGCATGCTCGATCGGATCCTGCCGCGCTTCGGCCTGGAGAAGGTCGAGCCCAAGGTGCTCGACGAGCTCAATCTCGCGTGGCATCGCCTCGATGCCTGGCCGGACGTCGGGCCGGGCTTCGCACGCCTGCGCAAGCGCTTCATGATGGCGCCATGCTCGAACGGCAACATCGCGATCATGGTCGACATCGCGCGGCGCAACGACATCCGCTGGGACGCCATTCTCGGCTCCGAGATCGCCGGCGACTTCAAGCCCAAGCCGCGCGTCTACCTCGCCGCCGCCGAGGCGCTCAACATCAAGCCGTCCGAATGCATGATGACGGCGGCCCACAGCAACGATCTCAAGTCGGCGGCGGAGACCGGCCTGCGCACCGCCCATGTCGGCCGGCCGGGCGAGAACGGGCCCGGCACCGGCGAGAGCGCTCCCAAGGTGCCGGTCGATGTCGCCGCGAGCAATTTCATGGATCTTGCGGACAAGCTCAGCGCCTAGCACCGTCAAGCCGGCGCCTCGTGTGATATTGCTCCAGCGCGCCAGCAGGCGACCGCTGTGCGGTAATATGTCATCGGCGGCTACCTATTCGCGCAATGGTAAACTTGGCCCAATTCGCGCGCAGGAGCACGTTGGTGCCGGACATTGGAGAGATCGGAGGCTCCCGGGCGCACGCGGTCACATATGGCGTGCCGGTCGCCGGTGTCGTTGCCAGCGTCCCGCGCCTCCTGATCGGAGCGGCCTTTCTTGCCGCCTATGTGTTGCTCGAGTGGATAAGCTTCATCCACGAATACAAAGGCGTGCCGGTCACGCCCTGGAATCCAGGGCTCGGCGCCCTCTTCGCCCTCATGCTGTTTGCCGGCGCGCGCCATGGCGTGGTGCTGTTCATCGGCGTTGTCATTGCCGAAATTGCGGTCCTGCGCAGCAGCCTATCGTGGCCGATCATCATCGGCATCGCCGGCATCATTACGGTCGGCTATGCCGCCATGACGGTCATGGCTCGACGGGTGCTGGCGTTCGATCCCGGCCTCAATCGTTTGCGCGATGTTCTGATACTCCTGGTCGGCGGGGGGCTGGGAGCGACCATTGTTGCCGTGTTCGTGTCTTTGCTGCTGGTCGCCGATGCGCAGCTTGATCTTGGCGACCTCCCGTACGCCGCCCTGCCCCTGCTGGTCGGAGACATCATCGGAATCGCCGTCGTAACTCCACTGACGCTCCGCCTCGTCCTGCGCACGCCGCACCTCTCGACACGTGCTTTCCGCGCGCTGGGGCCCGAGATCGTGCTCTATGTCGCGTTGGTGACCTTCTCGCTGTGGTTCATTCTTGGAACCGAGAGCGCGGCAGGCTTCAAGTTCTTTTATCTGTTCTTCCTTCCCGTCGTCGTGGCCGCGGTGCGCCATGGACTCGACGGCGCCTGCCTTGCGCTCGCGCTGACGCAGCTCGGCTTGGTCGGGCTGCTGCACCGGCATGGCTACGATGCCAATGTATTCACCGAATTCCAGGTGCTCATGCTGATCCTGACCACGACCGGACTGACGGTCGGCGTGGTGGTCACCGAGCGCCGCCAAGCCGCGAGCGCCATGCAGGAGGTCGAGGCGCGGCTGCGGGCGCGAGAGGCAGAGGCGGCGCAGGCGGCCCGCTTCACGCTGGTGAGCGGCATGGCCTCCGCACTTGCCCACGAGATCAACCAGCCGATGACGGCTGCACGCGCGCACGCGCGCACCATCCAGGAGCTCCTGCGCTCACCCAATGTCGATCATGCACGCGCCGACGGCAACCTCACCAATCTGGTCGCCCAGATCGATCACGCCGCCGGCGTGGTGAGACGCATGCGCGATTTTCTGCGCCGAGGCCATCCGCATGTGAGCACGATTGATTGGCGCGGCATGCTGGAGGACACGCTGATCCTGGTGCGGGCGGAAGCCAGAGCCAAGAAAATCCAGATCGAGCTTGATCTCCCCACTGAACTGTCACCGCTCTATGGCGACCGCATCCAGCTCCAGCAGGTGATCCTCAATCTCGTGCGCAATGCCATGGAGGCGCTCGTGGGGCGCACCGATGGCATCGTTCGCATTGCGGTACGCCGCCTCGAAGAGCCCGACGCCATCGAGGTTCGGGTCGCTGACAACGGCCCCGGCATCGAGGCCGCCCTCGCCGCGCGCCTGTTCGAGCCCCTCACCACCTCAAAGCCGGACGGCCTCGGCCTCGGCCTTTCGATCTGCGCTTCGATCGTGCAATTGCATGGCGGCCGCATCTGGCTGCATTCAGGCGCCCCCGGCGCAACCGAGTTCCGCTTCTCATTGCCGCTACAGCCGACGTCATGACGACCGTATTCATCATCGACGACCAGCAGTCGGTACGGGACGCGCTCGCCGAGATGCTCGGCGTGTTCGGCTTCACCGTCGAGAGCTACGACTCCGCAACGCGCTTCCTCGAGGGGTTCGACCGCATACGATCAGGCTGCATCGTGGCCGACGTGCGAATGCCCGGCATGGATGGCATCGAGCTTGTTCGCGAGCTGTCGCGGCGGGGGGCGGACATCCCCGTCGTGCTCATGTCCGGCCACGCCGACGTGCCGATGGCGGTCGCCGGCATCAAGGCCGGCGCGGAGGATTTCATCGAGAAGCCGGTCGACGACGTCCAGCTCGTCGCCGCCATCAATCGCGGTCTTGCGCGCACCTTCGCGCAGCAGGTGCGCCAGCGATCGACCGAAACCCTGACCCGCCAGTTCACCACGCTGAGCCCGCGGCAAGTCGAGATCTTCGACCTGGTCGCCGCCGGCTTCACCAGTCACGCCATCGCGGCCAAGCTTGAGATCAGTATCCGCACCGTGGAAAGCTACCGCGCCCAAGTCATGGAGAAGATGCAGGCCGAGAGTGTCGCCGTGCTGGTCCGGCAGGCCATCAGGCTTGGACGCATCGCACCGTAGAACTACCAGGGGATCGTTGCGGATACAGTTCGTGCGGTACCGTCACTAGATTAGCTTCATCGCCATTGATGGAGCGCCAAGATGACCCCCTGGCAATCCGCTCGCCCCTATCGGCCCGCTCGAGTTGTTCTCAACCCACTCGTCCTGCTGGCTTCGCTCGCGGTTGCAGCAGCAGCGCCCCTCGTACTGCTTGCATCGCTTGTTCCCTCGCCGCTTGTGCTTCCGGCGTTGAGCCTTGCGGCGCTCGCCTGCGCCGCCTTGCTGTCGCTGACTGCATATTGGCGTCGCTCTCCTCGCCACGTCGACAGCATCACGCTCTGGGACCTCGCCGGCGCCGCGGCGCTGATCGGTTTTGGAGCCGGCATGCTCACCGGCCCCGAGCAGATCCTCTACCTCTTCGACTTACGGAAGTAACTGCGATAACCGCCAGGCCGGGCCCCTCTGGCAGCTTTCCAAGAGCTGCGATGTCGGACTGGGACGATAGCGGAACGGCGCAGGCCATCTCCGCATTTGAGCGGCAGGGCGCTTGGCCCCAGGACGCCCATGGATCACCTCTTCTCACCGGACGTGCTGACTGCCCTCGCTCAGGTGATCCTGATCGACCTCGTTCTCGCCGGCGACAACGCGATCGTGATCGGGCTCGCCGCCGCGGGACTGCCACCGGACCAACGGAACAAGGCCATCCTGGTCGGCGTGGTTGCGGCCACGGTGCTGCGCATCGCGTTCGCCGGCGTAACCACGCAGCTCCTCAAGGTCGTTGGGCTGCTGCTTGCCGGTGGTCTCCTGCTGCTCTGGGTGTGCTGGAAGATGTGGCGCGAGCTCCGCAACTCGCACGCGGCGGAGAACGAGGGCGTCGAGGCCCTCTCCGACTACGACATCAATGCCGACGGCACCATCGCTGGCCGTGCGTCGCGCAAGACATTTGCCGCAGCGGCGTGGCAGATCGTGGTCGCTGACGTCACCATGTCTCTCGACAATGTGCTCGCGGTCGCGGGCGCCGCGCGCGAGCATCCGATCGTGCTGGTGTTCGGATTGGCGCTGTCGATCGCTCTGATGGGGTTGGCCGCGAGCCTCATCGCGCGGCTGCTGCAACGGCACCGCTGGGTCGCCTACCTCGGGCTCGCGGTGATCCTCTATGTCGCGCTCGACATGATGGTGCGCGGCGCGCAGGAGCTGCAGCCCGTCGTCCGAGCCGCAGTCGCCGGGCTCTGACAAGATCACCACCAATCCGCGCGCTTGCGCAATGCCATATTGGCGGCGGCGGCCTCGCGCACGATCTGCGCGGCATTCAGAGTGGTGAGCTTGCCGCCGCGCTTGAGGATGCGGCCGTCGATCATGACGGTATCGACGTTCGACGGCTGCGCCGCGGTCACGATCATGTGCGCCGGATCGGTGAACACCCCGAGATTGACGTCGCGCGTCGACACCATGATGAGGTCGGCGCGCTTGCCGGGCTTGAGCGAGCCGACCTTGTCGTCGATGCCCATCGAGCGCGCGCCCTCGATGGTGCCGAGCTCCAGGACGCGCCGCGCGGTGAGCTTGAACTCGTTCTCGGCCTTGCCGTTCTCGACGTTCTGCACGAGCTTCATGATGCCGAACATGTCGGCGTTGCCGGTGAGCTCGACGGTATCGACCGAGAGCCCGACCGGGATGCCGGCGGCGATCAGCTCGCCGGTCTGCGGCATGCCGAAGCCGATGCGCAGCTCCGAGAACGGCGACAGGCTGACCGATGCGCCCGCGGCCTTGACCACCGCGATCTCGTCCTTGGTGATCACGATCGCATGGATGATCTGCATATCCTTGCGCAGGAGATCGGCCTTGTAGATCGTGTTCACTTGGCCCGTCGCCGGCCGCGAGCCCGAGGCATGCACCGAGATCGGCAGAGCGAGCTTGCGGGCGGCCTCGATCTCACGCCTATAGATGTCAGGCGGGATCGCTGTTGACGGGTTGTTGCCGCCCATCCCCCGCCACGCCAGGCCCAGTGTGATGAGCCCGTCGTTCGCATAGCTCGCCCACTCGCGATGCAGCCGCTCGAGGTCGCCGAGATTGATCCCCGCCGTGTTCGGCATGCCCTGGGCGCCGCCATAGGAGAAGCGCGCGCGGATGCCGGTCTCGCGCAGCGCCCGCAGGTCGGCTTCGGCGTAGTCGAAGCCGCGGATGTTGTGGCACCAGTCGTGCACGAAGGTGATGCCGGAATTGATCGCCTCGGCCGCCGCGAGCCGCGTGCCCTGGTACAGGTCGCCCGGCTCGCATTTCTGGCCCAGCACCGCGGTGGTGCGGAAATAGCCGGTCTCCGGCTTCTCGCCCGACATGCTGCGCAAGAGCGTGTTCCACATGTGCCAGTGGGTCTCGATCAGGCCCGGCAGCACGATCGTGTCGGCGCCGTTGATGGTCACGGCGCCTGGCGCATTGACGTTGGTCCCGACCGCGACGATCACGCCATCGCGCACATGCACGTCGCCCTTGGCGATATCGCCGGTGTCGCGCTCCATGGTCATCACATGGGCGTTGCGGATGACGACGTTTCCGCGCGCCGGCAGGCGCTGCGCAGGCGCCGCGATGGACTGGCCCGTTGCGGCGAGCGCGGCAAGCGACGCGGTGCCGCGCAGGATGCCGCGGCGGCTGAAGCGATGAGCGATCATGGGTGGCCTCCCGTTGCGCTGGAAGGATTGTCACACCGCTCGATGAATGGAAAGCCCGTCGTGCGCTGACGTCGGTACCATCGCCAGCGCGCCCGGCGATGGCCGTCATTAGCCGTAGTTCAACTACTCCACGATCATCTCGATCACGTCATAACCCAGCGCCGCGTTGAAGCCCTGCGGCACCTGATAGGTCGCCGTGAGCTTCATGCCGACCTTGAGCTGCGAGCGGTCGTTGGCGGCGCCGTCGATGTCGGTGTCAGAAGCGATGCGAAGCCGCACATCCGGCCCCGAGGCAGACTTCACAAGAAGCCGCCGGCCTTCCTCCTCGAGCCGCGCGATGGTGCCGGTCACCTTCTGCTCGACGATAGTGGGCACCAACGGTCCCATGCTTTGGAGCTCGCGATGGAGCGTCTCGGCCAGCCACTCGAAATGATTCTCGCGATCCCAGCCCTTGTATTCGTTCATATGAAAGTCTTTCACGATGGCCTCGAGCGGCATGCCCTTGGCCATCATGCTGCGCACCTTCTGGCGCGCCAGCAGCAGATAGTCGGTGAGCGCGTGCAGGTCCTTCACGTCGCCGAGCGGACCGTGCGCGGGGATCATCACCTTCGGCCGCAGCGCGCTGACGACCTCAAGCTGCCGGAGCATGCCCCAGGTGGTGCCGTGGCTGTAGTCCGGCCGGATGTCGGGATGGCGGTCGATATAGCCGACGAAGCCCGCATGCAGCACGCCGCTCTGGGGCAGCCACACCGCGATGTCGCCCGGATTGTAGGGATCGTCGACATAGATCAGCTCGATGGTCTTGCCGCCGAGGTGCAGCGTCATGCTGTCCTTGAAGCTGACGACCGAGTCGATCGGGCTCACGTCCTTGAGAGCCTCGGTGCGCTCGCGGAAGCGCTTGCGCCAGGCCTTGATCTGGTACGGCTTATAGGAGGCCCAGTCCTTGGCGACACGCTCGTGCACGATCACATGCGCGGGCGGCGCAAACGCCGGCGTTCCGCCGGCGTGGTCGCCATGGTTCTGGCTGATGATGACGTAGCGGATCGGCTGGCTGGTCACCGACTTGATAAAGTTCTGCAGGATCCGTGTCTCCGGCGAGTTGTTGCCGGTATCGACCACGACCACCCCCTGCGCAGTCACCACCACGAGCGCATTGGCGTCGTTGAGCTTGCCGACGAAAGCGTAGACGTCGTCCGCGACCTTCTTGAATTCGGCCTTCTCGCCGGTGAGCGCGTGCGCCGCCGGCGGCAGCGCGACGACAACGGCGAGTAGCAGGAGAATCCGTAGACATACTCTCCACGTCATGGCCGGGCTTGTCCCGGCCATCCACGTCTTCGATGCCGCACGGCTCTCAAGACGTGGATGCCGCGCAGGCAAGCTTGCGCAGCCTGCGCAAGCTTGGCTGCGAGCGCGGGCATGACGAGTCAAACATTGCGCGCATTGGTATCCGACAGTCATGACTACCGCTCCCTCGAGGTGGGCGGACTCTATAACGGAATAAAGCCTGGACAAATGCATTTCGCCGCAAGCCGGAGCATCCGACTTGCGGCGATTGAGCGCTTAACCGTAAAGCGAGCGAGCTATCTCGCCAGCGGGTCGGGCCGCATCTGGAATTTCACGACCTTGGGCGTTGTCCCCTTGCCGCCTTCCATATGGAAGGGCGTCCGGTTGCCGGTGTTCGACCACACGCCGCGGCCTTTCCAGCCGGCATTGGGATCATCGATGCGGCCATCGAGCCCCTTGGCCCAGAAGCCCATGGGATAGGGCACGATCATGTTGACCATCTTGCCATCCTTGAGCGCGATCAGGGAGTCGTTCTGGTTGCCGGTGGCAATCGGCACGTCCTTGCCGAGCCCGAGCGTGTCGTGCTGGTCGACCCAGGCGTAGTACGGCGTCTCGCCGCTGCCGTCGTCATTGACATTGCCGAGCTGCGGGCCCGGCAGCCGGTGGAGCGTCCAGCCCTCGGGGCAGTGCTTGCCGGTCGCGGTCGGTCCGTTGAGCGGGCCCTTGCACTTGCGGCGATCGAAGGCGCCGAGGTGTCCGCTCGCCAGCGCCGACCAGGTGACGCCCTGGCTGTCGATATCGCCGCCGCGCGGCGAGTATCCTGGCAGCGGCACTTCATAGATTTCGGCGAGCGCCGTTGCGGGGGGGTTCGAGCCGGGGTTCACCCGCACGACCGACCCGGGATAGCCGGTCACGGTGCCCCAGATCGAGCCGTCGGCCGGTGACGGCGAGATCGAATAGAAGCCGACGCGGATGCGCTTGTCCTTGCTCGGATCGACCGGCTGGTTGGGCTCGACGTAGCCTTCGTCGCGCTTGCCGTTGCCGTTGGTATCGAGGACGAACGCAGTCCAGCCTTGCGCCTTTGCCTCGTCACCGGTCTCTTCGAGCACCTTGGTGTTGACCCATCCGAGCACCTCGGCGCCGGCGCCGCCGGAGCTCGCCCAGAGCGTGCGGTTGGCGTCAAAGCCGAACTGCACGTGATGGGTGGGGAAGCAGGTGTCCACCAGTGTAAACTTGTTGCCGTTGTTGGGGTCGAGCATGGTGACGCCACGGTTCGACCGCTCGATCGGCCATAGCTTGGCAGACGGATGGTCCGATCCCTTCTTGCAGAAATCGGGATTGTTGTTCGGGTGCCGGCTTCTGGCCGCGAACCACACCCGCGCTTTCTCATCCAGCATCAGGCTATGCGGGATGGTCTGACTGTCCCACAGCTTCTCGTCGCCCCAGTAGGCCGATGGCGCCAGCATCTGGTTGTTGATCGCTGACGGGGTCTTCGGGTCTTTGACCGGGAGCTTGATCGTCGTGGCGGTGTGCTTGACCGGATCGAGGATCGGGATGAAGTCGGTGCTGTTCTCGGTCGCGCCGTAGAGCGGACCGTTGGCATTGATCGTGGGATTGCGCTTGTCGGTGGCGACCTCATCGTGGAGATAGGTCTTGGGGCCGGACCAGTCCCAGACCGTGATGACGACATTGCGCTCCGCACCTTGCGGGCGCGGCGGCTTGTGGGCGGGCAACTCGCCCTTGGCGATGCGGTCGGTCCAGTCGCCGAGGATCTTCAAGCCGCGCTCGGTGCCGAACCGCTCGATGGTCTCGACCATGTCCTTGCTGGCCTGGCCGGACTGAATTCGGCGGGTCCATGCCTCGTAGCCGGAGCTGAACTTGCCCAGCGCTTCCGGGACAGTACGGGTCGCCTTGTTACCGACGGAGTGACAGTGGAAGCAGCCGTCGGTCTTGAACTCGCGCAGGAACTGGGTCTGGCTGGCCATCTTCTCGTTGATGCCGTTGCCGTTGTGACCGGTTCCGGGGAACTCACTCTTGTCCGGCATCTTGGCCATCGAAAGCCAGTAGATGGGGGGATAATACTCGGCGGCCGCCGCCTCGTTCGGTGCCGGGACGGCCGTGAGGTTGAGGATTTTGCCGGGCTCGGTCTGCACCTTGGCCGAGTCAACGAGCCCGTAGCCGCGTACCCAGACGCTGTATTTGGCCTTCGGCAGATCGGGCAGCACGTAGCGGCCCTGGTCGTCGGTGACCACGATCTTGGCCATTTTGGTGGGAAGGTCGGTCGTTTCCGCGATCACCCACACGCCAGCTTCCGGACCCTTTGGTCCGCTGACGACGCCGCCCAGGTCGGTGGTGCCGATGCTGACCGGTGCGCCCTGCTGGGCATCCAGTCTCGCTGGCGCGCCCGCCAGGAACGCCGCAATCGCAATCGCTGCGACGCTCGAAAACAAACCTTTGGTCCTGCTCATTGCCAATGCTCCTCGCCGTTTTCTCCCGGGACAACTCTTATATTGGAGCAACGGTAGCACAGGCCGATCCCCCCCGGCGACCGGCATGGGCAGCCGCCCGATCAAAAAAGCGACAGGGCCACCGCCGCCCTTCCACCAGGGCCGTCGCTTCACTACCATGCACGCAAACGGCGGCGTCGGCCCTCGATGCCAGCCGGCTTAACCCGAGGAGGAAACGATGACAGGTCGCATCGGATTTGGCGCCACCCTCACCGCGGTGGCATTGGTCCTGAGCCTCTCGACTCTGGCGCAAGCCGTCGAGCTCAACCCTGCTGCGGTCACGTTCCAGACGCCCGACCAGTTCAAATGGCGCGATCCGACCGACCAGGCCGCTACCAACCAGGTCATTCTCCAGGGTGACCCGAACAAGCCCGGCAGCCTCTACATCAACATCAACAAGTTCAAAGCCGGCCGCTTCGGCAACGCTCACCATCATCCCAACGACCGCTTCATCACGGTGATCGCAGGCGCCGCCTGGCGAGGCACCGGCGCGATCGTCGACCCCGCGCACGCCACCCGCGTGCCGAAGGGCACGTTCATGGTCGACCATGCCAACAAGGTGCACTGGGATGGCACCAAGGAAGAGACCGGCGCCTATCTGATCACCGGCATCGGCCCCGCCACCAATATCGAGATCCCGAAAGTGGCCGGCCCGTGGGCCGGTGGCGATCCGTCGGCCGCAACCATCAGGCTGCCCGACCAGATCGAGTGGAAGGACAACGGCCCTAACAAGACCGTGACCCTTGCCGGCGACCCGACGAAAGAGGGTCTCTATGTGCAGATGCTCACCTGGAAGAAGGGCAACTTCAGCCGCCCGCATTTCCATCCCAACGACCGCTACATCTATGTGCTTGACGGCACCTGGTGGGTCGGCACCGGCAACAAGTTCGACCCAGACAACCTCACCGTCCCGATGAAGGCCGGCACCTTCGTCACGCACTTTGCCAAGGGCGTGCATTGGGACGGCGCCAAGGCCGATGAGGACACGACCATCATTCTCATCGGCAACGGACCTGCGACCAACACCCGGGTCGAGGAAGCCAAGTAGCTCGCCCGCTCACGCGACTATCGTCGCGATCGGTCTGACGAACTCGCAGGAGGCTGCCATGCAGCGAGCCAAGCGCCTGTCCCTTGCTCTCCTGGTCGCGGGAGCGCTGTCGCTGGTCCTTGCCGGCACCTCCGACACGAGCGCGCAGACCGCCACCGTGTTCGAGGGCGCTCGGCTGATCACCGGCGATGGCGGCACGCCGATCGAGGACTCCGCCTTCGTGATCGAGGCCGGCCGCATCACCGCGGTCGGCCGCCGCGGCGAGCTGCGCGCTCCTGCGGGCGCGGCCCGCATCGACCTCACCGGCAAAACCGTCATTCCGGCGCTGGTCGATGCCCACTCGCACATCGGCTACATGCGCAACCTGACCAGCGGGCCGCAGAACTACACGCGCGAGAACA